>NZ_AP024484.1:1807500-2120000 GCF_017347605.1 Prevotella herbatica
TATCCGTTATATTCTATCAACTCATATTTTGACAACTATATGAGTTTCTATGCATTCAGAAACAGACTTAAATTACTTATCGAAAGGAAGATAAACAAGGATCAGATTGTAGGACTTGTTCTAGCTAAGATCTGGACTTTGGATGAAAATGGACGTACTATAGTCTCAACCGATGACGTTGTGGCTACAGCGTGTCGTGTCTTCTCAACAAATAAAGTAGCTTCTACAAAACATATTCTATATATAAGCTGCACTCTTTATCAAGGAGAGGGTCAGAAACAGCTTGATGAGTTTAAAAATAAGGTTGTTGAAGGAGCTAAGATACTTGCTGCATTTATCGAGCCTGGTCATACTCAGCACTATACGTTTGAGATTGTTGGAGATAAAATTACCGATATAAAGGCTTATATGCAACAGTTGGAATTAGTTCCTAATCAAGCTGATCATGTAACTACTTATGAAGAAGCAGAGCACCCGATGGATATTTCAACTCCAGAAGCAGTTATGAAACACTTCTTAGGAAATAATAAAAAGATAAGTGATGCTCCTGTCACGGCTGACGTGCCAAAAATACATGATGTAGAGATAACCAATAAAAAGTCATTTAATTATATTTCTTGGCTTATAATGATTGGAGTCGGAGCTTTAGCTGCTATTATAGGTAGATATTTGTGGTTAGTATAAAAAATAAGATTTGATGTTTAATGAATTCTTTGATTTTCTCGACACGTTTGTGACATATCTTCAACATCTGTCATTATCCAGCATAGTAAATACATATTGGTTCCTTATATTCATTGAGCTGCCAAGATATTATATTGTTGAATATGCTGTTATGTTTTATATTAATCTGCATCAAAAAAAAATGCAGAAGCTAAAGAAATTTGCAAAATTTAGATTATATAAAGATAATCCCTTGATATCCGTAATCGTACCAGGAAAGAATGAAGGACAGCATATCTATAAACTTGTAAAGTCGCTTGCTGAACAAACATACCGTAATTATGAGGTTATAATAATAGATGATGGATCGGATGATTTTACACCATATATCTGTGCCGACTTAGAAAAAGCCAACCTCATAGATAAGTATATCAGAATGGATGTCAGAGGTGGAAAGGCTAGTGCTGCCAATATGGGAGCAAACGTCTCAAAGGGCAAGTATATCGTGCATTTGGATGCAGATTCTTCTTTAGATGTTGATGCCATAGAAAACATTTTACTTCCGTTTTATCTTGATGATAAAATAAAGGGAGTAGGTGGTTGTGTTAAAGTAAGAAACTCTCAAAAGACTATCTGTACTTCACTTCAAGCAATAGAATATCTGAAACGTATTCAGGTTGGACGAACTGTAACATCTTTCTTTGGTATATATCATATTATATCAGGTGCTTTCGGTGCATTTGAAACAAAGACATTGCGCACATTCGGTTTTTGGGATGTTGGGCCTGGACTAGATGGTGATATTACCCAGAAACTTCGTAAGGCTGGGTATCGTGTGGTGTTTGCAAATGATGCAATATGTATGACTAATGTTCCAACAAAATGGTACAAACTTTTTCATCAGCGTATTAGATGGTCACGCTCACTGGTGAGATTCAGATTGCGTAAGCATATAGATATCCTCTTACCGAATAAAAATTGGTCGTTTCTGAACTGGTTGTCAAATATGGAAAGTATAATGTATGACTGTGTTCTCAACTTCGTGTGGGGGTTTTATGTTATTAACCTGATGTGGAAATTCAATGAACATATAATAGAGGTCGTTTTCTTGGGATATTTCATACGTTTATGTTTCAATTTCTTTGGGTTTGGATTGATTATGATTACCTCAGAGCGGGCTCGGCAAGAGTTTAGTCTTATAAGATTTATGCCATTGATGTCTCCTTATTCTGGATATTTTCTGAGGATTGTCCGCTCAATAGCTCAATTGCAGGAATTTTTCTTCTTTAGGTCTTATGATGACCCGTGGAATCCAGAAAAGACTTCACGATATGCTAAACTAGAAAGAAAGTAATTAGTCTTTTTATAAATAATATTTACTATGATTAGAAAAAACAACATAAAAATTGCAGTAATAGGTTTAGGATATGTTGGTTTCCCGCTTGCATGTCTTTTCGCTAAGAAATTTAAAGTGATAGGATATGATATTGATGCGTGTAAAGTTAAAAATCTTAACATGGGGAAAATCGGTGATATTGATGTCAATATTGATATAGTAAAGAATTTGCTCTATTCCGGAAGGTTGAGTCTTACATCATTACAGAGTGATGTGGCTGATTGTAATGTTTATATTGTTGCTGTGCCAACTCCTGCTGACAAGAAGTTGAAAGCTGACCCAACATTACTTTATCAGTCTTCTGTTGATTTAGGTTCAGTGCTCTCACCTGGTAACATAGTTATTTATGAGTCAACAGTATGGCCTGGAATGACGGAAGAAGAATGTGTTCCACGGTTAGAAAAATCATCGAGATTGAAGTACAATGAGGATTTTTTTGTAGGATATTCACCAGAACGTATTAATCCAAGTGATCAGGAACATTCTGTCGCAAATACAAAGAAAGTTACTTCTGGATCAACTCCTAAAGCTGCTGCTTTCGTAGACAGGCTTTATAGATCTGTTTTGCAAAATGGTACATATAAGGCGTCTTCAATAAAGGTCGCTGAAACATGTAAGATGATGGAAAATTGTCAACGTGACGTTTTAATAGCATTCGCTAATGAAATGCTTGGAATTTGCCAAACGTTAGATATTGATTTCGATGAGGCTAACAAAGGTGCGGCAACAAAATGGAACTATGTGAAGGTGAATCCGGGATTCGTAGGTGGGCACTGCATCGCTGTTGATCCTTATTATATGATTGATAAGGCTTCTGCAGCAGGATATAATCCAACTTTGCTTAAAGCCGCACGTCGTGTAAATAGTAAGATGGCACCGAAATTCGCACGGCATGTTATCGTAGATATAAAATCTCGTGGTTTAAGTGTTGGTAAAAGTAGAGTGCTTTTATTAGGATTTTCTTTTAAAGCTAATTGTCAAGACATTCGTAATACGCGAGCTTATGATATTTATGAGATGATTCATCGGTATACACATCATATCACTATTTATGATCCCCATGTAAATGCAGATAAGGTTAGGGGCGAATATGGTGTAGATGTAGAGACGGATGAGGACTCTTTGTCTAATGAAGGATATGACGCAGTAGTTGTTTGCACGTCCCATTCCGTATTCAGGAAACCCCAAAAATGGTTGAAAAAAGGTGGGAAAGTATATACTCTGAAGCATATTTGATATCCGTTATTTCGCCAAGATTGGACATTTTAGTCCTGTTTTGGCGAAATAATAGTCAAATAAGGTTTATAGATTGGCCTAATATAAATGTTAAAAGTATATTCAAAATGCAGCATTGCCGAAACTTTATTCGTATTTTTGTATTATGGAAAAACAAAAGATACGAGCATTATATAGCGACAGACATGATGCGCTTGTGAAGGACATAAACACGTTGAAGCATAAAAGTCGTGGATTCATATTGGGGGAAGTGTTGACTTTTCTTCTTTTTCTAGGATTCTTAGTTCTTTTCACGGTTACAGATTTTGGATTGGTGTTTATCGCTATTGCTATAATTAGTATTTTGGCTTATGTTGGCGTAAGATATGCTGACGCTAGGAATAGCGCTAAGATCGATATTATGGAATGTCTTGATTCTGTATATCTGAATGAGATAAAAGCTAGTAATGGCGATTTTTCTTGTTTTGATAGTGGAGAAAGATATGTAGATGCTCATCATCCTTTTACTTTTGACCTTGATTGCTTTGGCGCAGATTCACTCTTCAATAGAATAAATAGAACTGTTACTTCAGGCGGAAACAAATGTTTGGCTAAGTTTATGTCTACAGTGAGACCACACTCTTCGGTAGACTCACTTACGCAATATCATGAAGCAATTATAGAACTTGCTGCCGATGATAAGGTTGACTGGCGTATGAAATTCATGTCTTTGGGCATAGGAAAAAATATTGATTCAGTTGCAATACTACGGGCGGTAAAGTCTGTTAAGAGTTTTATAGTGTCTGGTCTCTTCGCTTCGTCATTTATTCCTTGGATAGTTTGGACACTCACCCTGTGTTTCGTCGTATCGCTTATACTAACTGGAGCGGGCGTTATAAACTATGTTATACCAGTGATGTTGGCTTTAGTCAATTTTTTTATATCAATTAAATTGTGTCATAAAGCATTGCATGAAATATATAAAATAGTGGATAAACTGCATACACAACTGGTGTCTTATGTGAAACTTATCAAACATGTTGCTGATGCGGACTATACATCTACTCATCTTGTTAATGCCAAAGAATTACTTACAGAGGCAATACCTTCTTTCATGGAAATGCAAAGCTTACTTGCTGGTATTGAGAGAAGATCAAATAACTTATGGTTTTTCTTTTCAAATGCAGTAGCTCTTCAGGATGTATTTATTGTTCGAAAGTTTGTGAAATGGCAGAATGCTTATGTTGAGAAAATGGACACGTGGATAGATACAGTAAGCGATGTTGATGCAATTGTGGCTATGTCTACATTCAGTTTTAATCATCCTGAGTCACATAGTGCTAATATTCTGGATGATGACAAAATTATTTTTGAGGCACATAATTTATATCATCCATTCCTTGATGAAACAGCCGTTAAGAATGATTTTCTTATAAAGGACCACAACTATTATATTATTACTGGAGCAAATATGGCTGGTAAGAGTACGTTCTTGCGAACATTAGGCATAAACTATATATTGGCAATGATGGGAATGCCTGTTTTTGCAGACAATTTGACGGTTTCACAGTTTAATCTTTTCACTAGTATGCGTACTACAGATGACCTGACTCATGGCATTTCTTACTTTAATGCCGAATTATTGCGTCTTCGTCAGTTAATCAGCAGTTTGAGTGGTCCGACGTTAATCATTCTTGACGAAATATTGAAAGGAACAAACTCTCTAGACAAGTTAAATGGTTCTCGTCTTTTCCTTGAATACATTTCTGGTAAGAATGTAACTGGAGTTATTGCGACACATGATTTGGAATTGTCTAAAATGGTGGAAGTATATCCGGATCGTTTCCATAATTATTGTTTTGAAATAGAGTTGGGAACAGACATCACATATTCTTATAAGATAACTCAAGGTGTCGCAAAGAATCAAAATGCGACGTTCCTTTTGCAGAATATACTTAAGGGGATGTAAATGAAGCGATGTAAGACGATTATTTCTTATATATTTTAAGTGTGTAGATTGGAGAACATAATACTAATAATAATCTTATTCAATACTTTTATCCATAATACTAACACATAAAATGCGATACATAAATTGGCTAAAAGTGTTTTTTTAGTGTTAAAAACGCTAAATTATTAAGTGCAATACTAAAAAATATATATCTTTGCATCAACAAATTTGTTGAACAATTATGGTTAAAAGTAAAGATAACAATACTGAGCAAAGAATTCTGGAAGCTGCAAAGCAAATCTTTTTAAGAGATGGGCTTCAAGGTGCACGTATGCAAGATATAGCTGATCTTGCAACTATTAATAGATCTATGCTTCATTATTATTTCAGAGATAAAGAAATGTTGACGCATGAGACGATGAAATCTGTAATAGCCCAGTTTATAAAGACTTTCAAAGAAAATCTTAACTCAGATATCTCTTTTGATGAAAAGGTAAAAAAGTATATTGAAACTGAGGTCGACTTTGCTTTCAATAATCCTAATATGCTTATTTTTGGTTTACATGAAGCTTCAAAGGATCCAGAGTTCTTTAAAAAGATAATTGAAAATAAACGTAGCACAAATTTCAGAAACCAACTGAAAGAGGCATACCAGAAGGGTGAAATAAAAACCAAAGATATTGAGGAGTTTGTGATCACTGTATCTAGTCTTTGTATGTTTCCTTTCATAGCAGGACCTATATATATGATGATTTTTAGATGGGATCAAGACAAATGGGAGAGTTATCGTAAAACGCTAAGAAAGAGTTTGCCGAAACTTATAAAACAAGTTATAACCAAATAGGTATAACTTTTTTTTTGCTCCATAAATCAACAAAATTATTGAACATAATAGTATAACATAAATGATGAATAATGAGGTAACCATAGTTAATATGCAATTCACCGAGGTAATCATATGTGTTCACCGAAGAAGTATTGATTAATCATTGCTTGAGTTATACCTTTGCAGCGTCAAATCAATCAAAATGGATATAAATAAACCATTCTGACCGATGCGAACAAAGTAAAAATGATAATAAATAGTTATAGAAATAAAAGTTATGAATGCGTTAAAAGTAAAAATCAATTTCGGTAAAAAGATTGCATTGATTGCTGGAATTGTTTTCCCAATGTTTGCCTGCTCGCAGACTTGCAAGCATTACACACTAGATCAATTAATCCAGTCGGCTTACCAGAAATATCCTTATGCCGCTAGATTGGATTTAATAAATCAGCAAAGCAACGAGTCTCGTAAAGTTATTGACTCAGAATGGCTTACACATATTTCTGTATCAGTTAAGAGTTCATATCAATCAGAGATTTCTGCAATTAGTATCCCTAAGGATATTGAGGACAAGTTTGGTGTCAATATCGGAGATGGTAAAAAGTTGCAATATCAAGGTGGAGTGGGTGTTTCTCAACTTATTTATGATGGTGGTGTTGGTTCTATCAAAAAGCAAATTAGTAATTTGGACAACACTACAAGAACTTATCAAATTAGGTCGCAGATGCTGCAGGTAGAAGATAATATTGATAATTTGTTTGAGAGCATCCTTCTTACAAAAGAACAGATTAAAGTCGTTCAGTTTAAAAAAACAGATCTTGAATTAAGAAAGAAAGATGTCTCGGCAGCCATTTTGAATGGTATCTCGCTAAAAACAGATATTCAGGAGATAGAGGCTAATATTATTCAGTTAGGACAACAGGAAACAGAGTTCCGTATGTCATTATGTCAGCAGTATCTTGCGCTATCATCTTTTGCTCAATTGCCTATTGATACAGCCTCCGTTCTTGAATTGCCTGAGCCTACAAAGATTGTGGATCGCAATTTCTCTACACGACCCGATTATAAAGTTTTCTGTACTCAAATTATGAGTGCAGACAGCAAACTGAAAGAACTCAATACGGAATATGTTCCAAAACTATCCCTTTTTGCTAATGGATATTATGGACGTCCGGGACTTAATATGATGGACTATTCCACTCACTATTCGGGAATAGTGGGTGTTTCGTTAACCTGGAATATTGACGCATTTTATAGTAATACCCATCAGCGTAATTTAATAAAAATAGATAGAGATATTACACGTAATCAAAAGTCTGTTTATGAGATAGAAATGAATAGGCAGATTGATAATCTTAACATAAATCTGGCTAAAAATAGAGAGTTGTCTAATAGTGATGATCAGATTATCAAGATACGCTCTAACATAAAGGATGTTGCATCAATACAGTTGAGAAATGGTACAATAACGCTAACAGATTACCTAATCAAACTAAATGATGAGGCGCAAGCAATGGTAAATAAGTCTATTCATAATATAGGATATTTGATGGACGGCGCTAAGATGAAAACTTTACTTAATAAGAACAACTAAAAACAATAGGATAATGAAAGCTTTAAATATGAAATCAAAAAAGATGTTGTTTACAGCGATAGCAGTGGGTGTTGTAATCATATGTTCTGGTTCTGTAATAGCATATGATGATTGGAGTCAGGAATCTACCGACGATGCTTATATTGACGGTAATATAATTCCGCTACGCACATCTGTAACAGGATATGTAACTAAAGTTATGTTTCAGGATAATCAGAAAGTAGCCAAAGGAGATACGGTCGTAGTTTTCGACACAGTTGGCTTGAAATCCCAGATGATTCAAGCTGAGGCTCAAGTGGCATCTGCACAAACTGAACTTGAATCGTGCAAGAAACAGATCTTGGCTTCTAAGTATGGTGAGAGCACCGCAGACTTTAATGCTGGTTCGGCTAAAGAGAATGTATCTCAGGGCAAGGTAAAAGTATGGCAGGCACAGAAAGACTTTCAAAGAATCGAAAAAATGTATAAGTCAGGAGCTGCAACCCAGCAGACTTATGATAATATGAAAGCGAATTGGCAGATAGCACAGGCTCAGGAAAGAGCTTCTGATAAACAGTTTAATGCTCTCTTTGCCCAAGAATCTACCACACGTCTGCAGACTAATATTCATTATACACAACTTAAGCAAGCTCTTGCCCATATCAAGCAGGCTTATGCTCAACTCACTCTAGCAAAAGACCAGTATAAGCATGCTTTTGTAATAGCTCCATGTAACGGTATTATATCTAAGAAAAATGTGGAACCTGGTCAGTTCATTCCTTCAGGCACTGCTCTTGCTTCCCTAATAAGTACATCTGACATTTGGATTACTGCAAATTTTAAAGAAACACAATTAGAGAATATGAAAGCTGGGCAACAAGCTATAATCAAAATAGATGCTTATCCAGGACTCAGAATTAAAGGTATGATAGCTAGTTTTTGTGCAGCTACAAGCACAAAGTTCTCTTTATTACCTGCAGAAAATGCATCTGGTAACTTTATAAAAATAACCCAGAGGATTCCAGTACGTATTAAGATTACCAAAAGTAGTGAAAATAAAGCACTCCTTCCAGGAATGAATGCGGTCGTATCTGTAAAAACAAAATAAGATGCAAAACAATGTTACAACTACAAACGCAGAATACCCAACAGGCTTTGTAAGAATTCTTATTGTCGGCACATGTATTGTTGCATCGTTGCTTGATCTCATTGATTCTACTGTCGTAAATGTCTCTTTGCGTCATATAGCGGGGAGCATTGGTGCATCAACTACAGATGTGGCTTGGATCATTACAGCTTATGCTATCTCTAATGTGATCATTATTCCTTTAAGTGGGATGTTAGCCGAACTGTTTGGAACAAAGAACTATTTTACGGTTTCAATAGTAGTCTTTACTTTAGCTTCATTTATGTGTGGTAATTCAAGCGAACTTTGGGAACTGGTATTATGGCGCTTTATTCAGGGACTCGGAGGCGGAGCTCTGATGACTCAATCTCAGACAATACTTGTAGCTTCATACCCACCAGAGAAGCTTGGCATAGCAAGTGTTATCTATGGCATTGGAATTGCTGCCGGTCCTGCACTTGGTCCAACTCTTGGTGGATTCATTACTGACAATTATTCATGGCATTGGATATTTTATATCAATGTTCCTCTTGGAATCATTGCGGCTACTACGTCATGGTTGACAATACCCAATGAAAAGAATTATCAGCGCAAAGAACATATTGACTGGTGGGGGATTCTATTTCTTTCCATTGGTATTGGAAGTCTGCAATATATACTCGAAGAGGGCAATTCTAAAAATTGGTTTGATAGCAATATCATTATCATCTTCAGTCTCATAGCAGCGATAGGGCTTTCTGCTTTCGTTTATACAGAAATGATACAGAAAAATCCAGCAGTTAATATTCGGTTATTAAAGCATCGAAACTTGGCTATCGGTATAATGTTCAACTTTATCATTGGAGCGATACTCTATATTGCGGTTTATACATTCCCTTTGATGGCACAAATCAATTTAGGCTGGACTGCAACTATAAGCGGGCTGTCGCTTATGCCTGGAGCTATTTTGTCTACTGTTGGAATGATATTCTCACAGAAGTCAATTGATCGTGGTGTAGATCCTAAATTACTTATTATAGGTGGCTTCTTGTGTACGTTCATTTTTGGTACATGGATGAGCTTCCAGTCAGAGTGTTCGTCATATTCAGGTCTTTTTGTGCCACTTCTCTTTAGAGGACTTGGTATAGGATTATTTATGTTGCCTGTTATAATGATGTCTATACAAGGACTGAAAGGAGCCGATGTTGGTCAGGGAGCTGGATTAGGAAATATGGCAAAGCAATTGGGAGGAGCTGTAGGTATAGCATTGATAGGTTCTCACATATCTGATGCACAGGCGATGTATCAGGCGCAGTTGTCATCTAACATTAATATTTATTCTAACACGGCTACTGATGCAATGCAAGGTGTTTCTCATGTCTTACAAAGCTCAGGTATGAGCAGTGGAACTGCTGATGGTATATGCAACACCCTTCTAGGGTCTGAGGTTTTGCGAAGTTCACAACTGCTTAGTTATCTCTCTTCTTTCAGAATGCTGGCTGCAATAAGTCTTATGTCTTTGTTATTCATATTTTTCTTAAAAAAGAGGATTAAAACTTCAAATAATGAAAGCAACGATTAGTCTTTCCCTTATGCTTGTACTGGTAATGCCATAAAATAGTAGGTTATCTGTAATACAAATTATATAAATAAATCCCAAGTGCTAAATTGCTCTGAAGAGTGAAATAGCTCTTGGGAATTTTTATTTGAATAGGAAGAATATCGTTACTCTGTTTTATTCTTATAATCTACTATGCATAGTTGATAAGCTGCATACGCCTGAATATATTCATTCTTTGCATTCTGTAGTGCTGCTTGAGCATCAAGCATATCGGACATGGTCGTTGTTCCTGCACGATATGTGTTAGTGTTTAAACGTAGATTCTCTTCAGCCTGTGTTATAGACTTTATACATACTTTTATCTGCTGCCATGCTTCAATCACATCATCATGTGCCTTTTGTATATCAATAGCTAAAAGTTCTCTGTTGTCTTGTAATGTCTCCATCGCATTCTGTAACTGTAAACTGGCTTTTTTCTCATTATGACCACCTTCCCATAAGTTGGATATTGGAACAGACAAGGTCACAAAAACAGCTCCTGATAAATTGTTCTTATCAAAAAAGTTATCATAGGAATATGATGCTCCTACACTAAGGGTAGGGAGTGACTTTCCTTTTTCGATGTTAAGATTAGTTTGGCTTATATCAATATTTTTCTTCAGCAACTTATATTCAGGTCTTTGTTCTACCTTATCTGATGGAGATACTTCCATCGTATATAGATTTGGTTGCTTGCCAATCTCAATAGGAGAGGAGATGTCTATTGATGTCTGAGGTTTGCCAATATACTGAGCTAGCAGTAATAGACTTTGGTTTAAGGCATTGTTAAGTTTAATACGTGCACTCTCATTCTTATTTTGTTCTAATTCAACCTTTAATAAATCATTACGGTTCTTTAGTCCAGCTTTGACAGCTGAACTCACATCTATGTGTAACTTGTTCAAAAGTGAATCAGAAACATCCAGCGTGCGGATTGCTTCTTTGCAGTCTACAACCTGCCAGAAATATCTTTGGGCATTATATGTTACTTGACGTATAGAGATGTCTTTCTGAATGCGTGCAGCGTCTTCCCCATACTTGGATAGTTTATAACTATTGCTGATGCGACCACCTGCATAAATAGGCTGCATCACGGATACGCCCGCTGTTACACCATTCTTTAATGCAGAATAACTGGCAAGTCCCAAGTTCAGATCGAGCAAATGCTTGTCAGCAGCAAATCCGATAGCAGATGCGCTAACCTTTGGCAAAAAGGCATTATATGTATCCTTACGGGTTTCTGATGCCTGACTAATTTGGTTGTCGGCAGTGCGAACAGATATATTATGTTCTATTGCCATTTTACTAACTTCTTCGGCTGTATAACTATGCTGTGCTAGCAAGGCCAATGGCATTACCAATGCCATCGCCAATGTAATTATTCTTTTTGTTTTCATTTTACTACCATTTTATAAGCTACAGGCATCACTGTGAGTATGAAAAGCATTGTAACCATTGTCCCATAACATATCACGGCTCCCATTGGTGCCCACATATAACTACCACTGATAACCATTGGCACTACACCCATAGAGGCTGCTGCCGATGTAAGGAAGATAGGACGCATACGCCTAAGTGCGGCATAATAGATTGAGTCGGCTGTAGTGAGATGCTCTTTCTGTTTTATCTCGTGGGCGTAGTCAAAGAGTATGATGCCATTACGTACAAGTATTCCCATAAGACTTACTATGCCTAGCACGCTTGTTATACTAAAGTTGACTCCTTGAATGATGAGACCTAGGGCTGCCCCAAAGACGCATAGCACCAGACATGACATCATTAGTAGAGATATACCTATGCGCTTGAAATGCCATAACAGAATGAAGAAGATGATAACCACAGATGTGATTAATGCCATTATTATGCCTGGCATCTGATCACTATCCCCAGCATAGCGACCTCCATACGAAAGGCTTACTCCGTTAGGTAGATGTACATTATCCAGTTTTTTAATGAGATGTTCGGTTGAAGCGATCACATTATTATTACCTGATACCTCTGATGATACAGTAACACTACGCAAACCGCCACGATGTGTAATTTGCCCATATTCCAACTGGCTTTTGAATTTGGCTAACTGACGTAATGGAGCGTTGCCAAAACCATAATGTACAGGTATTAGCTCGTTTTTTACATCATTCACTGTTGCACTGTCTGAGCGTTGTGACTTCATAACTACATCTGTTCCATAGTCGCCCTCCCAAAGTGTTGCAACCTTGAGCCCGCTGCTATACTGTAACATCATAGTCTGCTGAAGGCCAGCATTTGTCATGTCAAGCATGTGCATTTGTTGTTCGTCAGGACTGATGTGCAATGAATGTAATGGCTCTTCAAAACTAGTTCGTACCAATTGTAGCTCTGGCATTTTACGCATTCGCTCGGCTATAATATCAGCTGCCTTGGAAAGTGAATCTAAATCTCCACCTGTAAGTCTAACTTCCACAGGATGGGCATCATCATTGAATGATAGCTGTACGATACGTATATTTGCATCAGGGAAATAGTTCGAATACTTATTCTTATACTTGTCAACAAGTAGTTCTGTCATTTTATTGTCAGTCGTGTTGACGATAAACTGTGCAAAATTACTGCCACCTAACTGTGGTGCATAGTCTATATGAAAACGTGGAGAAGAAGTTCCTATAAACGATGTAACTGAAACCACCCCACTATCACGCCGTATCATATTCTCTAAACTATCTGAAATTTGAGCTGTTCGGTCAAGCACTGTACCTGTTGGGAGATTTATCTCTACGGCAAACTGATTGCGCTCTGCATCGGGCATTAATTGTTGTGGAACCATGGATAGCATAACACATCCTATGATAACACTTAGCACCGCCGAACCTATAGTTATAGCGGGATGCCTGAAGCACAAGTCAAGTAACAACTTATATTTTACCTGTAACCACTCTAATATTGAGAATTTCTTTTTCCTGTTGTCTCTGTTGATTATTGATATGTTTTCTGGCTTAATAAAAAAATACTGCAATATTGGTACTACAAGTTGTGCCACATACATAGAGATGAACAGAATGATGGTAATAGCCCACGGGAAACTCTCAAAGAACTCTGTAAGACCACCATTCATAAAGATTATAAGTGGGAAGAATGTTATGCTTATAGACAGTGTGGCTGAAAGTATTGATTTAAAAAAGTGGCGAGCACTCTCTATAGCAGCATGCCAACGGGATATGCCGGATGAAAGGAGCTCTATATAATTATCAATTATAACAATCGAATCGTCTACAATCATACCAAGAGTAACTATCAATGCAGCCAGTGTGACTGTATTAAGTTCCATATCAAAAGCATATAATGCACCAAGGGAAATTGCAATCGTAACAGGGATAGTGCCTGAGGCGACAAGTGCAACACGAAGAGGCATAAGTAACAGAACAACTCCAATAACTGCTACTATGGCAATAAGAAGTTCTTCGAAGAATGAATATATACTGTCTTCTACTACTTTGCTCTGGTCGGTAATCTTCTGTATCTTTACATCTTTTGGAAAAGACTGCTTAATGGATAACAGTTTTTCATTCACTTTCTCTCCCATGGATGTAATATCTGAGCCTTTTTTCATCTCAATGCTCAGAAGAAGAGTTTTTGAACCATTGTAATTGATATACGATTCTGGTTTTGGATATTCTTTTCTAACATTGGCAATATCCATCAGTCTGACAGATGAGTGTGTTGCTGGATTATTAATGATTTGTATATTCTTCAGTTCTGAAACCTTCTGCATTCCAAGATCTACATAAATTGGATATTCAGTGGTACCATCTTTTATACGACCTGAACCAGTAACACATCCTTTCTTCATAAGTGCGTCTGCAACCTGTTCGCTTGTAAGACCATAATGAGATAGTCTTTCATTATCGATAGTGACACTTATCTGTTCTTTCTGCATTCCGTAAACCTGAATGCGACCTATATCGTTAATCGTTCGCAGACTGTCTTCCAACTGCTTCATGTATTCATTCAGTTGTCTGTATGTCTTTTGTTTGCTTTCCATGGCAATCAGCATAGCAGATGTTTCACCAAAGTCATCAATTACTTCTGTGCCTACTACACCTTGAGGCAATTGTCGTCCATAGGCATCCAAGCCATGACGAAACTTACTCCAGAAAGCGTCTTTATCTTTAACATCCTCATTAAGCTCTACTTGAACAATACTAATGCCATCACGACTTGATGATATCGTTTTTTTTCGCTTTACTTCATTATATGTGAATATATAATTCTCAAGTGGTTTGGTTACTTGCTGTTCAACATTCTCTGATGTAGCACCAGGATATAAGGCAACCACCAATCCTTGACGGATAATGAAATTAGGGAATTCATTTTTCTTCATATTATCAAGTCCCCAAATACCAATCCCCATAAGGCAGCTGACTATCAATATCACAATTTTGTGATAACGCATTGCCCATTCTTGCATCGTCTTTTTCATCATAGAATCCTTTCCTATTTGATAATATTTACACGTGAACCATCACTTAGCTTTTGCATTCCTTCAATGATAAGTTCTTCTCCGGTAGACAATCCGCCTGTGACGTTGATTCCGTTTTCGTTTTCATCACAAATGGAGATACTTTTACGTCGTGCAACTCCTTTGTTTACTACCCAAACGTAATATCTGTTGTTGTTATCCATCTGAGCTGATTTGAACGGAATAATAATACCTCTATTGTGTGATACACCTATATATACTTTGCATATCATACCTGGTAGAAGTTTATGATCTGGATTGTTTATGCTGATACTTACAGGATAAGAGTGAGAAAGAATATCTGCTTCAACACCTACTTCTGATATTTTGCCAGCAAATACTCTGCCCGAAAGTACATCAACTTGCAATTTTACAGGTTTGCCTACTTTCATAGAACTCATTTCTTGTTCTGGCACAGATACGTTTATTTTCACATGATCTATTTTCACAAGTTTCGCAATACTCATCCCTGGACCCGCGTTCAATCCTATTTCGCCAGTCTTCTCTGATATATATCCATCAAAGGGAGCCCTGATACTACAGTCTCTTATCATCTTACTTGTAATGGCCTCTTGTGACTTTGCCTCACGCAACTTGCTTTGTGCTTCAACCAACTGTACTGCAGGAATACTATTTGTGGCCTTCAGTTGCATCAATCTATTATAGTAATCGCGGGCCTGCAAGGTCTGTGTATGAGCAGCCTGCCATTGGTAATATGCCTGCGAAGTATTTGATATTGCTATAAGCTGTCCCTTTTTGACATATTGTCCTTCATCAACAGCCATTTGCTCAATAGTTCCGCCATTGATAAAGCTCAATGCGACTCCATTCTCTTCTTTTACTGTTCCGGAATAGAACTGTGAATTGTTATCTGTTGCAATACCGACGGTTTGTACTTTTACACTAACAGCTGTTTCGTTATTGCTGTTATCTCCTTTCCTACATGAACTTAGGAAAATCAACATAAAAAATAATGCTACCTTGAATTTAGTTTCCATAATTTTTTTTATTTATATTTCGACTGCAAAAATAGAGCAAATGGAACACCTTTAAGTGTTCTGTAATATCCTTTAATTGTGCAAATTGTGTTATGGATAAAGAAATAAGAATAATAAAACAGTAAAAATGGAATACAGAACAGTAGTTGTTGCGAAAAAAACATTTACTTTGCAAAATAAACCAAAAACATTACTGGTATGAAAAAAATAACTTTCGGAAGGGTACAGCAGGAAGATGGAATATACTACAATGATGATGGTATAATATTGATAGACAATATTACGCAGACTTCATTGGCTGATTATGAAGATATAAACCTTGAATTCAATGTCTTTGTATACTGCGAAAAAGGGAGATTGCAGCTTACGCTCAATGATAATGTATATCTTTTGAAATCGCAAGATTATATATTATGCCAAGCTGGACAGCATGTTAAAGACTACATGATGAGTCAGGATGTAGAATTCAAGATGTTGGTTTTTACTACTGCCGCCATTAATAATTCATTGTTCCTAAAAGATGCGATATGGAATATTTCTGGTCTTTTAGACAAGTCACCTAAACAGCATTTATCTGATGAGGAGGGTGAGATAATAGAACACTATTACGAACTTACTAAGATTCACATGAATAAGGATGATGATCAAAAATACAATCATGATATAATAAAGCTTCTTTTTCAAGCTCTTGTAATGGAGTTCTTTAAAATTACAGATGCTAAAATTAAGATGGATGGTTTACCCGATGCTACTGCAGATAAGAGTCAGAATGGTGTGTTGTTTCGCCGTTTTGTTGAGTTGCTGACAGCTAATGATGGTAAAATAAGAACAGTGCAAAAGGCCGGTGAGATGCTGAATGTATCTCCAAAGTATCTCTCTAAAGTTATCAGTAAGGCTGGAGGTAAGACTGCTATGCAGTATATTCATGATTATACGATGGAAGCTATTCTTTATAGATTGAAATATACTGATTTATCAATTAAAGAGATTGTAGTGGATATGGATTTTCCAAATATTTCTTTTTTTGGTAGATTTGTAAAGTCGATGTTAGGGATGTCTCCTCGTGAATATAGAGAGAAATTAAGAAAGGAAAAGTTGTAAATCGTAACAATCGTTATTTTTCATATTCATTATTCATAGATAGGTAAATTCTATGTGTTGAAAATATAGTATAAATATAATGCACTCCAATAAATTGATAAAAGAAAAATCTCATTCTTTTGATAAAATAAATTTAATTTGTAAATTTGCAAAGAAAAGACTTTGTTATGAATAGAACTTTATATCTAAATATGTATCAGAAAGCATTTATATATATATTATTGTTAATATCACTTTCTGCTTGTACTCCGAAAAACAAACATTATGTTATTGGTGTGTCTCAATGTAGTGAAGATATTTGGCGAGATAAACTGAATGACGAACTAAGTATTTCATCTTTTTCTAATGAGAATGTAGATATTCGTTTTGCTTCAGCAGATGATAATGATCAACGACAGATAGAACAAATTAATCATTTTATAGATGAAGGTGTAGATTTGCTAATAGCGTCACCAAATCAGATGCATACAATTTCTTCAGCTATAGATAGAGCTTATGCAAAAGGTATACCAGTAATTCTTTTTGACAGGAAGACAGATTCACGCAACTATACAGCATTTATTGGAGCAGACAACTATGTTATAGGTAAAGTGATGG
Organism: Prevotella herbatica; assembly: GCF_017347605.1. NCBI lineage: Bacteria > Pseudomonadati > Bacteroidota > Bacteroidia > Bacteroidales > Prevotellaceae > Prevotella > Prevotella herbatica. The sequence continues at coordinate 1,825,021 of NZ_AP024484.1, forward strand.
GTGAATATGTAGGAGTGTCCCTTAAAGGTAAAGGCAATGTACTGGAGATAACTGGGCTGGAGTCATCTTCACCAGCAGTGGAGAGGCATCGAGGATTCTGCGATGCTTTGAATTCATTTCCTAGTATAAAACTCATTGGAAGTTTGCATGGTGACTGGACAAAAGAAAGTGGCTCCTATTTAATGGACAGCCTGCTGAAAAAAAGAAAAGATATTGACTGCGTGTTTGGACAGAACGATCGTATGGCCATGGGAGCAAGGATGGCTGCAAGAAAGTTGGGCTTTGATAAAAATATAATTTATATTGGAGTTGATGGGTTGCCAACGTCCGATGGAGGACTTCATAATGTCGCTAGCCATGAACTATCCGCATCATATATCTATCCGACGCGAGGTGATTTAGTGATGCAGTTGGCAATGAATATCTTGAAAAAGAAACCATTTAAGAAAGACAATTATCTAAAATCGACTATTGTTACACCTGAAAATGCGCATGCAATGTTAATGCAAGTGGATGAAATAAATCATCAGCGAGCTAGGCTTATAGAATTGCATGGTAAGGTAGACCAATATTTTGCACAATATAATCATCAGCAGATTTATTTGTTTCTGTCCGTTGTTATTATTATTTTAATTATCAGTTTCTTTGTATACATCTATCGCACAATAGTAATGAAACGGAGATTGGCTGACGAAACGGCAAAAGCAAAACTTCAGTTTTTTACAAATGTAAGTCATGAGTTCCGTACGCCGCTTACACTTATAGCTGATCCTGTCGAACGATTGATTGATGACAAGGAAATAAGTGCTAGCCAACGTTCGTTGTTACTTGTCGCACGTAAAAATGTGAATGTGATGCTGAGGCTTGTTGGTGAGATTCTTGATTTCCGTAAAGTGCAGAATGGAAAGATGGACGTAGATTTAAGTATTTTTGACTTGGCGGAAAATATGCGTCAGTGGATAATGGGATTTCTCCCTAGTGCTAATACAAAGAGAATAACTATTTCTACAGAAATACCTGAAAGTCTGGTTGTTTGTGCTGACTTGAATAAAATGGAGTGTATCTGTTATAATCTGTTGTCGAATGCTCTGAAATATACGCATGATAGTGGGCATATCTGTGTGTCTGTTAAAGAAAATAATGGTATGTTTACATTTATTGTGTCCGATGATGGGATCGGAATACCTAAAGATAAGGTGTTACATGTTTTCGACCGATTCTATCAAGCACGTAATAGCAACATCGGAGGAACCGGTATTGGATTGGCTTTAGTGAAAGCGTTTGTGGAGCTATTAGGTGGCGTGGTAAGTGTGAAAAGTATAGAAGGACAGGGCTCTGTATTTACTGTTACATTGCAGATAGGTAATATAAATAGTAATGAATATTTACGGCAGGCTTCTGTAAATAATGATGAGACCTTTGTCGTCGCACAGGAAACAATGAATAAAAACGAAGAAAATGTTGAACTTCGGCAAATGACAAGTATTGTTACTGATGATGACAAACCGACAATTTTAGTCGTTGATGATAATGATGATATTCGTACGTATGTTACTTCATTGCTTGAAGCTGAATATGATGTAAAGTTGGCTTCGGATGGAAAGGCTGGACTTGAAAAGGCGCTAAGATATGTACCGGATTTGATAATATGTGATGTCATGATGCCTATTATGGATGGTTTGGAGATGTGCGATTGTGTGAAACGCGAAACGGTTACCAGTCATATACCTGTGATTTTGTTAACAGCACGTACACAGGAAGACCAACGTACTGAAGGTTATAATTATGGTGCAGATGCTTATATCACTAAACCTTTCAGTGGAAAGGTGTTGCTGGCACGAATAAAGAATCTGTTGAATAATCGTCTTTTGCTTCGTGATATATTTAGTAGTAACGAGCTTATGAATGATAAGCCGAAAGATGCCGATACGCTATTTATCAATGAATTTCGCAAGCATGTACAAGCCCAGATGTCAGATGCTGAATTGAACGTGGAAACTTTAAGCGCAGATATGGGATTGAGTCGTGTACAGCTTTATCGTAAAGTTAAGGCTTTGACAGGATCTTCGCCAGTGGAGCTCATACGTATAACACGTTTGAAACAGGCAGAGCGTCTTCTTAAATCTAAAGGGAAAACGATTGCCGAAATTTCTTATGAAGTAGGTTTCTCTTCACCATCTTATTTTTCTAAATGCTATAAAGAATATTTTGGAATCTTACCTGGCGAAGTGAAATAAGCCTAGAGAAACGCAAAATATGAAGTCATTTTATCTTTTATAAGTAAATGCGAAAAATCGTTCAATCAATCACAAATTTGTTGCATGAACGATTTTTCGCATTCTTAGAAACATTCATGTTATAGAGCAGACATAATCAATTATACCTTTGCAGAAAATAATAAAGTGTAAAACCTAAAATATCACTAACCTAAATAATTATGCAAAAGAAAAGTTTATTTCGAATGTGTACTGTCATGGCATTACTGTTCGTGAGTCTGGTTGTCAACGCTCAGGAAACACTGATAAAAGGTAATGTTATTTCTGCAACTGACAACGAGGCTGTTATCGGCTTAACAGTAAGAGAAAAAAGTACAAGGAATGCCACTGTTACAGATATGGATGGTAATTTCTCAATTAAAGTGAGTAATGCTGATGCAACTTTGGAGTTCAGCTATATTGGGTTTGTCACCCAAAGTTTACGGGCATCAAACGGCATGAAAGTGATTATGCGTGAAAATACACAGGCTCTTAAAGAAGTGGTGGTCACTGGTTATATGTCGGAAAAGAAAGCAGACCTTACTGGTTCTGTTTCTGTTGTTAAAATGAAAGATGTTGCAGATATTCCAACAGGTAACGTTTTGTCAAGTCTGCAAGGTCGTGTTCCAGGTATGAATATCACCACTGACGGAACACCTGGAGGAACCAATACTTCTACATTGGTGCGTGGTAGATCCTCATTCCGTGATGGAGCAAGTTCTCCACTTTATGTTATAGACGGAGTCATGACGCGTGAGAACTTGTCGTCTATAATTTCCGCCAACGATATTGAGTCAATCCAAGTATTGAAGGATGCCGCTTCAGCATCTATTTATGGTGCGCAAGCTGCTAACGGAGTGATAATTATCACTACAAAACATGCAAAGAAAGGTGAAACACGTGTAACGGTGGATGCATCTCTTACAGCGCAAAAATATACTAGTGGATTTAATATGCTGAATGCTGATGAGTGGGGGCAAGTTTATTGGCAGGCTTATAAGTATGCCAATAATGGAGCAACCCCTTCTAGTGAAGTTTACGGGAATGGTAATACTCCTAAAATGCAAGATTATGTAGGACTTAATGGCATTAAAGTTAATGCTCAGGACACAAACTGGCGTGATGTGATTTATCAGACGGCATGGATGCAGAATTATAACATTAACTTGTCAAAAGGTACAGATACGGGTTCTACTACACTGACGTTGAACTTCCTTGATCATAAGGGATTAGTTAAGTTTACAGAATTCAAACGTTTCAATACCCGTCTGGCCAGTGATTATAAATTCTTGAATAATCATTTGCGCATTGGTGAGAATATATCAGTTAATTACTGGACTCAAACACTTCAAGACGGTGGAATTAATGAAAATGTTATCAAGCAGCATCCGGCCAAGACGGTATACGATTCTATGGGCAATTATAATGATGCAATCAGTGATGTGCTTGGAGATACACCTAATGCGCTACGCTTACAAGAAAATCAGAAAAACAACAATCATGAATATTGGCGTGTATTTGGAAATGCTTACATTGAAATAGAACCGATTAAGAATCTATTGATCCGCTCTAACTTCGGTATCAATTACTACAATGAAAACAATAAACTATGGGAACCGAAGTGGAGTCGTGACCAGGTAAACAAGCTTACACAGTCACAGGTACGACAGACAGATTGGGTATGGACTAATACTGCCAACTATAATGTTGATTTCGGTAAGAACAGTTTTACAGGTCTGCTAGGTGTAGAAACAAAGAAATACGCTAACAAAACAGAGTCTGGCTATGGTACAAATCTAGCTATAGAAGATAAAAATTATTTATATCTTGATGCTGTGACATCCGGACAGACCGTAAATGGTAATGCCAGTTATTACTCTATGGTTTCAGTTTTCGGAAAGCTTAATTATAGTTACGATGAAAAGTATCTTCTTTCTGCCACAGTTCGTCGTGATGCTTCTTCACGATTAAGTAAAGATAATGACGCTGAGGTGTTTCCTTCATTCTCTGCTGGTTGGAGAATATCAAAAGAAAACTTTATGAAAAACACCACTTCGTGGCTTGATGAATTGAAGCTACGTGCTTCTTGGGGTATAAACGGTAATGATATCATTCCTAATGATGCTTTCTATAATAAGTATCTTGTTAGTTTAAAGGATGCAAGTTATAATATTAATGGTGATGGTAGTACACTTGCAGCTGGTGCTTTAAAGACACGTTCTGCAAATCCTGACCTTACATGGGAAACTACAACCCAAACCAACCTGGGACTTGATGCTTCTTTCTTGCGCTCACGTTTTAATGCATCATTGGACTATTTCTATAAGAAGACAAAAAACATGCTTGTTGAACGTCCATATATAGCTGTTATTGGTGAGGGTGGATATGCTTGGTATAATGGTGGAGATATGGATAATAAAGGGTTTGAGGCAACTTTAACATGGCGTGACCATGTAAAGGACTTTAACTATGAGGCATCATTTAATATGGCTATCTATAAGAATACAGTTACCGGATTATCTCAGGATATCTATTATACTTATGGTGGTGGTAATGGTGTTGATAAGTCTCTGGTCGGTCAACCGTTTGGTTCTTGGTTCGGTTATAAGACAGATGGCATATTCCATACACAGGCTGAGGTTAACGAATATAAAAGCAAGTATGATGTGCAGTTTGGTGCTCCAGGTGTGGGACGTATTAAATATGTAGATGCTAACGGTGATGGAAAAATCAACACTAATGACCGCACATGGTTGGGTAGTGATAATCCTAAATTCATAGGCGGACTTAATCTTAGTTGCTCTTATAAGGGATTTGACTTGAGTATGTTCTTTAACGGTATGATACGTGATGCATACAATAACTCAAAATATTACACAGATCTCTTCCAATGCTGGACTGGCAATCACTCAACACGTCTTCTTGATGCAATGAAGGCTTATCAAAGTTTTGAGTCAACAGGTTATTATGATTGTAAGGTTCCGGCCTTGACAACCCTTAACTCCAATAATGAGGACCAACTATCTGAATTCTATATCGAAAATGGTAGTTATATCAAACTGAAGACCTTGACACTTGGTTATACTTTGCCACAGACATTGCTTAATAAATTGAGTTTACGCACAGCACGTGTATATTTGCAGGCACAGAACGTGTTTACAATCACAGGTTATACTGGTGCCGATCCTGAAGTTCTGGGATATTCGTATCCGTTGCCACGTACATACTCTTTCGGTATGTCATTCGGCTTCTAATCACTTTAATTATAAATATAAAATATAAGAATCATGAAACTCAAATATATATTCTTAGTAAGTGCGATAAGCCTTTTGTTTGCTGGTTGCAATGAAAATTCTTTTCTTGATAATCCTCCTCAGGCTACATTGAGCAATGGAACAATGACATCAGCAGATGGTGTAGACTTGCTTATAAATGCGGCTTATGCTGCATTGGGTGGTCCTGGTGGCCAATCTAACAGTGTATGGATTTACCCTACAACTAACTGGAGTTATGGTGAGGTACGTTCCGATGACGCATATAAAGGTGGCGGTGGTGTTGGTGATGTCAACGAAATCCATAAAATGGAAACTTTTGATGTTGATGCAACCAATGGTAATCTTGATGGTAAATGGTATCAATTATACTGTAGTGTTCAGCGTTGTAACTCTGCTTTGCGAGTTCTTGACAATTCCACTGATGGACAGATAGAAAATAGGAATATACGTATCGCTGAAATGAAAGTACTGCGTGCGCATTTTTATTTTGAAATGAGTCGTTTGTTCAATAAAATCCCATATTTTGATGAGAATGTAGCCAACAATTCAATCTATAAGACTATCAGTAATAATCAATATACTAGAGATGAAATCTTAGGTAAATTAGCTCAGGAGATGCTTGATGCTGCAGCGGTGTTGCCAGAATCTCAGTCTGAGGTTGGACGCGTTAATAAATATATTGCTTATGCTTATGCTGCCAAGATAAAACTCTATCAGGCATACAAACAAGATGAAACTACTCATGCAGTAATATCTGTTGACAAAACTTTGATGAAGGACGTCGTGGACCTTTGTGATAAACTGATAAATAGTGGTAAGTATGACTTGCTGAGTGATTTTCAGGGACTTGACCTTATTGCAAACGAAAATGGAAAAGAGTCAGTTTTTGCGATACAGTATTCAATGAATGACGGAACTATTAACGGAGGTCGTATAAACTGGAGTAATCTTCTTAATTCTCCTGGTGGTGGCAGCCCTTATGGAGGTGACGGATTCTTCTTGCCTAGTCAGGATTTAGTTAATGCCTATCAGACTGATGCCAACGGACTGCCTGATTTTACTTATCAGTCTAAATCCGATTATAGCAAGGTAACAGACAATGGAGATAATACATATTCTTTATCTAATGTAACACCTTCTGTGGACCCTCGCCTTGATTTTGTTGTCGGTCGTCCGAATATCTCATGGAAGACTTATATGAAAACTCCATGTAATGGATGGGTTCGTGATAAAGGCACATATGGATATAATTGTACAAAACGTTTCTGGGTCTCTCCGGAAAGTCCTGATATGATGCAGGGATGGCCGTGGGGTGCAAGTCAAATGAATTGGCAGATTATTCGCTATGCTGACGTGTTACTTTGGAAGGCAGAGGCCTTAATAGAAATAGGCAGTGATTTGACGACTGCTCGTGCACTGATTAATAAAGTTCGTGAACGTGCTAAAAATAGCAGTTATGTCAAAGATTTTACTGACAAGAGTAAAAATGCCGCAAACTATTCTATAGGTCTTTATGCTGCTGATAACTGGACACAAGATTATGCCCGTAAAGCATTGAGAACCGAAATGAGACTTGAAACAGCAATGGAAGGAGAACGTTTTTTCGATTTAGTCCGTTGGGGAATAGCTGATAAGGTGATGAATAATTTCTTGACAGTTGAAAAGAGTAAACGCATCTATTATGCTAACTCTAAGTTTACTGCAGGAAAGGATGAATACCTAGCTATACCTAACAATCAATACGGATTTTCTGGTGGTATTTACGTTCAGAATCCTGGATATGCAGCATTTAAGTAGAAATCAATGAGACGATTATTTGTTATAATGCTAATTTCAGTTATTTGCTCCCATTTGTGGGGGCAGATAATTTGGCACTTAGAGGGACCTGATGCTCTAACAGCTAAAGGCCAAACTTTATGCTTCCATTCATTAAAGGAATGCGAAGAGACAAAAGGCATAACGGGTTGTGGCTTACGTACCGACGGCTATTCTACATGGTTAAGTTACAGTAAATCCGACATACATTCTGCAAGTGCTTACTTTGCTTTAGAATCATTCCCTAATGAATATGGAGCATTCATCGCATTGAAAGGAAATGGACACTCTGTTTCTGTAGGGGCGGATGAACAGGGAAGGTTAACGGTTATAGACAATTCTACAAAAATATGTACTGTAGCAGAGGTTAAACTGAAAACATTTACTTGGTACAAGATAGGAGTAAGTGTTTATAAAAAAGAGGTATTGTTTTATGTAAATAATAAAAAGCTATTCTCTTTAAAGAAAAGGTTAAATGTAGATGAGATGATGCTAGGTTGTGGTTATTATAAAGAAACTCCGCAAGAATTTAGCCTTTCTTCAATAAATGGTGTTATAGATGAGGTAAGTATTAATAATTCAGATAATAGCTTGCTTGATATAAGTAAGCGTCCTTGTTTATCGATTCCTGCCTCTCGTTTTGCTGAGGATTTTAATCGTCCGGTATTCCATTTGCTTCCTGCTGCAAACTGGACAAATGAAACTCATGGACTTATCAAGTATAAGGGTCTGTATCATATTTTCAACCAGAAGAATGCCTCTGCTATCACATTGAGGCAAATAAATTGGGGACATTTCATTTCGAGTGATCTTTTGCATTGGGAAGAACAGATACCGGCAATCAGTCCTGACAAGGACTATGACCATGCTGGAATTTGGTCGGGGCATGCGATTATCGATGATGCTGGTAAACCTATGATTATCTACACTTGCGGTGGTGATACTACTGGCGTTGGACTGGCGTCTCCTATGGACGATAGTCTGCTAATATGGAATAAGTATGAAGGCAATCCTGTAATCAAAGCTCCAGCACCAGGTTATAGCCGTACCGACATGCGTGACCAGTATGTATTTAAAGACAATGGTTGCTGGTATATGATTATTGGATATGGCGTAGATGGAAACAATGCCCATGGGCTGCTGCCTCTTTACAAATCTGATGATTTGAAGCATTGGACCTACCTACACCCATTATATGAAGGCAACCCAAGCGTCGATGCAACGGGAATATTCTGGGAAATGCCTTGTTTTATTAAGATTGGTGACAAGTATGTGCTGTCTGTAAACAGAACACCGAATAAGGGCATACCTGCACGGACTCAGTATTGGACGGGAAAATTTATAAATGAGCGTTTTGTTCCAGATACCCCAATACCTAAGAATCTTGAGGTAATAAACCGTCTGTTGTCACCTTCTCTTTGGCATGATGATAATGGTGATCTTGTTTCAATGGCAATCATCCCTGATGAGATAAGTGGAATAGCCAATAATATCATGGGGTGGGCTCATGCCTATAGTTTGCCAAGGGTATGGACTCTAAAAGACGATGTTATTAAGCAAAATCCTATTGAGGCTTTGAAGCAACTCCGTGATGTGAAAACAAATTACTGGACTTCAAACATTACAGAAAAGCCGCTGATGATCAATAAGATAGAGCATCAATTGGAGACTGATATAACATTCCATATAGGAGATGCAAAGCAGATTGGTATTACGCTTTGTCATAATCCATTAGGCTGTGAGTCATCAACAATTCTTTTCAATATAGAGAGCGATTCACTTATAATAGACCAAACAAAGAGTAGCATGAGAAAAGGTATACCTAACAGGGTTAGAAAAGATTTTTATCATGTGGCAGGCGATACTTTGCACTTACGTCTTTTTATTGATGGCTCTATGGTTGAAGGTTTTATCAATGACGGTGATGCTTTCTCCACACGAATTTTCCCTCTCTATGAAAATAGCACTGAAATGAAACTGTTTGCTGATGGTTCAACAGCTTGTGCTTCTGCAGTAGTATATAAACTTAATTCGGCTAAAGTAAAAATGAACTTTTAAAATTAGTTAAATATGAATACGGTATTATTGCTTTGTGCTTCTATTCTTAGTGCCTTTGATATTACTACAGAAAGCTTGTTGACAGAAATGACTTCTTATGAAGAATCAGCTAAAAAACCTGCTATAGAATATGTTTGTCGACAGATTAGTAGTCATGATAGACGCTCCGTTTCTCCATTCCAGCCTGGTTGGTTTGCTAATGACGATGGCTCTGGCGTTGAGCGAACTGATACTGTAGAAGGTCGTATCGAAAAAGTAATGTTTGATGAGGATGGACCAGGAGTGATTACTCGATTTTGGCTAACAACTATAGATAAACGAGGAACCATGAGATTTTATTTCGATGGTTCTAAAACTCCTGGATGGACTATCCCCGCTTATGACCTTATGCTTTTCGGAATACCCGAACTAGGTAGGGGATTGCTACTGCCTCACACTAGTTATAAACCTAATGGCAAAGGTGGCAATACATTATTTTTTCCTATAGCTTATGCCAAGCATTGCAAGATAACATTCGAAGATAAACCTGGTATTAAACAAACTCCTAAATACTATGCTATCAATTATCGTACTTACAAAGCAGGAACAAAGATAGAAACTTTTTCTAAATCAGTGGCTTCTCGTGCGGCAAAGCAGATAGCCTCTACTGATTATTTACTTCAACACCCTAAAACGGTAAGAGGTGGAAAAACAATGGAAAAGTCTGGTGTGTTGTTAGCTGGAAGCCAGATGTCACTTTCTCTGCCAGAAGAGCAGAAGGCCATCTGCGAAATGGTTATTAGAATAGATGCCAAAAAGGCAGATTATGCAGAAGCTATACGCGGTTTGATGCTTTGTGCATATTTTGACGGCGATATGGCTCTGAAAGTTCCAGTTTCTGATTTTAGTGGAGCGGGCATGGGTGGCTTTGCCGTTAAAAGTTGGTACTTAGATGCCGATGGTAAGGGCGAGATTGTATCTAGGTGGTACATGCCATATAAAAAATCGGCCAAGATAATATTGATGAATACCACTGGCAAAGAGGTAAAAACTATAATCCGTGTGCGAGTGGTTGACAATAAGTGGGATGCACGTTCCATGTATTTTCGTGTAACGTGGAAACAAGAGAATAGAGTTCCTCTCTGTTCTTCTCCTGATAGCCCCGATATGCGTGACTGGGAATTTACTAATCTCAGAGGCGATGGTATGTATAAGGGTGATGTTATGACGCTTAACAATCATTCTCCAAAATGGTATGGTGAAGGCGATGAGAAAATTTATGTTGATGGTGAGCGTTTCCCCTCACATTTTGGAACTGGTACAGAGGACTATTACAATAGTTCGTGGGCACCAGTGCATATTTTCCAAACGCCTTTTGGAGGTGCTCCACGTGCTGATGAAGTAAGTTCTCATGGATATAATACATTCTTTAGAACACGTAATCTTGATGGTATTCCCTTTTCTAATAATTTGCGTTTCAATCTTGAAATGTTGAGTTGGGAACCAGGCAATGCCGATATCGCCACTACTGTATTTTGGTATAGTGGCCAACTATGTGATAATCTTTATAAGGAGCCTTATCGTCCTCAGTATCATTTTTCACCTAAACATTCATGGATAGGCGACCCCTCAGGACTGGTGAAGTTCGGTGGAAAATACCATTACTATTGGTGGGGAAAAGCAGAATCGAATGATTTGGTACATTATAATGAAGTTAGCCCTATGGTGATGAATGGCGCAAGTCGTAACATTAGTTATTTCACTGGTTCGTGTGCTATTGACAAGAATAATACTGCTGGCTTCGGAAAGAATGCCTTTATTGCAGCTTACACCATTTACGAGAATGACACGAAGAAACAGTGTCAGGGTATATCATACAGCCTTGATGGACGTGAGTTCCATTATTATGATAATAATCCAATTATTGATTTGTGGAGTTCGGAATTTCGTGATCCCACAGTGTTCTGGTATGCTCCTACTAAAAGCTGGGTAATGGTTGTGGCTAAAGCCCGTGAGAAAAAAGTCAAATTCTATACATCTAAGAATATGAAAGATTGGACTTGGACAAGCGACTTTGGTCCTGCAGGTGATTCTGAGCAAGCTTGGGAATGCCCTGATATATTTCAGGTTAGTGTTGATGGAAATCCAAATAATAAGAGATGGGTCTTGGTTACTTCAATAAACTGGAATAAAGAGCAATACTTCATTGGTGATTTTGATGGAGAGAAATTCACTTTGATGAATAATCACCCGCAAACTCCTTTATATGTAGATTCAGGCCTTGACTATTATGCTTCAAGAACTATTCGTGACTACGATGGTGATATGAAGAATGTAGTTACTATTGGATGGGTTGCAACTTGGGATTATGCTCAGCAGGTACCTTCTAAATTTGGGAAAGGTTTCTGGTCTATACCTCGTTATTACGAGCTGAAAACTTATGAAGAGGGCCTTCGCCTTATTCAGAAACCAGCCGAGGAACTTAAGGTACTTAGAGATAAACAGATAGATCTTAACATGACCTTGCCCGTAGGCAAATCATCTCTTCCATCATTTAAACCTAAAGAGAATGTGTATGAGATAGAAGCTTCTTTTTCAAACTTGTCTCCTGGTAATGTTTTTGGAATGAATCTTTGTGTAGGTGAGAGCAGAAAGTTGGTTATAAGTTATGATACCGATTCAAAGAATTTGTTTATCGACCGTACTAATTGTTCTGCAGAATTCATTCCAAAGTTTCAGCGTACGGCCTTTTCAAAGGTTCCTATATATAGAGGAAAACTAAACTTACATATTTTCGTTGATAAATCCAGCGTGGAGATTTTTGCAGATGATGGCAGAAAAGTTTTTACTATGCAGATATTTCCTTCTGAGAATCAAACAGGTATTGAATTATTCTCTGTATGCAAAGGAGTAAAACTTGATATAAAAGCTTGGAATCTAAAATCAATATGGAGGTAGGCATTAAAGATTTTTATAATTTTGTTCCATTTAGTCATAAAATTGTTGCAGAGAAACATTTTTGATATTCAATGGAAGATTTCTTATATAATAAGTACGTACCTTTTCCTTCGAAAATAAGACTATAATCAGTTTATCTATTAATTTAAAAAATATGAATCTGAAAAAACTATCAACACTAGCGATGCTTATTATGTTTGTTTTGGGCGCTGCATTTGCTCAGAGCAACATTAGCGTTAATTACCTGGGAAATAACAACACGATGGTGAAGTTCAAAGCCAATCAGAAGTATCTACTTATGCCTATTGAGGAAAGTGCTCCCGAGGCCCAGATATCTGTACTCATCAATGGGGAGATTATGCAGCAGATGAACGTTCGTCTGGCTCAGGGAAAGAAAGATTATCTGGTGCCTCTTGATTTAAAGGCATGGCAAGGTAAGGACATTGTTCTTAACATTCGTACCGCTAACGATCGTAGTAATGTGCGCGATTCTCGTGCAGATGTTTGTTGGAAGCAGATGGAGCTTTCGAATACATTTGATGCAAAGAATGTGGAAAAGTTTCGTCCGGCTTATCATCACACTCCTCTTTATGGATGGATGAACGATCCTAACGGAATGTTCTATAAGGATGGTGTATGGCATCTTTATTATCAGTTTAATCCATACGCCAGTGTTTGGGGAAATATGACATGGGGGCACTCTTCTTCTACTGATTTGATTCATTGGAAGGCTGAGGCGCCAGCAATATATGGAGATGGACTGGGAACAATTTTTTCGGGCTCATCGGTTGTAGATAAGGATAACACTTCTGGATTTGGTTCTGGTGCCATAGTTGCTATATATACATCTGCTGGAATGACACAACAGCAGAGCATGGCTTATAGCACAGACAATGGCATGACATTTACAAAGTATTCAGGTAACCCAATTATTATGAGTGACCAGGAATGCCGTGACGATAAGGTGATATGGAATGAACAGACAAATAAGTGGAATCTAGTTATGGTAGCAGCCTTGGAACATCAGGTGTTGTTTTATTCATCTGATGATTTGAAGCATTGGACTAAAGAAGGCGCATTCGGACATGGATACGGTGCGCAGGATGGCGTATGGGAATGCCCGGATTTGATGCAACTGCCTGTACGTGGAACTGGTGAAAAGAAATGGGTGCTGATAGTAAATATAAATCCTGGAGGACCAAATGGTGGTAGTGCTACGCAATATTTTGTTGGGGATTTCGATGGAAAACAGTTTGTATGTGATTCAAAGCCTGAATGCACAAAATGGATGGATTATGGTAAAGATCATTATGCCGCGGTTTCTTGGAGCAACTCTCCTAATGGTAGGCACACTGTTATGGCATGGATGAGTAACTGGCAATATGCTAATGCTGTTCCCACCAAACAATTCAGAAGTGCGAATTCTTTGCCGCGTGATATTGAACTCTTTAAGAATGTTGATGGTGAGTATTATATAAGTACTACTCCTTCTCCAGAATTAGTCGCATTGCGAGGCAAGGAAGTAAAGTATGGACAGTTTAGCGTACACAAGAAAATAATCTCTAAGAAACTTCCTCTTAATGCGGATGGACTATATGAAATATTAGCAGACATCAATAATTCAAATATCACTAATATTATGTTGAGTAATGCTGATGGTGACAGAGTGCTAATGACGTATAATTCGGCAAAGCATACATTCGGTATGGATAGACGAAGAAGTGGGCTGGTGGATTTCAGCTCTGACTTTCTGGCTGCTACTGTTGCTCCGACATCAGCAAGTAAACATCAGACTTTACGTATGTTTATTGATCGCAGTAGTATTGAGATATTTGATGGAGATGGAAGATTTGTAATGACAAATCTTGTGTTTCCACGTAGTCCTTTTACTACAATATCTTTTCAATCGAATGGTAGAAGTAAGATAAACAATTTAAAGGTGTGGAATATTAAATACTAATAACAATAAAATATAGCAGAAATGAATAAGTCTAAATTAAATATTACCGCATTGTTGCCGGTTATGTTATGCTTCTTTACAATGGGATTTGTTGACTTGGTTGGCATTGCTTCCAATTACGTGAAACAGGATCTTGGATTAGCTGATTCGCAGGCGAATTTATTCCCATCACTGGTCTTTTTCTGGTTCTTGATATTCTCGGTTCCAACAGGCCTTTTGATGAATAAAATAGGACGTCGTAAGACAGTACTTTTATCTATTGCCGTAACGATAGTGTCATTGTTGATACCTATATTCAGTGAGGGTTATATTGTTATGTTGATTGCATTTTCATTGCTTGGTATCGGCAATACCTTGATGCAGACTTCATTGAATCCTCTTATCAGTACAATTATCACGGGCGACAGACTTGCAAGTACACTTACATTCGGTCAGTTTGTTAAAGCTATAGCTTCATTCCTCGCACCTATTATAGCATTGTGGGGAGCCACTGGCGCGCTACCTCTTTTTGGTTTAGGTTGGAGAGTGTTGTTCCCATTATATAGTGTAATAGCTATTATCTCTATTCTTTGGCTTGGTGCAACGAATATAAAAGAGGAAGATATCAATGGTCACGTTTCAGGATTCCGTGAGTGCTTTGCTTTGTTGCGTAATCCATTTATACTATTGTGCTTTCTTGCTATAATGTGTCATGTTGGTATTGATGTAGGAACAAATACTACTGCGCCAAAAATATTACAGGAAAGACTTGGTTTTACACTTGATGAAGCAGCGTTTGCAACAAGCCTGTATTTTATTTTCCGTACTATTGGCTGTCTTACTGGTTCTGTGATATTGCGTAAACTGAGCACAAAGAAGTTTATGTTTATAAGTGTAGGTCTGATGTTGCTTTCAATGATAGGTATGTTAGCTTTCAGTTCTAGAATTATAATTTACGCAGCGATTGCCTGTGTGGGATTTGGCAACAGTAATGTTTTCTCAATGGCATTCTCTGAAGCACTAATGGCAATGCCTAAAAAGAAAAATGAAGTATCAGGACTGATGATTATGGGGCTCTTTGGTGGTACGCTATTCCCTTTAGCTATGGGATATTTTAGTGATATCACAGGGAGTCAGACTGGTGCAGTGGCTATAATGACTATAGGAGTTATCTATCTTATAGGGTATACTATAAAACTGAAAAAGCAAAACATATAAAATAAATTTAATAACTTAAAAGTATATGAAGAAAATCGTAGTGGGAATGGGAGAAGCCTTATGGGATGTATTACCAGACGGAAAGAAAATCGGAGGGGCTCCTGCGAATTTTGCTTACCATGCATCACAGTTTGGACTTAACGGCTATGTTGTTAGTGCGGTTGGTAATGATGAACTTGGTAATGAAACGATCAAGAATCTTACGTCTAAAGGTATGAATCTAAGAATACCACAGATCCCTTATCCAACAGGTACGGTTCTGGTAACACTAGATGCTGATGGTGTACCTGCTTATGATATTAAAGAGGGAGTTGCATGGGATAACATCCCATTTACTCAAGAATTGGAGTCCTTGGCAAAAGAAACTCAGGCTGTTTGTTTCGGTTCATTGGCTCAACGTAGTGTGATATCGCGTGAAACAATTCATAAATTCTTGGATGCAATGCCTAATGATGATGGTCGTCTGAAGATATTCGACATTAATCTGCGCCAGTCTTTTTATAGCAAAGAGATCATCTGTGAGTCATTGAAACGTTGTAATGTGTTGAAAATAAACGATGAGGAACTAGTCATTATAAGTCGACTTTTCGGTTATCCAGGTATAGATTTGAAGGATAAATGCTGGCTATTGATTGGTAAATACAAATTAAAAATGCTCATTCTTACTTGTGGTGTAAACGGAAGTTATGTTTTTACTCCTGGTGGCATGTCGTTTGTAGAAACTCCAAAGGTTGAGGTTGCAGATACGGTAGGGGCTGGAGATTCTTTCACAGGATCTTTCTGTTCAGCTATATTGAAAGGAAAGTCTGTCAATGAGGCACATGAATTAGCGGTGAAAGTTAGTGCATTTGTTTGTACACGTAATGGGGCAATGCCATATTTGCCTTATGAACTTACATCTAGTTTGGATTTAAAATAATAACTGATGTGCTCACAAATGTTATAACTTTGTGTGCCATTTTCTTTATCTTCATAATAAAGGTTTCTTTAATACCATTTGCCAATTCCGAGAAAGAAAAGGTGGAATGATATTAAAGTAACTTTTTTACTTTTATTCTTTATTATACCAAAAATAAACAAAGATGTAAAAAATAATAACTATTAGCCTTATTTTATAGTTTGTTTTTGTACAGCTGATATGCTGTATACGTTTGAAAATATTCATCCAAATAGATCGTCGTGGATATGGATTTTCTAAATATTTCTTTTTTTTGGTAGATTTGTAAAGTCGATGTTAGGAATGTCTCCTCGTGAATATAGAGAGAAATTAAGAAAGGAAAAGTTGTAAATCGTAACAATCGTTATTTTTCATATTGTTTTCACGATAGCGGTAGTGTGTTTATGCTATATATTTACTACTTTTGTATCTGAAGTATAATTAGCAAATAAACTGTAAATATATGTTTCAAGAAATAGACCCACATAAAATTTCGTTCAACGAAACTCGAGAACCTGCTAGCAACGATTATGTCGTTTCTGTTAAGTATGGTAAAGTCCTATTTAAAAAGACAAATGATGAAATTGATATACCATTGATTTCTGATTTTGAAGGTATAGATCTTAAGGACTTGAAGTATATTATGACTGTAGAGAAATCTAACTTCTATATATCTGTAGAGCATATATCTTTACCGGATATGGAATATGGCAAACTCCTTGGCTTACTTCATCTTGACAGCATTCCACAGGAAATAAGATTTGCTGCATCTACATGTGCCCATTTGGCAACTTGGTATGAAGACAATAAGCTATGTGGAAGGTGTGGAACTTTAACTCAGTATGGCAAGGAAAGAAATGAATTGGTATGCCCCAATTGTGGCAGACATATCTTTCCAACAATAGCCCCTGTGGTAATTGTCGGAATTACTAATGGTGATAAACTAATGCTGACTCGTTATGCTGCAAAGGGGGCATATGCTCATCATTCGCTGGTAGCAGGATTTGTTGAAGTAGGCGAGACCTTGGAAGACGCTATACGCCGTGAAGCCTGCGAAGAAACAGGATTGAAAGTAAAGAATATCAGATATTTTGCTAGTCAGCCATGGGCTTTCTCTTCGGCATTGCTTATGGGCTTTTGGGCAGAAGCAGATGGCACCGAAGTTCATATCAATGCCGATGGTAAAGGAGAACTTGCCACAGCTGAGTGGATTTCTAGAGATGATATAAAAATGGAGAGTGATGAAAGTTCTCTCACTTGGACAATGATTAAAAGATTTAAAGATAATGAAAAATGAAGTTTTATTCGTTCTGTTGAACGATTATGCAGATTATGAACCTGCTTATATTTCTGGTTCTATCAATTGTGATAAGTTTGGAATGAAACAAAATCCAAAATATGCAACAAAGGTTGTTGCACCAACGATGGATCTAGTCCGTTCTTGTGGCGGCTTTCATACGATGCCAGACTATTCTTTCGATAACATGCCTGAAGATTATGCAGCCCTTATTCTTATAGGAGGATTTAGTTGGATGACGGATGAGGCAAAGCAAGTTGCACCTATTGTGAAAGACGCTATTTCAAAAGGCATAATAGTAGGTGGTATCTGCAATGGTGCTTCATTCTTGGCACAGAATGGTTTCCTTAACAATGTCAAGCATACAGGAAATGGACCTGACGAATTGAAACGTTGGGGTGGTGATAACTATACAAACGCTGCTGGATATCAGAATGTTCAGGCTGTAAGTGATAACGGTATTGTTACTGCTAATGGAACAGCATCACTGGAGTTTGCTGTTGAGTTAATGAAGATATTGGAAATCGATACAGAAGAAAATATTGCTGCATATTACCAGTTTATGCATCTAGGCTTTTGCGACTTCATGAAGACGCTGGCATAAACTATCCAAATTCAATGGCATAAAAAATAAATTCAAGTAACATAATGAAAGAATAATTTTTGTGTCATTGAATATTACTATCTAATCATGCTTTTTTGTGTTATTTAGCTACGAAGCTACGGTATCTCTCACAAAGCCTATAAACAGAGGGGTTGACCAAACGTAGCTCGGAGGATTTAGCTACGATAAGCTACGTTCTAGCTACGTAAACTTGTGTCTTTTTAGGATCGAAAGTTATTCTATGAGTGAATTTGTCAAAGAACCGTTGACTGTATCTGAGGAATAGATTTAGTAAACGAGAGCAGAATTTTTCAAGCTTGTTTAAATGTTCTGCCGAATTCCACTGAATTCTCGGCAAAGATACTGCAAAAATTTTGTCCATGCAATTGGATTTAGGTTAGCCTGTTAGCCAAAGTTTTAATTACTGGATGCTACACATCGTAATACACGTGCGTGCGCATGCGCACACTCTGAGTTTTTCGTAAAAACAAATGTCGAAGTGTCTATTTGTTGAGCATCAAATAGTTATGAAACTTTTCATGTGGCATTAAGTGTCGGTTATTTGTCGGTAAAATCTGGGAGATATTTTTCTTCATTTCGCATTGCGTTTTACGAAGAATTACGATGCGTTTTACGATGTTTTGCAATCCGTTTTACGAAGAAATGCATTGCGTTTTACGATGCTTTAGGAGGTAAAACATCGTAGAAACGTTTCCGTTTCTATATGAAAACAGTTGCATTTCTATATGGAAACGCATGGAAAACTCAATATTTTACCGTCAATTCACCGTCACTTTATGACATCTCGTTTGTCGATAAAATACTGATATTCATTAAGTTGACACTTCGACACTTATATTTTGCAAAACCCTAAGTGCGCGTGCCTGCACGTACATTATATAAGCAAAAATAGATAACGTAGCTAAAACGTAGCTTACCGAAGCTAAATAGACCTAGCTATGTGTCGTCAACCCCTCTGTTTATAGGCTTTGCGAGAGGTACCGTAGCTTCGTAGCTAAAAAACGCGAAAAATGCAGGGAAGATAGTCTAAATGTACAAAAATCAAATTGTCACTGAGAAATCTAGGCTCCAAACAGTTAATTTATCGTTATCAATGGCCCCTTTTTCAACTGTTATTTACACATTTTATGCGGTACTAGTTTCAACGAAAATGTAGAATATTAATATTTTAGTTATATCTAGCAATAATAAAGTATCTATATTTTGCTATCCCACTTAAATTAACGAAGAACCATTTGTTTTAAAAAATATAATTACTATATTTGTGGCAATAAATCCTATGTCATAAATATTAAAAAGGAGGATTTCGCTTTTTTACTATAAATGACAGATTCAGGAGAATTACAAATGATATAATAGTTTAATTAAAATAAGACAACATGAAAAAATCATTGCTAGTGTTTATTTTTCTGTCAATGGCTATTTTTGCTATTGCTCAGACTGTTTATATCACTAAAACAGGTTCAAAGTACCATTCTGATGGTTGCCGTTATTTAAGTCGTAGTTGTATTCCAATAAATCTTTCTGAAGCTAAATTCGAAGGGTATGACCCATGCAGTGTATGTGATCCTCCAACATATGTATACAAGAGGCATGTGACTCACAGCAAGAAGCGGCATGAAGTTTATAAGAGACATCACCATAAATCAGTTAAAAAGAAGTTTTAACTGATTTGTTTTTACACGTAAATAGGGCAAAAGTGAAGATGTGACAATTATTTTATCAAAAAAACATTTTTCTGATAGATTTGTTTTGCTACGCCTGTTTTTATTTCCTTAAATGTTTGTACAGATATAATCATTGTAATACATTGTATGATTATTTTCTGCCTGATTTGAGGGAAGGATACAAATTTCTTAGATTAAATAGAGAGAACTTTTTCTCCATTCTTTAAATATTCAGTAAATGGCTCTCCCATGTACTTAACATCAATCCCTAATTTTTCTATAATAGGTGTTACGCCAAAGTTTTCACAACAATTCTTACAAGCTTCAACGGAAACGTTTGAATGTATCATTTCTAATATTTCAGTCTGAACTTGTGTGTCCTCTGCTACTAATTTCACAGATGCGCCCCAAAGAATAAGATTCACTTGTTTCCACCAACTACGTTTCATAGATGTTATTGCATACATAGACAACATGTTGAAAAAGGTATCTTTGTTGTTCGTTGTCCACAAAATGTTTAATTTTTCATTTGTATCCATATTTATAGTATTTAAAATCCTTGCTTTCTAAAATGTTGCAATTTTATTGTAAGCATCCCTCTTTTTGGTGAGTACAAAGTTACACAATAAATTCTTTTTTATTTCTTTTTTTCGAGTTTTTAAAAAAAATATTAGGAGTGTGTGTTTCAAGAGGTAAATGCCTTTATTATCATTATAATTACCCCAACTTTATAAACAGCCCCCATTCTGCCTATATAAATCCCCAAAATATTAGCTGACCATCAAATATCGGTTTAAGATAATAAAAACAAAAAGGAGTTACATTTCTGTAACTCCTTGTAAACTAATGCGCTTCAAGATGGGCTTGAACCAACGACCCCCTGATTAACAGTCAGGTGCTCTAACCAACTGAGCTATTGAAGCATTGCATTATCATTTCTGATTTGCGGTTGCAAAGGTAAAACGTTTTTTTTAAACCGCCAAACTTTTTTGAGAAAAAAATCACATTAAAGCTATTTTTTTGAAATTTATCACTTGTTGTGTTGCTTTTTACATCTTTATATATTACTTTTGTCAATCAATATGAGAAAGATAATAATATACATCCTAGCTCTGTTGGCTGTGCCTGCCGCAGCCCAGACCGGAAAAGATCATAATTTTGAAGTAGCTAAGAATCTTGAAGTATTTAATTCAATATACAAGAATCTAGACTTGCTTTATGTTGATACACTGTCTGCTGACACTGTTGTAGGTAATGCTATTGACGCAATGTTGGGATCTCTTGACCCTTACACTGAGTATTTTCCTGACGCAAAAGTAAAGGACTTGAAAACTATGCTTACTGGTAAGTATGCTGGTGTGGGTTCACTTATACGCTTTAGCCAGAAATATAATAATTCGTTTATCGATGAACCTTATGAAAATATGCCAGCAGCAGAAGCTGGACTGAAAAAGGGTGATCTTATTTTGGCAGTAGATGACTTGTCGATGGTTGGTAAGAGTAGTCAATATGTTAGCGATCATTTGCGTGGTGATGCTGGAACGACTTTTATGATAAAGGTGAAGCGTCTTTCAACAGGAAAGATTTTAAAGATGAAAATTACACGACGTGCTATAAAGATGCCGTCAGTGCCATATTATGGATTACAGCCTAATAACACTGGATATATAGATCTTAATCAGTTTACTGAAGATTGTTCAAAAGATTTTCGTCGCGCTTTTCTTGAAATGAAAAAACAGGGTATGAAGAGCCTTGTTATTGATCTTCGTGGAAATGGTGGTGGTCTTGAAAGTGAAGCTGTAAACATCGTGAATATGTTTGTTCCAAAAGATGTGCTCGTTGTTTCAAATCGCGGAAAGTTAAAACGTATGAATCATGATTACAAAACAACTGTTGAACCGATTGATACTGTTATGCCGATTGTCGTGCTTGTTAACGGCGGAACAGCCAGCGCAAGTGAAATCACAAGTGGTGCTTTGCAGGACTTTGACCGTGCTGTTGTAATGGGTACACGTACGTATGGCAAAGGACTTGTGCAGATGACGGTAGATCTTCCATATAATGGAAATCTGAAACTAACTACAAATAAATATTACATTCCAAGTGGTCGCTGCATTCAGGCTATAAATTATAAACATGGACGTGGAGGATACATTGAGCATGTGCCGGATTCTCTTACAAAAGTGTTCCGTACATTGCATGGACGTGAAGTTCGTGATGGTGGTGGAATAAAACCGGATGTGGAAATTAAACCGGATACGGCTTCAAACATACAAACCTATCTTACGAGTATTATAGATTCGACTGAGACAGTACTTGATTATGTTGTTGATTATGTGGCTAAGCATCCTACCATCGCATCTCCAGATAAGTTTGAACTTTCGGATGCTGATTTCGAGGACTTTAAACAGCACGTTATAAAAAGCGGTTTTAAGTATGATGGCGTAAGTGAGAAAATCTTACAGGAACTAGTCAAGTCTGCAAAGTTTGAAGGCTATTATAATGATGCCAAAAATGAGTTTGCAGCTATTGAAAAAAAGCTTAAACATAATATCGGAAAGGATCTTGACTACAACAAGGAAGATATAAGGGAAGCCCTCGCAAGTGACATAATATCAGTATATTACTATCAACAAGGCAGTATCGAATATAGTCTTAAACATGACCGTCAGATGGCTGAAGCTATTAAACTTTTGTCAAAACCGGTTGAATATAAGAAGATTCTATTGCCAAAATGAGAAAATATTGCAAAATATTTGCATGCTAACGAAATTATTCGTAATTTTGCAGCATTCAGTGGAATGGGGGGCTCCGAGAGAGTTCCTCATTTTATTTTAATATAGCATATATGATTGACAAAAACGTCGTAAAAAAACTAGTAGATGAGTGGTTGAAAGATAAGGAATATTTCCTTGTTGGTATTGATATCAGCCAAA
Source organism: Prevotella herbatica (assembly GCF_017347605.1). NCBI lineage: Bacteria > Pseudomonadati > Bacteroidota > Bacteroidia > Bacteroidales > Prevotellaceae > Prevotella > Prevotella herbatica. The sequence continues at coordinate 1,847,980 of NZ_AP024484.1, forward strand.
ACGACAAGATTGTAGTTGAGATTGATCACGCTGATGGCGTTTGGATCGAGGATTGTGTTGAATTAAGTAAGTATATAGAGGATCATCTCAGTAGAGATGAAGAAGACTATGAACTTGAAGTTGGTTCGGCAGGTCTTGGACAACCATTCAAGGTTGCTCAGCAATACGTAAACTTCATTGATAAAGAAGTTGAAGTCCTTGATGCGGATGGTAAAAAGTATCAGGGTGTTTTGAAAAGCGTTGACGGTGACAGTTTTGTGGTTACAGTTAACGAAAAAGTTATGGTTGAAGGTAAAAAACGTCCTCAGAAAATGGATGTCGACCATACTTTTGATATGAATAATGTAAAATATACTAAATATTTAATAAGTTTCAAATAAGCTATGGCAGCAAAAAAGAATGATGAAGAGCAGATCAGTATGATCGACACATTCCGTGAATTTAAGGATACGAAGAATATCGATCGTACAACTCTGGTAAGTGTATTGGAGGAAAGTTTCCGTAATGTGCTTGCTAAAATCTTTGGTAGCGATGAGAATTTCGATGTTATTGTAAACCCTGATAAAGGAGATTTCGAAATTTATCGTAACCGTGTTGTAGTTGCAAACGGTGAGGTTGAGGACGAAAATAAGCAGATCGCACTTAAGGATGCACTTAAAATAGAACCAGACTACGAAGTTGGTGAGGATGTTTCTGAACCTGTTAACTTCGCTAAGTTCGGTCGTCGCGCGATATTGAACCTGCGCCAAACTCTTGCTTCTAAAATTCTTGAGCTGGAGCATGACTCTTTATATAATAAGTATAAGGATAGAGTAGGACAGATTATCTCTGGTGAAGTATATCAGATTTGGAAACGTGAAGTTCTTATTGTTGATGATGAGAATAATGAGCTTATACTTCCTAAGACGGAGCAGATTCCTGCTGATGTATACCATAAGGGTGAAACTGTTCGTGCGGTAATACTTCGTGTTGACAATGAAAATAATAATCCTAAGATTATCCTTTCTCGTACAAGTCCATTATTCCTTGAGCGTCTTCTTGAAGCAGAGGTTCCTGAAATTGGCGATGGTCTTATCACTATTCGTAAGATTGCTCGTATGCCAGGTGAACGTGCCAAGATTGCCGTTGAAAGTTTCGATGAGCGTATTGACCCAGTTGGAGCTTGCGTCGGTGTGAAAGGTAGTCGTGTTCATGGTATCGTTCGCGAATTGTGCAATGAAAACCTTGATGTTGTAAATTATACTTCAAATATCAAACTGTTTATCCAGCGTTCACTTAGTCCTGCACGTGTGAGCAGTATTAATATTGACGAGGAAAATCATAAGGCAGAAGTTTTCTTGCAGCCAGAAGAAGTCAGCTTGGCTATTGGTCGTGGTGGACTAAATATCAAACTAGCTTCTATGCTTACAGAATTCACAATTGATGTATTCCGTGAAGTTCCAGAGGATGAGGCAGACGAAGATATCTACTTGGATGAATTCTCAGATGAGATTGATCAGTGGGTTATTGACGCAGTTAAGGCTGTTGGTCTTGATACAGCTAAAGCTGTAATTAATGCTCCACGAGAGATGCTTATTGAGAAGGCTGATCTTGAGGAAGAAACTGTTGACCATGTTCTTAAGGTGCTTCGTGCAGAGTTTGAACAATAATTAAAAATAAAAAGGAAAGAAAGTATTTAATGAAAATGAGGAAATAAATATAATTAAGGTAATAGAATGAGTGGTTTTCCCTTTTTGCCGATTTCATTCACTACCTTCAAATAGATAAATATGAGCATCAGATTAAATAAAGCATTACGTGAATTAAACATAGGACTTCAAACGGCAGTTGAATTCCTTGAAAAGAAAAGTGAACTGGGAGAGGTGAAGTCTGACTTGAGCTACAAACTCTCAGAGGGGCAGTACAATGCTCTTGTTGAGGCATTCAAACAGGATGCAGAAGTTCGTAGTGAGGCAGAAAAACTTTTCCAGAAGAAACCAAAGGAAAAGAAGCGTACGCCTGAGGCAAAGGAAAATCGTGCCGAAAATCTTCTTGAATCTTCTAATCAACAGCGTTTCAAACCTGTTGGAAAGATTGATCTTGATAGTATAGGTAAGAAACCAGCGGCTCAGAAGTCTGTTGCTCCTGAAGTAAAGGCTGCTGCCGTCAGCCACGAGCCTGTAAATAAACATGTTGATAAACCAGTGGAAAAACCAGTAGTAAAAGCTACTGCGGCACCTAAACCAGTTGCTGCAAAGGTAGAAACTCCGAAGCCTGCTAAACCGGTTGAACAGCCTAAGGCTGCAGCTCCAAAAGTTGTTGAGGCTCCAAAACCTACAGTGTCTGAAAAACCTGCAGAGAAAGCCGATGATGGAATCTTTACATTGAAAAGTGAAAAGAAAATCCTTAATGCTCCTAAGATGAATGTTGTTGGTAAGATTGACCTTGATTCTTTGAATCAGAGTACTCGACCAAAGAAAAAGTCAAAGGAAGAAAAGCGCAAAGAGCGTGAGGAAAAGACTGCGCAGCAGCACGCTGGTGTAGAAAGAAAGAAGCGCGTACGTATAAACAAGACACGCGTGGATATTAATGCTGCTGCTAATCAGGGCGGTAATAATAACCATAATAACACCAACCGAAATAATAATAATCGCAATAACAATAATAGAAATAATAATAACCAGAACGGTGCTAATAGAGGTCCTAATAACGCTGCTGGGAACAACAATAATAATAATAGAAACCGCAAGCGTGGTCAGAAGCCTTTAGAGGTTGATGATAATGCAGTAGCACGTCAGGTAAAGGAGACTCTAGCACGATTAACTAGCAAGAGCCAGAACAAGAAAGGCGCTAAATACCGTAAGGATAAGCGTGACGCTGTTCAGGTAAAACTCCAGAAAGTTGCTAATGCAGAGCAGAAAGATGCTAGAATTCTTAAGCTTACCGAATTTGTAACTGTAAGTGAACTTGCCACCATGATGAATATTGGTGTGACTCAGGTTATCTCTACTCTTATGAGTGTCGGTATTATGGTTTCAATAAACCAGCGTCTTGATGCAGAGACAATCAACATGGTAGCTGATGAATTCGGTTTCAAGACAGAATATGTAAGTGCTGAGGTTCAGGAGGCTGTAAGTGAAGAGATTGATGAAGAAACCGATTTATACTCTCGCGCTCCTATCGTTACAGTCATGGGACATGTTGACCATGGTAAGACATCTTTGCTAGACCACATCCGCAATACGAATGTGATTGCCGGTGAGGCTGGTGGTATTACACAGCATATCGGTGCTTACGGTGTTACTCTTAAGAATGGCCAGAAGGTTACATTCCTTGATACTCCAGGTCATGAAGCATTTACTGCTATGCGTGCACGTGGTGCTCAGGTTACAGATATCGCAATCATTATCATCGCAGCTGATGACTCTGTGATGCCTACTACAAAAGAGGCTATTGCACATGCTCAGGCTGCAGGTGTTCCAATGGTATTCGCAATAAATAAGATCGATAAGCCAGGAGCAAATCCTGATAAGATTCGTGAAGACTTGTCACAGATGAACTTGCTCGTTGAAGAGTGGGGTGGTAAATATCAGTGCCAAGAGATAAGCGCAAAGAAGGGCGTTGGAGTTGAAGAACTTCTTGACAAGGTGCTTCTTGAGGCTGAAATGCTTGACCTGAAGGCTAATCCAAATCGTAAAGCTACTGGTACGATCATAGAGTCTTCTCTTGATAAGGGACGTGGATATGTAAGTACTGTACTTGTAAGTAATGGTACTCTTAAAATAGGTGATGTTGTAATCGCCGGAACAAGTTGGGGACGTATTAAGGCTATGTTCAATGAACGTAATCAGCGCATAGATGAAGCTGCTCCTGCTGAGCCAGCTATTATCCTTGGTCTGAATGGTGCTCCTACAGCTGGTGATCAGTTCCACGTTTTGGAGTCAGAACAGGAAGTTCGCGAGATTGCAAACAAGCGTGAGCAGTTGCAGCGTGAACAGGGCTTGAGAACTCAGAAACGTCTTACACTTGGTGATATTTCACATCGTATTGCACGTGGAGAGTTCCATGAACTTAATATCATCGTTAAGGGTGATACCGATGGTTCTATTGAGGCTTTGAGCGATTCGTTCATTAAGCTTTCTACAGAGAAGGTTTTGGTAAATGTTATCAGTAAGGCTGTAGGTCAGATTAGTGAGAATGATGTAATGCTAGCCAGTGCATCAGATGCTGTCATCGTTGGTTTCCAGGTTCGCCCGTCTTCTGAAGCTCGCAAGCTTGCCGATCGTGAAGGTGTTGAAATAAATACCTATTCAATCATATACGATGCAATTGATGACATTAAGAGCGCAATGGTTGGTATGCTTGATAAGGTTACGAAAGAAATCATTACTGGTCAGGTTGAAGTTAAACAGGTATTCAAAGTGTCTAAGGTTGGTACTATTGCCGGTGGTCTAGTTACCGAGGGTAAGGTACATGCTAAGGATAAGGCTCGTCTTGTACGTGACGGTATCGTTATACGTACAGCCGATATAAACGCATTGAAGCGTTATAAGGATGATGTCAAGGAAGTTCCAATGGGAATGGAGTGCGGTATCAGTCTTGTCAACTTTAATGACATTCTTGGAGGTGATATCATTGAGACATTCACCGAAATAGAAGTTGAACAGAAACTATAAGGTTTTCTTTACTCTCTACTATAAAGAGAGTTGGAATACTTTATGCAATAAAGTAGTGACATCCTTATATTCTATTACAGGGATGTCACTGCTGTAATTAATAACAAATGTTACCAGTTTTGTTTGTGGTACACTATTTGTATGTATCATATATAAAATAGGTATTTTGGCAAAATGGAAGAAAAAGGAAAAAACGAGTTTGTTAGTCAGGTAGCTGAAAAGAAATATGAATTCGGTTTTACTACTGATGTACAAACAGAAATAATAGATAAGGGCTTAAACGAAGACGTTGTGCGCCTTATCTCTCAGAAGAAAGGTGAGCCCGATTGGATGCTTGACTTTCGTCTGAAAGCTTATAATTATTGGAAGACTCTTACTCAGCCTACTTGGGCACATGTGCATGTACCAGAAATAGACTATCAGGCAATTTCTTATTATGCTGACCCTTTGGTTAAGAAGCCAAAGAACAATGAGATTGATCCAGAACTAGAAAAGACATTCGACAAATTGGGTATACCTTTGGAAGAACGTCTGGCATTAAGCGGTACAGCTGTTGATGCGATTATGGATTCAGTTTCAGTGAAGACTACTTTTAAGGAAAAATTGCGTGAGAAGGGGGTTATCTTCTGTAGTATTGGTGAAGCTGTAAAAGAACATCCAGAACTTGTAAAAGAATATCTCGGAAGTGTTGTCCCTTATCGTGACAACTTTTTTGCAGCTCTCAACAGTGCCGTGTTCAGTGACGGTTCGTTTGTCTATATCCCGAAAGGGGTTAGATGTCCGATGGAACTAAGTAGTTATTTCCGTATAAACGCACGTAATACAGGACAGTTTGAACGTACCCTTATCATTGCAGAAGATGATGCCTATGTTAGCTATCTTGAAGGCTGCACGGCTCCTATGCGTGATGAGAATCAGTTACACGCTGCTATTGTCGAGATTATAATCAAGAATAATGCAGAAGTAAAATACTCTACAGTTCAAAACTGGTATCCTGGCGATGAGAATGGAAAGGGCGGAGTGCTTAATCTTGTTACAAAGCGTGGTGATCTTCGTGGCGTTAATTCAAAACTTAGTTGGACTCAGGTTGAGACAGGGTCAGCTATAACATGGAAATATCCTTCATGCATTCTTCGTGGTGACAATTCTGTAGCTGAATTTTACAGTGTTGCTGTAACAAATCATTATCAGGAAGCAGACACTGGAACGAAGATGATTCATATGGGTAAGAATACGAAGTCGACTATAATATCTAAAGGTATATCTGCCGGTCATAGTCAGAATAGCTACCGTGGTTTAGTAAGAGCTACAAGTAATGCAGACAATGCTAGAAATTACAGTTCATGTGATTCCTTGTTATTGGGAAGCGATTGCGGTGCACATACTTTCCCATATATGGATTCACATAATAACTCAGCTGTGTTTGAACATGAGGCTACTACTTCAAAAATTAGTGAAGATCAACTTTTCTATTGCAACCAGCGAGGAATACCTACTGAACAGGCTGTTGGACTTATCGTAAATGGATATGCTAAAGAAGTGCTCAATAAACTTCCTATGGAATTTGCTGTTGAGGCACAGAAACTTCTTAGCGTAAGTCTTGAGGGAACGGTAGGATAATAGTTAAATAAGGAATAAAATACAAGAGATATGTTAGAAGTTAAAAATCTGCATGCTACAATTGCAGGCAAAGAGATATTAAAAGGCATAGATCTTACTGTAAATGACGGTGAGATTCATGCCATCATGGGACCTAATGGATCTGGAAAGTCTACTCTTAGTGCTGTACTTACAGGTAATCCATTATATACTGTTACAGAGGGCGAGGTCATTTTCAGCGGTAATGACCTTTTGGAAATGAAACCAGAAGATCGTGCACGTTCAGGTTTGTTTCTTTCTTTTCAGTATCCAGTTGAAATTCCTGGAGTTTCAATGACAAACTTCATGCGTGCCGCTATAAACGCAAAACGTGAGTATGAGGGGATGGAACCTCTTAATGCTGGAGATTTCATGAAACTGATGCGTGAAAAGCGTAAACTCGTTGAACTAGATTCAAAACTATCACATCGTTCTGTAAACGAAGGATTTTCTGGTGGTGAGAAAAAACGCAATGAGATATTCCAGATGGCTATGCTTGAACCAAAGTTGAGTATCCTTGATGAAACTGATTCTGGTCTTGACGTAGACGCGATGAGAGTTGTAGCTGATGGTGTGAACAAAATGCATACAAGCGAGACTTCAGCTATCGTGATTACTCACTATGAACGACTCCTTGATATGATTAAACCTAACTTTGTTCATGTTCTTTATAATGGTCGTATCGTTAAGACTGCCGGACCTGAACTGGCAAAGGATATTGAGGCTCGTGGATACGACTGGATTAAGGAAGAGGCTGATGCAAAGTTTGGACAGGATTAATATGTTCCCTCTATAAGGGAAATATAGCTTTTTTATTTGGATTTTTATTATGCAAGAAGATATTAATAATAATAAGGCTCAAAACCCTTTAGGTTCTTTACAACCTAAAGTTGAGACTCAGTATGTGGAGTTGTATGAAAGTACATCAGCCACACTTAAGAGTCATTCAGCCGAAGTCATGAATAAAGTGCGTGATAAGGCTTTTGAAGATTTCAAGAAGTTGGGATTCCCGTCTCGAAAAGTTGAGCGTTATAAATATACCGATATGGCTAAGTTGTTTGAACCTAATTATGGTTTGAATATTAACCGATTGGATATTCCAGTGAACCCTTATGATGCCTTTAAGTGTGATGTGCCTAACCTAAGTACATCATTATATTTTGTTGTCAACGATAGTTTTTATACTAAAGTTCTTCCGCAGGCACATCTTCCAGAGGGTGTAATCGTTGATTCTTTGAGTAGTGTTGCTTCAAAAAAGCCTGATTTTATCGCTAGATATTATTCTAAAATTGCATCTACAGATGAAGATGCAATTACAGCTCTTAATACGATGCTAGCTCAGGACGGACTGTTTGTTTATATTCCGAAGAATGTAAAGGTGGACCGTGCCATACAAGTGATTAATATACTTCGCTCTGATGTTGACCTAATGGTTAATCGTCGTGTGCTTATTGTCCTTGATGAAGGTGCAGAGGCTAAGTTTCTGTTTTGTGATCACTCTGCCGATGATCGTAATTTCCTATCTACTCAAGTTATAGAGGCGTATGTAGGAGAAAATGCAAACTTAGAACTGAATTGTCTCGAAGAGACACATCTTAAAAATACGCGAGTAAGCAACGTATATATTCAGCAGCTAGCTAATAGTCGTGTAAATCATAATGTTATCACATTGCATAATGGCATAACACGCAATCTGCTAGATTTAGTATTTGAAGGCGAAGGAGCTGAATGTCAGTGTAACGGTTGTGTGATAGCTGACAAGAATCAGCATGTAGATAACAATACTCTTATAGATCATAAAGTAGGTCATTGCACAAGTAATGAACTTTATAAATATGTTCTTGACGATGAAGCTACTGGTGCTTTTGCCGGAAGAGTTCTTGTACGTCATGGAGCTCAGAAAACTGTAAGTCAGGAAACAAACCGAAATCTTTGCGCCACGAAGAAAGCAAGAATGTACACTCAGCCAATGCTTGAGATTTATGCAGATGATGTGAAGTGTGCTCATGGTTCAACAGTTGGTCAACTTAATGATGCTGCGATGTTCTATATGAGACAACGTGGTATCGGTGAAAAAGAAGCCAAACTGCTTCTCGAATTTGCATTTATCAACGAAGTAATTGATAAAATGGAACTTGAGCCGTTGCGTGATCGTTTGCATCATCTTGTAGAAAAACGTTTCCGTGGTGAGCTGAATAAATGTGAAGGTTGTAAACTCTGCAAGTGATTTCAGGTTGGTGAAAAAGATTAATTTGTAATGATATGTATGATATAAATAAGATTCGTGAGGATTTCCCAATATTGTCAAGAACAATTTATGATAAGCCGTTGGTATATTTTGACAATGCCGCAACGACTCAGAAACCTTTGTGTGTTCTTGATGCAATGCGTGATGAATATCTGAATGTCAATGCCAATGTGCATCGTGGTGTACATTGGTTGAGCCAACAGGCTACGGAATTGCATGAGGGAGCTCGTGAAACTGTAAGAAAGTTTATCAATGCTAAGTCTACCACAGAAATCGTTTTTACTCGTGGCACTACTGAAGGACTTAATCTCGTAGCTTCTTCATTCTCCGATGAGTTCATGAAAGAGGGTGACGAGGTTATTGTTTCAGCTGTAGAGCATCATTCAAATATTGTACCTTGGCAGTTACAGACACATAAGAAAGGTATAGTTCTTAAAGTCATTCCAATGGATGATTTTGGTAAGCTGGATATCGATGAATTCAGTAAAATGATAACATCACGCACCAAAATTGTAAGCGTAAGCCATGTAAGTAATGTTCTAGGAACGATTAATCCCGTAAAGGATATTATTCGTATCGCGCATGAACATGATATTCCTGTAATGGTAGATGGTGCGCAAAGCACTCCACACTTTGCTGTGGATATGCAGGATTTGGATTGTGATTTCTTCGTGTTTAGTGGACATAAAATATATGGTCCTACGGGTGTTGGTGTGTTGTATGGAAAAGAAGCATGGTTGGATAAATTGCCTCCTTATCAGGGTGGTGGCGAAATGATTGAGAACGTTAGTTTTGAAAAGACTACTTTTGAACGCCCACCATTGAAGTTTGAGGCAGGAACTCCTGATTACATCGCTACAACAGGACTAGCAAAGGCTTTGGATTATGTTACAGATTTAGGTCTTGACAACATCGTCAGTCATGAGAAAAAACTTACAGCCTATGCAATTAACAAGATGTTGCAGTTTGATGGCATGAAGATATTCGGAATTGATGACAGTAAACCTGTTACTGAAGAAACTCTATGCAATCATGATGCAGTGATAAGTTTTCAGTTACGTGATATTCACCACATGGATATGGGCATGATTCTTGACCGTCAGGGAATAGCTATCCGTACAGGTCATCATTGTGCACAACCGCTTATGCAGCGTCTTGGGGTGCTTGGTACTTCACGCGCCAGCTTTGCTCTATATAATACAATAGAAGAAATTGATGCTTTTATTGCTGGTATTGATAAAGCGTCTAATATGTTTAAAGGTTCTTCTTGCACGCCAAAACAGCTTTAACGAACCATGCACAGCATATAGCACGAGCAATAAAGCCGATGTTTACGGGGAAAACTGCAAATACGAATGCTATTTGTGCATTGAGAAGTAGCAGTGTTTGCTTAATGCTAATCTTGCGTTCCAATACTGCTGAGTAGTATTTGGCTAGCGCAGTGATTGGTGACTTTACTTTGTTTGCAATACTGTTCAGAATGTTTATCTGACTGTTAGATGTAGAAACTTCTCTTTTGATATAGATATTCTTTTCCATATTGTAATTGTTTTAACTTGTTTATCTTTTACAACTGCAAAATTACTCGCATTTGTGGAAATATCTTTTCATACCAAATAATCAAACGTTAATTTAGTTAACTAGTAACATTTATTAACAACAATATGTTAGAACCACATTATTATAAGGAACTTATTGAGGCCGGATGTGATGAGGCGGGACGTGGATGTCTTGCTGGAAGTGTTTATGCAGCAGCAGTGATATTACCGCCTGACTATGATAATCCCGAATTAAATGATAGCAAGAAGTTGAGTGAAAAGAAGCGTTATGCATTGCGTGAACAGATTAAGCATGATGCTGTAGCTTGGGCTGTAGGTATAGTTACGCCTGAGGAGATAGATAAGATTAATATCCTTCATGCTAGTTTCTTGGCAATGCACCGTGCAATAGCCCAACTGAAAGTGCGTCCGCAGGGTCTTATCATTGATGGAAACCACTTTGATCCTTATGTATATTCTGAAGGTGAAGAAAAGAAACAACTTCCTTACACTTGTATAGTGAAGGGAGATGGAAAATATCAGAGTATAGCCGCTGCTAGTATACTTGCTAAGACATATCGTGATGACTATATGCAGCAGCAGGCGCTTATTTATCCACATTATGACTGGGAAAATAATAAGGGGTACCCAACAAAAAAACATAGAATAGGAATACTTAACTACGGAATTACCCCAATTCATCGTAAAAGTTATAATCTGCTTGGCGGTGAATTGAGTCTGAATTTTAAAGAATGAAACCATGAAGAAGCTTGGTAATGAACTCACGTTGATTCAACTAATGACGGACGGTAATGATTATACCGCAGAGGATCTTTGCAATCATTTGGGATGTACACGCCGTAATCTTTATTATTACCTTCAGTTTCTTCGAGAATATGGTTTTGGCGTAATCCGTAATGAGAATTATTATAGTCTTGATGTGAATTCTCCTTTCTTCTCTAATATAGCTTCTTCGGTGAACTTTACATTGCAAGAAGCAGTACTCATACATAATCTTGCTGATAGTGCTGAACAGAAAAATCCAGCGGTTTTATCGGTAAAAAAGAAGCTTGAACGATATTATGATCTTCGCTTTTTCTCTGATTCAAAATATCAGAAAAAGCAATTACGCAACTTAAAGGATATTAGTGACGCTATTGCTTCCAGACGTATAGTATGCCTGCAAAAGTATTCTTCTCCGCATAGTCATACATTTACTGATCGAGTTGTGGAACCTTTTTTGTTATTCAATGACAATCAGGACGTGCGTTGTTATGAACTGGCTTCTGGAAAAAATAAAACATTTAAACTATCAAGAATAACAAATGTAGAAGTTTATGATGCTCCTTGGATACATGCTGCCGAGCATAGGAAGGTTTTTACAGATGTGTTTTCTTTTAGTGGTGAAGAGTTGTATCCTGTAAAACTCCTTGTTGGTCAGCTTTCTTATAATTTGATGATGGAAGAATTCCCCATTTCATCGGCATCATTCTCTCAGAAAGATGAAAATCATTGGATAGTGTCTCTTGACGTAGTAAGTTATCTAGGTATTGGTAGATTCGTACTTGGACTTTACGATGATATAGAAATCCTTGAAGGTGATGGCTTCAAGGATTACATAAAGTCCAAGATAGAAAAAATGCTACCATAGATAACTTTTGCTTATTTTATGTTGTTCAGTGGTATTACGGTTTCATTACCTTCTTTGTTTCATTGCCTTGTTTAATAATGAAGATGCCTTTACCAGAGATAGTATTTCCATCTGTAGTAACATTTAATAATTTGCCGCTAATGTCGTAAATCCTTATGTTCTTATCGTTGTTTTCTTTCTCGTTTTTAACTTTGTCAATACCTGTCAGAGTAAGTGCACCATCATTAGTCTTTGTGAGCGTGTATGATATTACATCGTGAGTGATAAAACTTCTAACAGGACTCCAACTAGTCTCATTTGTGGCTTTACTAGCTATGTAAACTTTGTAAGTGCCAGGAGAAAGATTTGAAATATCTAAATTTCCTTGAACTTCTTTACCATAAGTAAATCCACTTAAAGACTCATAGCTATGTTCTTGAAAGAAGTTGTATATTGGTGTTAATACAGAAGTAGATGTGTTTTCACAAATAATAGCGAAGTCACCAGTGAAAGTTTTATACGCAAAGTTATAGAAAGCTGTCATTGTAATGCTAAGTTTGTTGTCTGGACTAATTGAGAAACTGCAATTTTTGTCAGTTCCCCATATAGAAAAGTCACTTCCTGTCGCATCAGGATGTGGATCAAAACCTATAATCATATCGTTACCTTCAGAAAATGTTGTTCCAGAACTGAATTCCTCACCTAAACCAGAAGGAGTCAGATCGAAAATATCATACCATCCGTCGCATGCGCCGCCCCATCCCCAGTTTACGTCTACGTTGCCTTCTGTGTTTATTCCGTCAAAAACAAAGGCATGGCCTTCTTTTGTTTTTGTAGATCCACCATATAGAATAGGACGCAGTTGCTTAATTTCATTGTAAATCATTTGTGCCCATTCATCATCTGTATATAATTCTTTTTGCAAGAATTTTAATGAATATGGATTATATGAGAAGTTATTCACGAAAGATATTGCAGCATCATAATCAGTGGTTCCACTTCCGTCGATACCATATTCCATATTTGCTCCACAGCCAGCATCTCGCATTAGTGTAGCAACGGCTATATTCGCGGGAGTGATGGCATTGCTAGTTAAATATGTATTTGACATATTGTTCCAGTCGTATGTCGTATTGATTGTTGCCGATCTTATTACAGTATCTTTATCCACAACTATGGAAAACCCTCCGCTGCCTTTACCTGTTTTTGGATAATTGTAATACTTTAAAATCTGCGACATAGCCGTTGCTACACATCCGGTATAGCCATGCGTAAGTGAGCCAACCTTAGGACATAATAAATTATATGGCGTTCCTTGGTTCCATTTTGTTGTTATAAGAGGATCTATTGTTGTAGAAACAGATATAGAAGTTCGCCCCATATTATTGGCATCTCTGTAGGCCATAGATTTAGATATATTTTCCATCCACCATTTAAATCCCGGGGCTACATTAGTAGAATCGTAGTCATGCTCAGATTCACCTATAACGGCAGGGAATGTATTACTGCGGCTTATTACAACGAATCCTGCACCTTTTGCACCATAGATAGCAAATTGGTCTGTGTCCTTCATAACTTTTACTTCGTTGTCTATTATTGAAGAACCCTTTGCCATGCTTTTGCTGGCAAGCTTCTCTTGTGCAATTTTTATCATTTCGCTGCGATTGCGGTTATCTGCAAATGTATTAAGGCTTGAAGCGAAAACAGCAATCGAAAGGACTAATAATCTTATCATAATTGATAAATGTATAATGTGAATATTGGGGATCTTATGTTATATATTCTGCAAATATAACTTCTTTTTTGTAATGTACAAAATAATTTTAACAATCCATCTCTTTTATGCTTAGTAATGTGCGCAAACTAATTTATAACGAAGAAATTTTAACTTGCTTTACAATAATGATAAATAATGTATGCATACTAATAACTTTTTGAATTAAAAAGTAGGATTGTCAATTAGTAAATACTCAGCATGCTATGTCTATATTAAATATTTAATGAAACGTTATGATTAACAATATTTTGTTATGTTCATATTTGTACACTTTGTCCATTTGTTTTAAAATTAGCTTTTAAACTGTAACAAAATCATTATAAAAATCGCATATCTATGGCATTTTTGATAATAATAGTAACTTTTTGCATAAAAAATTTGGTTATATTCTAAACATTCTTTAAATTTGTGCCCGTATACAACAATAGTGTTTTAGATATTTTTATTGAAGTACGAGAAAAGAATGTTAATGCGTTCTTGATTTATAATAAAATAATGTCCGCCTTGTGATTAAGGTTCGGACAAATCTGTTGGCAAAATATATTAGATGACAATACAATTTTTAATTAAGAGAGAGATTTTTATGGAAAAAAGACTAACAATGATTTTAGCAGGTCTATTCCTTTGTTTAGGAATGGCATTTGCTCAGACACAAGTCTCTGGTACTGTAACTTCCTCAGAAGACGGACAACCTATTGTAGGTGCTTCCGTTAGAGTGGTTGGTACAAGTACAGGTACAGTTACTGATGTTGATGGAAATTTTTCGCTGGTTGCTCCGGCAAATGCGAAATTGAATTTCTCGTATATTGGTATGATGCCAAAAACACTTAAGGCTTCAAGCAATATGAAGATTAAGCTTGAACCTGATAACAAAACTATTGATGAAGTTATTGTTACTGGTTATGGTAACTTTAAGAAATCTTCGTTTACAGGTTCTGCTAGTACTATGGATGCAACGAAACTTGAAGATGTTCCAGTTGTTTCTGTTGAAGACAAATTAGCCGGAAGTGTATCTGGTGTTACTGTAACTTCTTCTTCAAGTGCTCCTGGTGCAATTAGTAATATACGAATCCGTGGTATGGGTTCTGTCAATGCAGGAAATAATCCTCTCTATGTAATAGATGGAACTCCTGTTGCTTCATCAAATTTAAGTGAGTTTAATACTTCTGATGGTAATGGTTATAATGATGCTGGTACAAGTGTGTTAGCAACATTAAACCCTAATGACATCGAGTCTATTACTGTAATTAAGGATGCAGCAGCTGCATCTCTTTATGGTTCTCGCGCTGCTAATGGTGTGATTGTTATCACGACCAAGAGTGGTAAAAAGGGTAAGACTAAGATTGATTTTAGAAGTGATTTAGGTTTTTCTAATACAGCAATCAATTATCGTCCACAGTTGAGTGGTGATGATCGTCGTCAGTTACTTTGGACTGGATTGAATAATTATTCAATAACAAATGGTAGCACAGCTGCTGCAGCTGCTACTTTTGCCGATAATAATATTGACAAATATGCTTCTGTTCCTGCAAATGGTTATACAGATTGGAAAGATCTTCTTTTTAAGACAGGTAGTCATCAAAACTATCAGGTAAGTTTGTCTGGTGGTAGCGAAAGTACAAAGTTCTATGCATCAATGGCTTATATGAAGCAGGACGGTATTCTTCACAATCAGGGATTGGAACGTTTTACAGGTAATGCAAGTATAACTCATGATTGGAATAGATTCTCTTTACGTGTAACAACATTGATTTCTAAAATGAATCAAAGTCTTGTTGATGAGGGGACTGCTTACGATGGAGCTTTGGCAAACTATTGTTTCTTCCAGTCACCATCAAGTACACCTTATAATACTGATGGCTCTCTAAATACTGGATGTGGTATGAACGGTGTCAATCCGCTTTATGAGCTACAGCATACTTCAGATAAGAATATAGTAAAAAGATCATTCTCAACTGCACAACTTACATATAACATCTGGGATAACTTGAAGTTGAGTGAGAAATTAGCTTATGATTATACTGATGGTAGAGAGAATGTGCTTTGGGATAGATATTCTAATAATGGTGCTCCTGGTGCGGTAATGCAGCGTATTATAAATGAATATGAAAAATTAAATACTCAAACTCAACTTTCTTATATCAAGAGCTTTGGTCAGCATAATGTGGATGCATTATTGGGCTTTGAAACAGAAGATTATACTTACAGATATGATTATTCGCATGGAAGTGATTATCCTGGAGCTTTATATGAGTTAGAAAATGCTGGTACAACTTCTGCACAATCTGATAAGAAAGGCTATAGAATGACCTCTTTCTTGGGTCGTGTAAATTATAACTTTGCCAACAAATATTATTTGGGCGCAAGTTATCGCCGTGATGGAAGTTCACGTTTAGCACGTCAAAACCGTTGGGGTGATTTCTGGTCATTGTCTGGTTCTTGGAGATTTACTGAAGAGAAATTCATGAACCCAGTTAAGAGTATAATTACTGATGGTAAAGTACGCCTTTCTTATGGTGTGAACGGTACACAGCCTTATGATTATTATTCTTATATGAATTTGTATCGATATGGTATCTATTATAATGGTATGTCTGGTATAGGAGTAACTACTATTGGAAATAGTGACCTTAAGTGGGAGAAGAATAAGACTTTAAATATAGGTCTTGATTTAACTTTGTTGGATAGATTTACCGTTACATTTGATTATTATAACCGTAAAACAAGTGATTTGATTTTTGATAAGCCTGTTTCTGCTGTTACAGGTTTGTATTCTAATTCAGGAACACCTTCTGCACCAATTAATGTTGGTTCTTTAGTTAATAAGGGATTTGAGTTGTCATTGACTTCTGTTAATATCAATAAAAAGGATTTCAATTGGACCACAACTTTGAATATGTCACATAATAGCAATAAGGTGGAAAAACTTACTGGTGATGAAAACGAGATTATTAGTGGAGTCCTAATACATAGAATTGGTAAACCTTATTATTCTTATTATATGTATGAGTATGCTGGAGTTGATAAAGCAACAGGTAAGGAATCTTATTATATCAACGATGGAACAGACAATGCACGTAATACTACTACTGATGTCTCTAAGGCAAAGCAGGCGATTGTTGGCCAACATCAGGCTTCAATTGAAGGTGGACTTACAAATAATATTAAATGGAAGTTTATTGATTTAGGATTTACATTTACATATTCTCTTGGCGGTGATGCTTATGATTATGCATCTTGGCAACATTCTAATGGCGGTAGTTATTTATACAATGGTGCAGTCCCTTCATATTATAAACTTTCTGATATATGGTCTCCGGATAACACTGATGCAACGTTGCCGAAATTTGAATATGGTGGTGTGAGGGTAAATTCTTCTCGTTGGTTGATGCCTACAGACTATTTGCGTTTGAAGAATCTCTCTTTAGGATTCACTGTGCCTAGAAACTATATTGCAAATCTTGGCATAGACAGAGTTCGTGTTTATTTCTCTGCAGCAAATCTCTTGACTTGGAAATCAAAGAATTTGATTGTTGATCCAGAAATGCCTGTTGATGGACTTTGTACTTTTGAAACACCGGCATTGAGAACTTATACCTTTGGTATAGAACTTGGTTTTTAATTTAAAATAAGAAGGAAATGAAAATATTTAAGATATGCAATTTGACATTGCTGGCAATGATGATGCTTGGGCTTTCGTCATGTGTTAACGACTGGTTAGATGAGTCTCCTTCAGATGGAGTTGATGCAGATAAGGCGATAACATCAAGCGAAAGTTTGGGAAGTGCGCGTACAGGTCTTTATGCAGCGTTGAAGGGAGATCATACTAATACTGATTATTATGCTGCTAATTTCTTTGCTTATGCAGAGGCTCATGGTGAGGATATTCAGTATAATAATATATCAGGAAGTAATCGTGGTAGTTTCTATTATTATATGAATTATGCTGGAGCAAATGAATTTTCTAGCACAGCAGCTGTTTGGAAATCTCCTTATATTGTTATAAGTAGAGCTTCTCGCATGATTGAGGCTGCTGAGTCTGGTAAATTGACAGATCAAAGTGAAGCTGCAAGTACTATTTCTCAGTATGAGAATGAGGCTAAGGCTTTACGTGGATTAGCTCTTTTTGATTTGGTAAGAATTTATGGAAAGCCATATACTGAAGATCAGGGCGCATCGTTAGGTGTACCTGTCGTTACTACATCTTTGCAGAGCACAGATAAACTAGCGAGAAATAAAGTTAGTGAATGCTATACTCAGATTCTCAAAGATTTGAATGACGCTATTAACTCAAAGACTCTTTCTACAGATAATACGCCAGGTTATATTGATGTATGGAGTGCAAAGGCTATTTTGTCAAGAGTCTATATGACAATGGGCAACTTCGGCGATGCACTTACTGTTTCAGAAGACATTATCAATAACTCTCCTTATAAACTATGGACGAAGGATCAATATGTTTCTGCTTGGAATAAGAAGGATGCAAACCATACAAATGAAATTATGTTTGAAATGACTATAACAAACTCTACAGATTGGACAGACCGTCCAGGTGTAGCTTATTTGTATGCTGAATCTGGAGGCGTAAATCCTGGTTATGGTGATTTGATAGCAACTAAGAGCTTCGTAGATATGCTTTCTTCAGATCCAAACGATATTCGTAATGGTGTCTTCCTCAGTCCTACAGCAGCTGCAGATGCAGCCTTTGGTAAAAATAAGATATTCTTGAATAAGATGCCTGCTGTAAATGGAGATGTTAGATACAGTAATATACCTCTTGTTCGTCTGTCTGAAATTTATCTGAATGCCGCCGAAGCTGCTTTTAACGCAGGAAATAAGGATAAGGCTGCAACATATTTGAATGATATTATTTCAAATAGAACATCTGATGCTACAAAGTTGGTTTCAGCATCAACAATTACTGCAGATCGTATTTATATTGAGCGTAGAAAGGAACTTGTAGGTGAGGGACATCGCTTCTTTGATGCTCTGCGCCGCAACGAAACTATAACTCGATATACAAATGATGCAGATAGAGGTTGGCATGATGTGCTACCTACTGCAAGTAAAAGTTATAATAGAGATTATTTCAAAGCACTTTCTGCAATACCACAGTATGAGATGAATGCAAATAGCAATATGGTACAGAATCCTGGATATGGAAACTAAACATATTAAATAATATAAAAAAACAGTTATCATATATATTGATAACTGTTTTTTTTGTAATAGATTCGTGTCTCAAGGTCTTTTTGTTGTCTAAGATATTTATAGCAGCTTGAATATAGCTTTGTATACGCTTTTATAAATTTGTCAAAGAACCGTTGGCTGCATCTGAGGATTAGAGGATATTTACATAGATTCAGTAAACGAGAGCAGAATATTCAAGATTGTTTAAATGTTCCGCTGAATTCTCGGCAAAGATACTGCAAAATTTTTGTCCATGCAATGGGATTTATATTAGACTGTTAGCCAAAGTTTTAATTACGAATGCTATATATTGGCACGAGTGTGCGCACGCGCACTCTGACTTTTTCGTAAAAATAAGCGTCGAACTGTCTATCCATTGAGCCTCAATTTATTAGAATACTTTTCAAGTGGTATTAAGCGCCGGCTATTTGTCGGTAAAATATGAGGGATATTTTTCTTCATTTTGCATTGCGTTTTGCTAAGTTTTGCAATACGTTCTACGAAGAAATGCATTGCGTTTTATGAAGTAATGGGAGGCGAAATATCGTAGGAACGTTTGCATTTCTATATGGAACTAGTTGTGTTTCTATATAGAAACGCATATAAAATCCGATATCTGACCGTCAAATTACCGTCACTTTATTTAGTCAAATTCGTCGATAAAATATTGATATTCATTATGTTAAAACTTCGACACTTATATTTTTCAAAACCCTAAGTGCGCGCGTGTGTACGTACATTATATATGCACAGAAATAGTAACGTAGCTAAGACGTAGCTCATCGAAGCTAAATTGACCCAGTTGCGTATCGTTAACTTTTCTGTTTATAAGTATTCCCTAAGATTCCGTAACTCCATAGCTAAGCAACAGCAAAATGCAGGAAAATAGTCTAATATGAACAAAATCAAATCGTTACCAATAAATATAGGCGTTAAACAGTCGACTTATAATAAGTTACACTAAATAGTAATTCGTTTAACTTATTATCAGTAATCTATTTGTCTATAAAATGTTTTTTTGATAAATATATGTTAAGCGCTGTTTACTGTGAATAGAGTTTACTGTCTCTTATTCTGTTTTTAATGCAAAAGCTTACTTAACTAGTTGCTATGATTGAAACGGTAAGATCGGTAAATGTGTAAATTTTGATCATATTGTTCTTCGTAATGGCTTTTTTGTTACTAAATAGACGTAATTTGGCTATAAATTCAAAATAATTGCAATCTTGCTTGCTTGTTATGTGATTTTTACTTATTTTTGCGAGAGGATAATAAAATTAAGTTATTAATTATTAATAGAGACTTTTTTATGGAGAAAAAACTAACAATGATTTTGGTATGTCTATTCATGTCTTTAGGAATGACTTTTGCGCAAACTAAAATCACCGGTACTGTTGTATCCCAGGATGATGGAGAACCTGTTATAGGTGCATCCATATTTATTCAAGGAACAAAAACAGGAACCGTTACTGATGGAGATGGAACTTTCTCATTGAATGTTCCTGCAAACAAGAAACTAACGATTAGTTATGTTGGAATGGAAACACAGAGTGTTCTAGCAAAACCAGGAATGAAGGTCGCATTGAAACCTTCAACTTCGCTTCAGGAAGTTGTCGTTACTGGTATGCAGAAGATGGATAGACGAATGTTTACCGGCTCAACGACAAAGATTAATGCTCAGGATGCTAAGATTGACGGTCTGCCAGATATCAGCCGTTCTCTTGAAGGTCGTGCCGCAGGCGTTTCTGTTCAGAATGTATCGGGAACATTCGGTACAGCTCCTAAGATTCGTGTACGTGGTGCCACTTCAATTTATGGTAGTTCAAAACCGTTATGGGTTGTTGATGGTGTTATAATGGAAGACGTTGTTGATGTAAGTGCTGATCAGCTTTCTTCTGGGAATGCTAATACGCTTATCAGTTCAGCTATAGCAGGTCTTAACTCTGATGATATTGAGAGTTTTCAGATTTTGAAAGATGGATCTGCTACATCAATTTACGGTGCTCGTGCTATGGCTGGTGTCATTGTTGTTACAACAAAGAAAGGAAAAGCTGGTCAGAGTCACATTAGTTACACAGGCGAATATACCATGCGTTTGATACCTAGCTATTCTACTTTTAATATAATGAACTCACAGGACCAGATGTCAATATATCAGGAGCTACAGCAAAAAGGTTATCTTAATTATGCCGAAACATCGACTGCAGCAAATAGTGGTATTTATGGTAAGATGTATGAACTGCTGAATGCGTATGATTCTACAACAGGAATGTTCGGCCTAGCAAATACAACTGAAGCGAAGGCTGCTTATTTGCGTTCTGCTGAGTATCGTAATACAAATTGGTTTAAGGAACTTTTTACAAATTCTATCCAGAGTAACCATTCTGTAAGTATTACTGCAGGAACAGACAAAGCACAATATTATGCATCAATTAGTGCCATGTATGATCCAGGATGGACAAAGAGTAGTCAAGTGCAGCGCTATACTGCAAATTTTAATGCAAATTACAATGTATCTTCTAGAGTTACTTTTGGACTTATTGGTAATGCTTCATATCGTAAACAGAAAGCACCTGGAACGATCAGTGCTACTACAGATCCTGTATCAGGAAAAGTAAACCGTGCTTTTGATATAAATCCTTATTCTTTTGCTTTGAATACATCTAGAGCATTGTCAACTACAGATTATTACACTCGTAATTATGCTCCATTTAATATTTTCAATGAGCTAGAACAAAATTATATTGACGTAAATGTTTCTGATTTCCGCATGCAGGCTAAATTGGCTTATAAACCATTACGCCAGTTGGAACTTTCTGTATTGGGGGCTATGAAATACAGTGCAACGAGTCAGGAACACAATATTAAAGATGACTCTAATCAAGCAATGGCTTATAGAGCCATGGGAACATCAACGATACGTAAGAATAATACTTATCTTTATACAGACCCAGACGATATTTATGCGTTGCCTGTCTCTGTGCTGCCTTATGGAGGTATAGTGGATCGTACTGATAACAATATGTTTGGTTATGATTTCCGTGCAACCGCACAATATAATGATTCTTTCAATAATGATACACATATAGTAAACCTGTATGGTGGTATGGAAACCAATAGCGTAGACCGTCACAATACTTGGTTTCGTGGTTGGGGTATGCAGTATAATATGGGTGAAACTCCTTCTTATGCTTATCAGGTATTTAAGAAAGGTGCTGAGCAGAATGCTGATTACTATACAATGGGAAATACGAGTGAGCGTAGTGTTGCTTTCTTTGGTAATGGAACATATTCTTACAAGGGACGATATACCTTAAACGGAACAATTCGTTATGAAGGAACCAACCGACTAGGAAAGAGTCGTTCTGCACGCTGGTTGCCTACATGGAACTTGTCTGGTGCATGGAACGTTCATGAAGAATCTTTTTTCAAGAGTTTGGAACCAGTAATGTCACATTTGACATTCCGTCTTTCATATTCATTGACAGCTGACCGTGGTCCTTCAAATGTAACTAACTCACGCGTGATTATAAAGTCTCAAAATCCTTGGCGCCCATTTGCAGATGTAAAGGAAAGTCAGTTATACATATCTGATTTGGAAAATAGTGATTTGACTTATGAGAAAAAACATGAGTTTAACTTTGGTATGGATATGGGATTTCTTAATAACCGTATCAATTTTGGAATGGATGTCTATTCTCGCCGTAATTATGATCTTATTGGTCTTGCAACAACAGAAGGTGTTGGTGGCAAGGTAATGAAATATGGTAACATAGCGTCGATGAAGTCAAGTGGTGTTGAGCTTTCTCTTTCTACCACTAATATCAAGGCGAAGGATTTTACCTGGACATCAAGTTTTATCTATAGTCATACACATAATAAGGTTACCGACCTACGCACTACATCAAGTATAATGGATTTGGTTTCAGGAAGTGGATTTGCTCAGGAGGGATATCCTGTAAGAAGCTTATTCTCAATACCTTTCAAGGGACTGAATAGTGAAGGTCTACCAACATTCCTAGATCAGGACGGTAAGATCACAACAACTGGTATCTATTTCCAAGAAAGTGATCCCGCAAAACTTAAGTTCCTTAAGTATGAAGGAAGTATTGATCCAACAGATGTTGGTAGCTTCGGAAATATCTTCACATACAAAGGGCTTTCACTTAATGTGTTTATAACATATTCTTTCGGTAATGTAGTTCGTCTTGATCCTGTATTCTCTAACGAATATGATGACCTTGCATCAATGCCAAAAGAGTTTAATAACAGATGGACTGTTCCTGGAGACGAAGCTCGCACAAATGTGCCTGTTATAGCAAGTGCAATTCAAAATAAGAATGATGCGAATTTGTCTTATGCATATAATGCTTACAACTATTCTACTGAGCGTATAGCCAAAGGAGACTTTGTCCGAATGAAGGAAATATCATTAGGTTATGATTTTCCAAAAACTTGGGTGTCATCATTGAAATTGAGTAATCTTTCATTGAAGTTTCAGGCTACAAATCTTTTCTTAATTTATGCTGACAAGAAACTGAATGGACAGGATCCGGAATTCTTTAATACCGGTGGTGTCGCAGTACCAGTTCCAAAGCAGTTTACACTTACATTAAAATTAGGTATCTAAAAAGAAAATTATGAAAAAGAATAATATATTATACTCTATAGTATTACTAGCTTGTGCTAGTATATCACTTGCTTCTTGTGATAGCTATCTAGACAAAATGCCTGATAATCGTGCAGAGGTTAATTCTGAAGATAAAATTGCAAGTCTTACCACATCTGCTTATCCTACTAGCGATTATATTCTTTTGAATGAATATATGTCTGATAATGTTGATGACATGGGCCCAACATTTGCAAACTACACATCACGTTTTCTAGATAAGGTCTATTCTTGGGATGACGCTACTGATGAAAATAATGAATCTTCAGAGAATCTTTGGGAGAGTTGTTATAAAGCTATTGCGTCTGCCAATCAGTCATTGAAGTCAATAGAAGAAGTTGGTGGACCGACAACAACAAAACTTAAAGAGACCAAGGCTGAAGCTCTACTTTGTCGTGCATATTCTCACTTTATATTGACAAATGAGTTTTGTATGAATTACAATTCTAAGACAAGTATAAATGATCTTGGCATTCCTTATATTACAGAATCTGAGACAACGCTGAATCCAAAATATGAACGTGGAACTGTTGCTCACGACTATGAAATGATAGATAAGGATATACAGGAAGCATTACCGCTTGTTGGCGATACACATTATACAGTGCCAAAGTATCATTTCAACAGTCAAGCTGCTTATGCATTTGCTGCACGTTTTTATTTGTTTTATGAAAAATGGGATAAGGCTGCCGAATATGCATCTGTATGTCTTGGCGCTTCACCCAAGACTATGTTGCAGAATTGGGATAAAATGCAATCTTATGGCGTAACAAACAGTTTGACTCCACGTTGTAATGTATATATTGATGCAAGTTCTAATTCAAACTTTTTGTTGCTAACGTCTATTTCTGCAGCAGGATTGTTTGGAGGTAACTATTCATATCTGTCAAAATATTCTCATAACACATATCTAGCTTCGACAGAGGATTTGCTTGCAAATAATATATATGGCGATAGTCACGATATGCGTTGTGCTCCTATGACTTTCACAGGAAGTGGAATTAACCGCGTTATTGTGGCTAAGTTGCCTTATATGTTTGAAGAAACAGATCCTGTAGCAAAAACAGGTTACTACCGTACGGTATATCCAGCATTTAAGGCAGATCTTACTTTGTTGGAACGTGCAGAGGCTTATATCATGTTGAAAGAATATACAAAAGCTTGTGATGACCTTAATACATGGATGCACAATTATACAAACTCCAATGTTGTGCTTACCCCTCAGAATATTGAGACATATTACAAGGCTCTTAACTATGCTACATGGAATGCACCTACAATAAAGAAACATCTATATCCTGCTTTTGCAATTGATGCAGAAGGTAGTATTCAGGAATGCATGTTGCAATGTGCCTTGAGTTTCAAGCGAATCGAGACAAGTTATGAAGGTTTTAGATGGTTTGATATTAAACGCTATGGAATAAATATCGTTAGAAGGACAATCAATGCTGCAGGAAAGCCAGAAGCGATTACTGATTCTTTGACAACAAATGATTTACGTCGTGCTATCCAAATACCTTTCAAGGTTAGAGAAGCAGGACTTCAAGCAAATCCTAGGTAAAATTTAATAAGCAACAAAATGAAAAAGAATATATTTTATTCATTATTACTAGCATGTGTCGCCATGTCATTCTCTGCATGTTCAGAGGATAACCTGAGCTCGGAGAGTGTCATCACATCGGATAGTGGTAATAATTCAACAAAGACGAACTTTGATGAATGGTTGACAGTAAATTATGTGCAGCCATATAATATAGAATTCAAGTATCGTTACGAGTATAATGAGACCGATAAGACTTTTTATACAGTTCCTGCTGACTATAATCAGTCTGTGGAATTGGCTCATATCGTTAAATACACTTGTGTTGAGGCTTACAACGAGGTCGGGGGTGTTGAATTCACTCGTCGTTATTTTCCGAAGATGTTTTTCCTTATTGGAGAATTTGAGTATAAAAACAACGGAACAATGATTTTAGGTACTGCTGAAAGTGGAAAGAAAATCTTACTTACCGGAGTAAATAATCTTGATCAATATAAGAACAATCTTAATTATCTTAATGAATTGTATCTTAAGACAATCCATCATGAGTTTACTCATATTCTTAATCAGACAAAGGATTATTCATCAGCCTTTCAGCTTGTTACATCTACTGGCTATGTAGCCGATAGTTGGAGTGTTCCAGAATATTCCTCAGGTTATTTACAGAGAGGTTTTATAAGTGCTTATTCTCAGCATTCACATGGTGAGGATTTTGCAGAGATGCTTTCTATGTATATAACCAACACACCTGAGCAATGGGAGGCTTGGATGGAAGAAGCTGCCGGAACTCCTGATGATCCAAAGAATGGACGTGAGCTTATTGAGGCAAAACTTAATATGGTAAGGTCTTACATGAAGAATTCTTGGAATATTGATATTGATAAGTTAAGGACTTCTGTATTGCGCCGTGAATATGACGTTGTTGCTGATAAGATAAACTTAAGTGATTTAACAATAAAATAACGAAAGCATACAATTATGAAAAATAATATATTTAAATTATTACTATTGCTCCTTCCTTTGCTTGTCTTTCAGTCTTGTATGAAAGATCAGGAAGATCTTTTTGACGAGCCTTCGTCATTGCGTATGCAGAATGCTCTAGATAAAACAAGAAAGGTGCTTGAAGGATCAAAAAAGGGTTGGCTAATAGATTATTATGTAGGTGACAATCAACAATATGGAGGTTATGCTTTTACGGTGAAGTTTGATTCACTTACATGTACTGCGGCCTCTGAGCTGTCTGCTGATAGTGCAACTTCATATTATAAACTCACTACTGACGATGGACCTGTATTGACTTTTGATACCTACAACACGGTGTTGCATGCTCTTGCTACACCTAGTGCCGATAATTATGAAGGTTTTCATGCCGATTATGAATTCATAATACTTAGTGCTGATGCTAACGAAGTTGTGTTGAAAGGAAAGAAGACGGGTTCAATAATGAAGATGTATCCTTTAACAGAAACGCCATCAGCTTATCTTAGCAATGTTAAATCTACTATTGATAATTTCGTTATTAATGGGGCTTCTGGTTCTGTAGATAAAACTAGTCTTGACATATCAGTTGATATTGATAATAGGCAGATAGAGTACTATATTAAAAATGATTCTACCGTTTTGGGTTCAACAGCTTTTACAATGACAGATAAAGGGGTGCGCTTGTATGACCCAATAATAGTTGATGGAAAGAAATTGCAAAATTTTATATTTGATGCAGATAAGACAACTTTAACTTGTACTGATGCTTCTAACGTGACTTTGAAAGGAACTTTGCCAGCTGGTTATTTTAAATATTCTGATTATGCAGGTGATTATTCGTTTACATATAGTGCACCCGTTTCAGGAAAGCTGACTAAACTAACAATGGATGTCAAGCTGACTCCGTCAGGTGATGGCACAACGTATAAATTAGATGGTTTAAACTCTAATTTTAGTCCTATACTTAAGTATAATAAGTCAAAAGGTATATTAGAACTGAATAGTCAGGTTATTGGTGAATATCAAGGTTATAATATCTGGCTTTGTGCATGGGGAATAGCCGCTGGTGGAAATCTAACATGGAATACGGGCGCAGGTATGGTGTTGAAGTATAATTCAAGTTTAGGTGCCCCAGGAAAACTTGGTTTTAAATGGGCTTCAAATGGATATTCTGGATTAACTTCTGATTCATTTATTATGTGGCTTATAGACTCTAATGGTAAAAGTGCAGGAGGCTTTGTAAATCCAGCTTGGGCAGTGAATGGCTCTAATCGTTTCTATTATTTGGACTCATTAATTAAAAAGTAAATTAGTATGAAGAAGATTATAAATTTATTTATTGTATTATTGGGTATACTAGTATTTGCCGCTTGTAGCGATAATATTGATAATCCTTATGCAAGAGAATCCACAATTAGTGTTGTGAAAAGTAATCTTGTATTTCCAGCTCGTGCTTCTAATGGGGTAGTAGAGTTCCGTTCTCAAGGCACAGTAAGCGCATCTTCAAACGCTACATGGTGCAAGATCAGTGTCGTAGGAGATACAGTAAAGGTTGATGTTGAACAGAATAATAATAATGAAGGTCGTTCAACGGTCGTTACATTACATAATGGAACTGATTCCGTAAATGTTCCTTTGGTACAAGGAGGTCTTGTTTTCCAACTGTCGGTTTCATCTGTTAATAATAGCTCTGATTTAGCAACCTCGTTTACTTATGCAATGTCTGCCAATCTTGACTTCAATGTTTTATCAGCTCCTGATTGGATAACGGTTTCAAATACAGAAGATAGTTTGAAAATTAGTATGACTGCTAATACAACTGGGCATTTGCGTTCTGGTTATATTAAATATAACGTAGGTAGTTATAAAGATTCAATAAAGGTTGCCCAATGTGACTTTGATACAGACTTAGCTGGTGATTATTATCTTGTCTCAGAAGATGGTGCCGGCAAATTACAGGCTTTCAATGCAGTAGTTTCGAGAGATACGATATCCTTACCTGATTTAGATTTAAAGATACCCGTAGCTTTTGATGGTACAAGCATTGCTATTTCAACTAAATGCGGACAATATGTAGGAACATTTAATATTGCGGGTACAATATATTATGTTTATACTGTTTTTGCCGATGCAACTGTTGATTATTGGACAGGATATAATATCGGTGGGGCAGCCTATACTGCAGCTTTTGATTATGATATTAATGATGGTACATATGCAGAATTTAGTGGAACGTTTGGTACCAATGAAATCGGCACATTATTGTTCGCTGGCTGCACCTCAAAACAGCTTAATGCAAATTCTTTAAAGAAGATTTTGTTAGAGCAACATTCTCCGTATTTATTAAAAAAAACTGATTCTAAAGCCAAAATCGCCAGTTTAGAAAAGCAAAATCAATTAAAATTTGTATTGCGTTAGGTTATCAACTAAATATTTTATATTAAAGGTGTGCTTTTTGTAAAGCACACCTTTTATGTTTTAAGCATATTAGGTTCTTTCCCTTCACTTTTTTTTGCTATATAGCTAATTAAGCGAAAATTGAAGAGTGGGGGAACTTATTTGAATGCTTAAACAATACAGCTAAAAGTATCCATATAACTAATTGCTATCTTAATTCTTTGATGGATTCTATTTTTATTCTATTTTTCAATATATTAAATATTTGATGGACTGTCAATTTTATATTGAATATTGTCTTTTAATTGACATTGTGTTGTAAAATATTTAATAAATATGCGTAAATGTAATCGAAATACGGCTTTTTTGCTTCAAAACGAAATTTTTAGCATTAAATATTTGGAGGTTGGTTATACATTCATTAACTTTGTGCACGATAACATTAATAAAATTAATTAAGCGAGAAAAGAAACAGCTTTTATCGAGTTTAAGTAGAGATTTTGTAATTTTTGAGCTTTAAAGAGAGAGACTTTATGGAAAAGAGACTTTTAGTGTTTCTAGCCTGCTTGTTCCTAAATTTAGGAATAGCACTGGCGCAGATTAGAGTGTCTGGTACTGTAACATCAAGTGATGACGGTGAGCCAATCACTGGTGCTTCAATTCTTGTACAGGGTACTAAAACTGGTACAGTAACAGACGTGGATGGTAATTTCCAATTAACAGCACCTGAGGGGAGCGTGTTAAGAGTAAGTTATCTTGGAATGAAGACAAAAGATGTTAAGGCTGCTACAAACCTTAAAATCGTTCTTCAGTCAGACAACAGAACACTTGATGATGTCGTAGTTACGGCACTCGGTGTATCACGTGAGAAGAAAGCTCTGGGATATGCTGTTAGTGAAGTTCAGGGTTCTGATTTGATTAAATCACGTGGTGGCGTTAGCAATCCTGTTAATGCATTACAAGGTAAAGTTGCGGGTTTGCAGATTTCTTCAAGTTCTGGTTCTATGGGTGGTTCTTCAAAGATTATCATTCGTGGCGCTAGTTCTCTTTCAGGAAATAACCAACCTTTGTTTGTTGTAGATGGTGTGCCTATTGAAGGTACAGACTATAACGCAACAGAAGTAGGCTCTTCTGATGTTAATTCAACAGCACGTGGTGCTGGTGGTTACGACTATGGTAACCTTGTACAGGATATAAACCCTGATGATATTGAAAACATATCAGTGTTGAAAGGTGCAGCTGCATCTGCTCTGTATGGTTCTCGTGCATCAAATGGTGTAATAATGATCACCACAAAACGTGGACAGAAAGATCAGGGACTTGGTGTTGAATATAGTTCAACGGTTGGTTTCGAAACTGTAACAAAGTTACCAAAACTTCAGAGTCAGTATGGTGGTGGCTATGGATATGCTGGTAGTTATAAGGCTAGCGGTAGCGAAGCTGATGACTTCAAGACAACAACTGTAAATGGAACTACATATACTATACCTGATTATGGTATGGATGAAAGTTGGGGCCCTAAGCTTGACGGACGTCAGGTTGTTTCTTGGGCTGATTTGCAGAAATGGGAAGCTGGTGGTAAGGTAGGTAATCCTACAACATCTCCATGGAGTCCTGCTACTTCGGATTATCGTGACTTCTTTAAAACAGGAGTTTCGTATACAAATAACGTAGCTATATCAAAAGCTTATGATAACAGTGCATTCCGTATTTCATATACAAATACAGCTATGACAGGTTACCTTCCAAACAGTTCACAATATAAAAATACTGTAAGTGTTAATGGTAACATCATGAGCAAGGATAAGAAGTTGAATGTGTTCACAAGTGTAAACTTCTTCAATAGCCGCACAAAAGGCCGTCAAGATACTGGTTATGGCGACAATAATATCATGGTGAAGTTTACTCAGTGGGGACAGCGTCAGCTCAATATGGATGAACTTAAAGCTTTGTACCTCAAAGATGATGGAACACAAGGCTCTTGGAATAGAGGTGGCTTTGATGACCCTACAATCCAATATCATAATAATGTTTATTGGAGCCGTTATATGAACTATGAAAACGATTCACGTAATCGTATTTATGGTAATGTAGGTGTAAGCTATCAAATTCTTCCACAGTTGAAGGCACAGTATAAGGCAAATCTTGATTTCTATGCAGACAAGCAATATGAACGCAATGCGGTTTATTCTCAGGAGCTTTCTGCATACAAGGAAAGTTCACGTCAGCAATACGAATTAAACCACGAGTTCTTGTTGATGTACAATCAGGCATTTGGTGATTACTCTGTTACAGCTAATGTCGGTGCAAATATTATGCAGCGTCATTATGAACTTATTTATGGTGAGACTAAGGGTGGACTCGCAATTCCTCTCTATTATAATCTTGCTAACTCAATTACAACTCCTCAAGCGTATAACTACAAATTAGAAAAAGGAATTAATTCTTTATTTGGTGATGTTACTATAGGTTGGAAGAATATGTTGTATTTGGAGGCAACACTACGTGGAGATAAGTCTTCTACATTGCCAAAGAGTAATAATACTTATGTGTATCCTTCTGTTACAGCCAGTTGGTTGTTCTCTGAACTCTTGAAAGATAAAGCGCCATGGTTGTCTTATGGTAAATTGCGTGCAGGTTATGCTCGTGTAGGTAATGATACAGATCCATATCAGGTGATGCAGACTTATACACAATATACTAATATTGATAGTTCTACTCCTGGATACCGTCTTTCAAATACATTGTCAAACTCAAACCTGAAGCCTGAGTCTACAAAGTCTTGGGAATTTGGACTTGAGACATCATTCCTTAATAACCGTTTAGGATTTGACTTGACATATTATACCACTAAAACAAGTAATGAAATATTACCATTGTCTGTTTCTGGTTCAACAGGTTACATCTATAAAATGATTAACTCTGGAACAATCGAGAATAAAGGTGTAGAATTTGCTTTTCATGCAACTCCTGTAAAAACTCGCAATTTTGAATGGACAACTAATATAACATTGGCTTCAAACAAAAATACAGTTAAGTCGCTTGCAGAAGGTGTAGACTATTATCGTATTGCTAATGCTCCTTTCAAGGTAGAGATTGGTGCTGTTGTTGGTAAACCTTATGGTGTAATCATGGGTACTAACTATGTATATGATAAAAATGGTAACAAGTGTGTAGATTCTAACGGATTATACATGTCAACAAGCGGCAATGAGGATATAGGTCATATCTATCCTGATTTCACAGGTGGTTGGTCTAACTCATTTAAGTGGGGTAATTTTGACGCAAGCTTCCAGTTTGACTTTTCAAAGGGTGGTCATTTCTTCTCAACAACTCAGATGTGGGGATACTACTGTGGTATGTTTGCAGAAACAGCCGCAAACGGTGTACGTGAAAAAGGTATAATCTCTGATGGTGTTGTTTATGGAACAGGTGAAAAGAATACAGTAAGAGTAAGTGCCCGCGATTATTATGAAAACTATTATAATGGTCCTGCTGCACAAAATATTTTGAGATCTGATTATATCAAACTTCGTGAGGTAACAGTAGGTTATACATTTAAACTAAATCCAGTTTGGTTTATAAAGTCTCTTCGCCTTTCAGCTTACGGACGTAATCTTGGCGTATGGGGACCTGACTGTAAGAACTTTGATCCAGAAATGATTGTTACAAGTTCTGGTAATATACAGGGTATCGAAGGCGGTGCTACTCCTATGGTTGCCAATTATGGTCTTACTGTAAATCTCAAATTCTAAAATAAGGGAGGATATACAATATGAATAATTTTCTAAAATATATATTTTTAGGTTCATTGTGCCTTACCGCTGTATCATGCAGTGATTTGGATCAAATGAATGTAAGTCCAAATAGTACATCTGATGTTCCGTCAAATATGTTGATGGAAGGTGCCGAGAAATGGGCAATGGATAATATCTATGATGTTTGGTTCAGTGGTCGTCAGTGTCTTCCATATTCACAGCAGTGGTCACAGCGTAATTATACAGAAGAGGATAGATATCAGGTTCGTGAGTCAACTAATAATAGCTATTTCAACTACCTTTATATGGGTATGGCTAATTTTGATAAGGTTGTCAAATTGAATTCTGATGATGCAACAAAGGTTAAGAATGCAACTTTTGGTGCAAATGAAAATCAGATTGCTGCAGCTATGATTATGAAAGTTTGGCTGATGGATGTAATTACTGATACATGGGGAAATGTTCCATATTCTGATATTTCAAAATTAGAAAGTGATAACATCATGTATTGTAAGTATGATGACCAGAAAGATATCTATGCTGGTATGATAAAAGATCTTACAACAGCTGTTAATATGATCGATGCTTCACAGAGTGCATTTACTTCTGGCGATATAATATTTGGCGGTGACGCAAGCAAGTGGAAGAAGTTTGGTAATTCTTTGAAGTGCCGCCTTGCAATCCATCTTTCTAAAGTTGATCCTAATTGGAAGTCTTATATTGCTGATGCTTTGAAGAGTGGAGTAATGGAAAGTAATGATGACGCAGCTAAGTTTACTTATGTTGCTTCTGGTTCTGATTATTGCCAGTTCTATAAAGGTTTCTTTACTGATGGTCGTAATGACTTTACGATAGCACGTCCTTTGGTTGATATAATGAAAGGTCAGCGTGATTCTTTGAACAATAAGCAACATCCTTGGGAGGGAACTTTAGATCCACGTCTAAGTGTTTACACTACTCCAAATGCTGATGGAGTATATCAGGGTATTCCTTATGCTGCACCAACAGGAACTCAGGATAAATTCCGTGCTAGTTCGCCAAACTGGTATAGCACTAAGCCTATGGTTGTTCAAAAGACTTATGCAGTTCCTTTGATGACTTATGCTGAGTTGAAGTTCATCCTTTGTGAATATAATGGTTATGATGTTGCTGATTATAAAGATGGTATTAAAGCCTCACTTCAATATTGGTATGATTTGGCTGGTAAGTCAATCTCAAATACGACAATTGATGCATACGTAAATGCTGTTTCTGGAAATGTAAACGCAGAAAGCTGTGCTCTTCAGAAATATATCGATCTTTATACCAATGGTACTGAAGCTTGGACTGAAATCCGTCGTACAGGTTATCCTGAACAGTTGATTCGCCCAGGTGAAATTACATGTATCTATGATGGCTCTAAAGTTGCATTTACTCCATTGAGTGAAACTAAAGGTGATATTATTGAACGTGTTAAATATCCAACTAATGAAAGTACGCTTAATGGTGATAATTGGAAAGCTGCAGTAGCTAAACTTACTGATGGAACAAACAATTATTACAGTAAGATGTATTGGGATGTACGCGTATCTAAGTATAATCATCCAGCAAATAAATAATCTGTAGATAAGATGATTGGTCGCGAGACCAGTCTTATCTCTCTCTCTCTCTGATCTTGGGGCTGACTTTTTTGTCAGCCCCTTTTGTTGTTCAGAAAATTGTGTTATCTTTGCATCACGTTTATTACAATCAGAAGAAAAATATGATATTTAGGTGACGATGTCCTGATTCATATTATAAAAAGGATAAAAGGTAAAAAGATGAAAAAGATATTATTTGTATTGATGCTGTTTGCTTCTCTATTCGCAAATGCTCAAGCTAAGGACGTTATAGGGGAGCATTGGGTTGGTACTTGGGCTACGGCACAACAACCTGTTGTAAAGACTTTTATGCCTTACAATAATAACATGTCAAACCGTTCAGTCAGACAAATTGTTAAGGTGTCGATTGGAGGGAAGCTAATTAGATTGCAAATTAGTAATGAACTTTCCTCTGAGCCTTTAGTGATCCGCTCTGTATATATAGCTCATGCCGGTGATTCTTCGGCTGTTGATGCAAAAACGGCAAAATATTTGAAGTTTGGTAATAAGTATAATATAACAATTCCTGCAGGAAAGACAAAATTCTGTGATGCGTTAGTTTATGATTTAAAGCCTTTGCAACGGTTAGCCATAACAATTAATTATACTTCGGCACCTGCAAATCCTACGGTTCATATGGGTTCTCGGACAACAAGCTATATTATGCGTGGAGTGACGAATGCAACTAGTAACTTCTCGAATGCATTCCGTGAGAATCATTGGTTTAATATTGCTGCAATAGATGTCTTTGATGCAACAGGAAAGAGTATTGCTATCATCGGTAATTCTATTACTGATGGAAAGAATAGCACTGATAATGCTCAAAATCGTTGGCCTGATATCATGTCAGAGACATTACACTATAAACATCATATAACTAATATAGGAGTATTGAATCTTGGTATAGGTAACAACAGGGTTGTTGTTCCTGGAGGATTCGGGGCTTTGGCAAAATATCGTTTTGACCATGATATTTTAGAGCAACGTGGATTAAACTCAGTCGTAATCTTTGAGGGCGTAAATGATATCGGTGCTGCTACAAAGGGAAATAGCGAGGCTGTTGCAATGCAACTTATTGAGTCTTATGATGCAATGATAAAAAAAGCAAAGGAAAGGAAACTTAAAGTATTTCTTGGTACTATAACTCCGTTTAAGGGTGCTGGATATTATTCAATTTTTCATGATGCAGCTCGCGAAACTGTTAACCAATGGATAAGATCTCAAAAAGAGAAAGTTGATGGTATTTTAGACTTTGATGAACTCCTTCGTGATCCTGAAGATCATAGTCGAATGCAAAAGAATTTGCAAAGTGATTGGTTGCATCCTAATATAGAAGGGTATAGGCTGATGGGCGAATATGCTGCCAATATTATAAAATGAAAGATTCAATACTCGTATAGTTTTACGTGTAGAATCTTCCTTTCCCCAACAGATATTCTTACGTGTCGTCCTTGATGATCTTCATCACCGTTCAGTCTGCGAAGATATTCAATTTTGCCGTCTGCTTTTATTGTAACTTCGTCAACGTATCCAATCCCCGTACGTTTTCCTTTAAATTGTGATGAGTTCTTTCTACTAGAATCATCATTGCGTCCGTTAATGATGAATCCATCTTCGCCAAGTTTTTCTTCTTTGTTTTGCAGAATCTCATTGTTGTTTAGAAATGACACGACAATTCCATTCCCTGCAATCAAATAATCATTTTTAGCCAGTTTAATTATTATTCCGCCGCCTTCTTGCCATTCTTGACCATTTGTTGCACGTTTATCCCAAGGTAAAGTGAAATAGTGTCTGCATGTTATTGTGATGTTGTCATCTTTAATTATTCGCTGATTGTCAGTCTTATCAAAAAGAACGCCGTGTATATCTTTTTTGTTATTATGCGTCATAATAGGA
The DNA here is from genome assembly GCF_017347605.1 of Prevotella herbatica. Lineage (NCBI taxonomy): Bacteria > Pseudomonadati > Bacteroidota > Bacteroidia > Bacteroidales > Prevotellaceae > Prevotella > Prevotella herbatica. Next base: position 1,883,516 of record NZ_AP024484.1, read on the forward strand.
TAAAGCTGACGAAGTAGCGAAAAACTACCTTGTAAGTTTTCTATTGCTTCTTTTTCTGCAGTGTCAATAGAGAAAGTGCTATATCCCAAAGCATGGTGTTCACCAAAAACATATAGAGCTCTTACTCCGCTATTTGCGCAACATTTACTTTCTGGAATAAATAGACGGTTGTTCTTGAAATCGTATTTTTTTGCCCATTCTTTAAAGCCTGCATCGTAGATGTCTGGTGACATCATGTCAATACTTGGTGCATAAGCCTTCCATATCTTACTAAGGTGTGCCAAAGGTCCCGCTGATGGATATTCTCCAGGCTTTCGTCCACGGCTATTCATGGCTGCATTTACATATAAAGGTATGTTGTGGATTTGTTTTGCATTTTTGGCTAGTCGTTCAACATATTTCGCATAATAAATTGCTTGAAATGCTTCGTCCTCATAAAGTTTGCCTTCTGTATGAAATCCGATTTGATTTAACTCTTTCCGCCATATACCTTTGCTGTATTCCTTGTTTGCTATTTCTGAATAGTCTCTAGCACTTTCAAGCATACCGATCTCATTTTCCACTTGGATCATTATGACAGTCTCCTTCTGTGGATCTATTTTTTTAATATGCCTTATGAGAGAAGTAAATGCTGTGTTATCAGCTTGGAATACATTCTCAGAAAATGCTGATGCAATTTCCATCTTTCTGCCCTTGTCTGTAATTGCCCTTGGAAAGCGTTTTGTGTCTTCCTTAAACCACATCGGTGCATAGCAACTCATAGAATTCTTCCATGCTCCAAACCATAAAAATATAACCTTAATATTGTTTTTTCGTGCAATATTAATGGTTTCATCGATTAGTGAAAAATCAAATGTCCCCTCTGTAGGTTCAATTAAGTCCCATTGTGCAGGTACTAGTACAGTATTAATACCTGTCTTGGCAGCCTTAGAAATCGAACTATCAATGTCTGCAATATTCGTTGCTGCAGAATTACTTAGTTCACCACCTAAAATCATTTCCTGTCCAATGCATTGTGCTGTAAAACACGTTAGCATTGTAACCATAATAAATATTATTCTTTTCATAATGGTATTATTGTCTTAACTTGCTGCTAACTGATATTGGCATAAAGCTAACACCGGTGAAATCGTACTTTATTGGTTGTTTTGAGAAAGTTTGAAAGTATCCCAATGTGTAGTTACGCCATTCCTTAGCATTGTCTAATTGCACTTGGAGCAACACGTTTACTTTTGACCAACGTTCTTCATCAACATACGGTTGAGCATCTTGCCAAATCTTTTGAAACGACACAACTTGTTCTATACCTCTATAATAGAGTCCACATAGTTCATCCCATAATGTGTCTCCATTTCTTAATTTGTAATCCCATGGAACATGATGAAACCATAGTAAGTATTCATCTGGACAAGTCTGTAGATTGTCGAACATACTTCGGTATGGTTCTCTGTATTGTGATACAGCATTAGTGCCTTTTGAGGATCTATCAAATCCTATACCATTTTTGTCTGCCTTATGATAATACACTGGGCACCATTCTATTGGATATTCTGCTTTGTATCCGTCTGGCTGTGGTCCGTAATGGTGGTCGAATGCAAATAAATGGTGGAGACCTAGTGGCATCATATAGTCAACGCATGCTTCACGGCTTGTTAGCATCATGTCTCCTATAGCATACTCATTAATATTCTGCCCAAATGTTTGTTGAATCCATTCATGAGCGATTAAATCGGCAGAAAGAGATGGATCCCATGCAAGTCTACCAAAGGCATACCAGTTAGCTTGTGAAAAAGGATGTCCACACCAATTAGTATCATCCCCTATATTACTCACACCTGCTATACCAACAAGGCAGTCTGGAGATACAAAGCTGAAAAATTCTTTCCACATTGTTGCGAGATATACCAGATGCTTGCTTTGTCCTGTATATTCTTGTGTAATCTGGAACTCTGCCATTTGTTTTGTATGCTTCATGTTGTCGAAGATCGGAGCATAGGGTTCACGTGGTTGAAAATCAAGTGGTCCGTTCTTGCTTTGGAGTATTACATTGTTACGGAATTTGCCGTCAAGATCTTTGAATTCATTAAGAGCTTGTTTCACTCGGTCTTCGCCTTTGTGCTTTGCGCCATATACAAAACTTCGCCACATGACGATTCCTTTGTGAGGGGCCAGTGCATCAGCAAGCATATTCGCACCGTCAGCATGAGTACGTCCGTAATCAAATGGTCCTGGTTGTCCTTCTGAATTTGCTTTTACAAGAAATCCACCGAAGTCTGGAATTAAAGAATATATCTCGTTTACTTTATTTATCCACCAATTTCTAACGGTTACATCGAGTGGATCTGCTGTTTTTGTATATCCCAAGGCCATTGGTGAACCGAAATTCACAGATAGATAAACTTTTATCCCGTAAGGTCTTATTATATCAGCTATATTTTTTATACTATCAAGATATTCTTTTGTCAAAATCTTGGGAGAAGCATTCACGTTGTTTAGCACACTACCGTTTATTCCAATAGAAGCATTTGCTCGTGCATATTCCATAATACGTTTCTCCCAGTCATAGCCTTTTAGTTTTGAAGAGAAGAAAATACTTTTTCCGGCATAACCACGCTCTATACTTCCGTCAAGATTATCCCAATGATTGAGAATCCGTCGTGAATATTTTGGAGCAGAATATCCTCCAGCGTTACTGTTTGTGCTAAGTTGTTGTGTCCTTAGAGCTTCGTAAACACCATATAGCAGTCCGATTTCAGAATGAGAACAAATGGAATCTGCATCATAAATGAATCCGTCATCATTTTTTAAACGTTTGTCAATTACGAGTTTTATGTCTTTGCCATTCCAATATTTCTTTAATTCCTCAATGGCAATCTGCATAGTTTTTCCACCTTGCGGTGCAATTACATGAGCTTTGTTTAGAGTCTCGTATCTCAACCATAGATTATGCCCGTCTTCTGCGGTTATCGTGGAGCAAATCGCAAAGAATATAAATAACAGTATAGTTTTCTTCATGTTGCAAAATTAATCAATATTTTTATATTATAGTTTGTTTATAATATCCTATTCTTTATGTTTCGTCTCAAAATATTCAGATGGGGCTACCCCAAAGTGTTTTTTAAATACAGTTGAAAAATGGGTCTGATTATTGAAACCTACGGCATAAGCTACCTGGGATATGTTGATTTCTCCTTGAATAATCAGTTGAGCAGCTTGCTCTAATCGTAGATTTCTTATGAATTCACCGGTGCTTACACCTGTAATTTCTTTCAGTTTACGATGTAGCTGCGCTCTACTCATACCCACACTTTCGACGAGCTTTTCTACATTAAAGTCTGGATCGCTGATATTTTCGTTGATACATTTCATCACCTTGTCCATAAGTATGGCGTTGTTACCTTTTACTTCTATTTTTGCCATTTTATCTTCTTGCTCCAATGCACCTGAGAATTTACCCTTAAGCCTTCTGACGTTATCGACCAGATTGTCAATTAGGATATGTAGCTCTTCCATGCTGAATGGTTTGGCAAGAAAAGCATCAGCGCCACGTTTTAATCCTTCAAGACGATTGTCAACATTACTCTTCGAGGTAAGAAGTATTACAGGGATGTCACTAATCTTACTGTTCCCTTTTATTTTTTTAAGCATGGTTATGCCATCCATTTCAGGCATCATCACATCACTTATAACCAAATTAAATTCAGAAGAAAGTAGTTTGCTTAATCCTTCCCTTCCATTTGACGCATAATCGAACTTATACCATCCGCCCAGTTCGTTTATAATATATGTCGCAATTTCGTGGTCGTCGTCAACGATTAAGATTCTGAAATCTTTATTGGCGCTTTTCTTATGTGTTTGTGATGCGATTTCATTTATATTATCTTTACCAGTTGGTTCTATTTCTTCTGGTTTAAGATGAGCATTTCCAAGTGGAATATTTATTTCCATACATGTGCCCTTTTGGCCGTCACATCTATTATATGCCTTTATGTTTCCTCCGTGCATGTTTACCAATGCTTTGCATAAGTTCAAGCCAATACCTGTACCGGCAATATGAAATCCTTTCGTATTTTTTCCTTGATAGAAACGATCAAATAGTTTTCCTGCGTCTTCATTTTTTATTCCGATCCCAGAATCTGTTATTTTGAGCGTCGCCTTTGAGCTGTCACAAGTTATTAACACATCTATGGTTCCATTGTCAAAAGTGTATTTTATAGCATTTGACATCAAATTATTAATAATCTTGTCAAAGTTAATGCGATCAATCCATACATTTATCTTTTTCTGTGATGCCTCCAAAGAAATATTTATGTTCCTTTCTTTTGCGTTATATGAATATAAAGCAATAATACTGCGAGTGAATTCTACTAGGTCAGTCTCATCACAGTGTAGTTGCATTTGATTTTTGTCGATTTTCCGTTCGTCAAGAATTTGATTTACCAACAGTAACAGTCTTTGAGCATTACGGTCAATGATATTTATTTCTCCCAGACTGTCAATATCAGTAATCTTACGCTTTAGTTTTTCCAATGGGCTCATTATCAATGTTAACGGAGAGCGTATATCATGAGTAGCATCAATGAGAAATCTCATTTTCTGCTCTTCAAGATCAGCGATCCTACGTCTTTCATAATATCTGAATATGAAATATATAAGTATGATTATCAGTGCGGCATATATTATATATGCCAATGTTGTTGCATACCATGGTGATTCTACCGTAATATCTATTACTTTTGTACCCTTGGAGACAATGCCATTGCAGCTAGCCCTTACCTCAATCTGATAATTTCCAGGGTTGAGCTTGTTAAAAGGAATGGAGTTTATTCCTTCGTCTGTAGAATACCATTCACCTCGGTTTATTCGATATTGATAGGAGACATCTTCTGCATTTTTATAGTTTAATAGCGAGAATTCAAGAGTAAAAGTGTTTTCTGAATATGGAACTGTATACTCGTTCTTGGTATAGTCCATATGTTTGCCATAAATGATGAAATTTGTAAGATGTACATCTCCCATTTCTGTAATGTCACTAATTACGTTATCTGGATAAAAAGTTGTGATTCCATCGGTGTTTCCAAATCCAATGCGTCCATCTTTAGATTGCATTACAGCACCTAATGTATATTCACGAGAGCGAAGGCCGTTTCCATTGATATGTGCAATGAAAGTCTCTGTATGGTGGTCATATTGCCATATACCCATTGTTGTGCTTACCCAAATATTATTGTGCGAATCTTTTACTATACCGCATATTTGTTTGTTTCTAAGTACTGATGAATGTGGAAATGGTGCTAGTTTCTTTAAACCACGATAATATATGTATAATCCTTCATCGGTTCCTATTATCATATTGCCCCAATCGTCTTCGCATAAACAGTTAGCTTGCGAATTGCGCAATATGCAATTCCAACCGTAATTGTCGAAGGTGTATGATTGGGTGTTAAGGCACGCTACGCCATTTGAAGTGCCAATCCACAGAAGCCCTTGACGATCGAATCTTAAGGATCTAATCCAGTCGTTGCATAACATCCCGTGAGGAGACGTCATACTCATGTCAAGAATCTTAACTTTATGTGTCTTGCTATCATAAATGTATAGCCCCTTACTATATACAGATATGTATAATTTGCCCATTCCATCGTCTGTAATGCAGTATATTCCTGCACTGGCAAATTTCATTTCTTGTTTATAGTTTCCTGTTTCTGGATTATAACTATATAGTGCGTTTCCTGTACCAACCCAGTATCGTCCCCATTTGTCCTGATAGATTATGCTTGTTCCTGCTGGAGATTTGGGGTGACTGACAATCTTGCCTGCATTATCAAATTTATAAACTCCGCTGTTTTGAACCGTACACAGAATACTTCCGTCGTTTCCGGGAGCGAGTGAAGAAACACTGCTTCCAATTGAATAATTTTGATCAGAGAAACTCCAACTATTAAAAGCCATTTTCTGATTGTTAATTAGAAATAATCCTTTTTTATAACAACCAATCCATATATTTTGGCTCTTGTCTTCATAAATGGCATTCACCCATGACGTGCTAAGGTCGAACTTACTGCTGTTATTGTTTTCAAATGCTTTAAATGTTCTACTTCCTGCAGGAGCCATTAGTACTCCACATTCTGATGTTCCAATATAAAGATTGCCGTTTTTATCGAATTTTGAACAGTTTATAGTGATGTTTCCCTTATAAGGTCCGAAATTATATCCAGCATCTGTTATCTTGCCAGTTGTGTAGTCATAGTTTACAATTCCAAACATGCATACAATCATCATAGAGTTCTTCCAGTCTTGGTAGAAATTTACAGGAGCCCCACATGGTGAATCAAAATTAGTGACTTTTATTTTTCCTTTATATTTACTGAAACGTGTAAATCGACTTAAATGACTTCCTTGCCAAATATATCCGTGGCTGTCTTCAAATATGTGTGTGTAGAACATATTAGAATCTCTTGTGGAATATTGCTTCTCATATTTTATCTTGTCAGTACCTCTTTTAATAGAGTATAGTCCGAATCCTGCAGTACCCATAAGAATGTCACCGTTTCTACTTTCTATCATGTCGTAAATTCTCGGTTTCCTTCCATCTGGGAAATGGTACTGTATAAAGTTATCGTTAGTAGAATTATAGCGCATAAGCCCCTTTGCACATCCAATCCACAACCTTCCTTTTTTGTCTACGAGGAAAGATGATATAATGTTATCTGCTATTGATGTGGTATCTTTGCTGTTATGCAGATAATTAGTGAATTTGTAACCGTCAAACTTGCTTAGTCCATATTCGGTACCAATCCACATAAAACCGTATTTGTCTTGGGTCACACAGTTTATGAGACTACTTGACAATTTTTCTGATGTATAGAGTCTGCTGCTATCTGCCATAACGATTATCGTTATCAACAGACCAAAGAATGTAATAATGTAGTGTATGCGTTTCATGTAGTTATTTGTTGGTGTATGTTGCAAATTTAGTGAAAACCAGTTAAAATCAAAAATGTTTCATTCTTAAAATGTGTTTATATGGGAAAAATGATACAAATCAAAATGTTCTCGTTACATTAAACTACTTTGTTTTTTAATGTATTTATTAATTTTGCAAAAATAAAAGTTATAATGGCATGAAAAAAATATTTGGTTTATTGTTGTTGATGTTTTCTCTTGTGAATATTCAGCAATCTAATGCACAAGAAAATAAATGGACAGGCTCTTGGGCAACAGCGCCTGAGTTTACAGGAAAGGGTGATATGCCTGCAAACAGTCTTTCGGGGTGTTCTGTCCGAAATATTATACACATATCTTTTGCAGGTTCGCCAATAAGACTAAAACTGTCTAATGAGTTCAGTTCACAACCTGTTGAGATAAATTCTGTATTTATAGCTAATGCTCTTGGCGATAGTTGGCAAACTGATGTTAAAACGTCTCGTTGCTTAAACTTCTCTGGAAAGAAGAAAGTTACTATTCCTGCAGGAAAAACAGTCTGGTCTGATCCTATAAAATATAATCTAAAATCAGGACAGCGTTTAGCTATAACTGTATGTTATGGTGCCCAAACACCAGAAAATGCTACGTCGCATCGCGGTTCACGTACAACATCTTATATTATAAAAGGAATGGCTAATGCAAAGTCTGATTTCGATAATTCTGAAAAAGTAGAACATTGGTATAATATTTCTGCAATAGATGTCATGGCTGATAATGTTCCTGTTGTCGCTGTTTTGGGCAATTCAATTACTGATGGTCGTGGGACAACAACAAACAAGCAGAACAGATGGACGGATTTTATGTCGAATTCCTTGAATGCCGAAAATCCTTATGGAGTTCTTAATCTTGGCATCGGGGGTAACTGCGTACTGCGTGGTGGCATAAGCCAGCCTGCATTGCAGAGATTCGACAGGGATATACTTTCTCAGAATGGTGTCACTAAACTTATAATCTTTGAGGGAACTAATGATATCGGATGCAGTAACGGAAATAGTGAACAAATTGCGGTAGAACTTATTGAGGCTTATAAGACACTCGCAGCAAAAGCAAAGGCGAAAGGTATAAAAGTATATGGTGGAACGATAACACCGTTCAAGGGAAATGGATGGTATAGCCTTTTTCACGAAGCGGCTAGACAGACGGTTAATGAATGGATAAGAAAGAGTAAAGACTTCGATGGAATCGTTGATTTTGATCAATTGGTGCGTGATCCATCAGACGTTCACAAGCTGCGCTCAGAATATTCTTCAGACTGGTTGCATCTTAATCCTTCAGGGTATGAGGTCATGGGGCGTTATGCTGCTGAAATAATAAAAGGAAAATAAATAATATAATAAATGGATACAAATTTGACAAAACAGGAATCTAAAGGATTCTATAAATTAAGCTGGTTGCAGCGTATAGGCTTTGGTTCCGGAGATTTGGCTCAGAATCTTATATACCAGACTATTGGTATGTATTTATTGCTGTTCTATACTAATGTGTTTGGACTAGATCCTGCAACTGTAGCGGTAATGTTCTTGATTGTAAGACTTGTTGATGTTCTGTGGGACCCTTTAGTTGGAACATTTGTAGATAAGCATAGTCCTAAATTGGGCAAATATCGTTCTTATCTTGTATTGGGAGGAATACCACTCTCTGGTTTTGCCATATTATGTTTCTGGAATGGATTTTCTGGTTCATTGATGTATGCTTATATCACTTATGTAGGTATGTCAATGTGCTATACGTTGGTTAATGTACCTTATGGTGCTCTTAATGCGAGTCTAACCCGTGATACAGATGAGATTACAATACTTACTTCTGTCAGAATGTTTATGGCAAATCTCGGTGGGCTTGCCGTGTCTCTTGGCATTCCAATCATTGTGGCCTTTCTTTCTCCTGATGGTCTTACTAATACAAAGAAAGATGGTGGTGCATGGTTTATTACCATGGCTATTTATGCATTGATTGGTATGGTGCTCCTTGTTTTTTGTTTTACTCAGTCACATGAACGTGTCGTTATGGACAAAAAGGAAACAGCGAGTGTAAAGGTTAGTGATCTCTGGGTTGAGTTTGTGCGTAATCGTCCTTTACGAATATTGGCTTTTTTCTATATCACTGCTTTTGCCATGATGGCGATTGGCAACTCTGCAGGAAGTTATTATATGATATATAATGTACAGGGTACACCTACTGAAATGGCTATATTTATGGGATTGGGCTCTGCTCCAGCATTTATATTTATGCCATTGGTTCCTGCCATAAAGCGAGCTATCGGAAAAAGACAGATGTTTTATGTCTTTTTAGGTATCGCAATTTTCGGAATGGGATTGTTGTATGTGGTTTCTGTTATTCCAGCATTGCGCAGTCAAATATGGATCGTATATGTTGCTCAGTTTATCAAGTCTACCGGTGTCATCGTTGCCACAGGCTATATGTGGGCTTTGGTTCCAGAGGTTATTTCTTATGGAGAGTATACAACAGGTCGCCGTATAAGTGGAATTGTTAATGCACTTACTGGTATATTTTATAAAGCAGGTATGGCGCTTGGTGGAGTAGTTCCTGGACTTATTTTGAGCTTTGTTGGTTTTGATAAGTCAAATGCAGTCAGTCAGAGTGCTTTTGCACAGCATGGAATATTGTGGCTTGTATGCATTATACCTGCTATCCTTTTGTTGTTAGCAATCTTTATAATCTCGAAATACGAACTTACAGATGAGGTTATAGACAATATAAATATGGAAATTGAAAAACGTAATAACAAAGACTAGACATCATGAACAAAATTATTCTGGGAGTAGCATTCTTTGCCTTGACTGTTAACGTTTCGGCACAGACAATGAAAGAGACAATAGGAAAACATTTCCTTATTGGTGCTGCTGTGAGCACAAGAAATATCTATAGTCAGGACCCAAAGGTAAAGAGTGCTATAGTTGATAACTTTAACGCTATAGTTGCAGAGAATTGCATGAAAGGTGAGGCTATTCATCCTGAAGAGAACCGTTATTCATGGGGTGATGCTGATGCTACGGTGAAGTTCGCTGAAGATAATAATATGGTCGTTACTGGTCATTGCCTTGTTTGGCATTCTCAAGCCCCTAGGTGGATGTTTAAGGATAACGATGGTAAAACAGTAACTCGTGAAGTATTGATAGATAGACTCTATCATCATATTACAAATGTTGTGAGCCGCTATAAGGGGCGCATAAAAGGGTGGGATGTTGTAAACGAGGCTTTTGAGGATGACGGTAGTTACCGTAAAACTCCATATTATAATATAATAGGTCCGGAGTATTTTGAGTTGGCGTTCAAGTTTGCGCATGAAGCTGATCCTAATGCTGAGCTTTATTATAATGATTATTCAATGTCTAAGCCTGCTAAGCGTGATGCTGTTTGTAGACTTGTACGTGATTTAAAGGCAAAAGGTTGTCGCATCGACGCTGTAGGTATGCAGAGCCATAATGGTATTGATTATCCAAATCTAAATGATTATGAAGCTTCTATAGATTCACTTGCTGCTTGTGGTGTAAAAGTTATGATGACAGAACTTGATATAAACATGCTTCCAAGTCCACAACATTTCGGAGGTGCTGATATAAGTCAGAGATTTAAATACGATAAGACTCTTAATCCTTATGTTAATGGACTTACTAAGAGTGCTCAAAAGCTTTTCAACGAGCGTTATCTAGCTTTTTTCAATATTTACGCTAAGCATAAAGATCAGATAAGTCGTGTTACCCTATGGGGTGTTAGCGATGCTGATAGCTGGCTTAATGGTTGGCCTGTTCCTGGACGTACAAACTATAGCCTACTTATAGACAGGAAATATAAAGTGAAGCCTGTAGTAAAAGATATAATAAAACTTTTTAAATAATGAAATCAAGATATTTATTTCCAAAGGATTATATGGCAGATCCTTCTGCCAATGTTTTCAACGGTCGCCTATATATCTACCCGTCTCATGACTGGGATAGTGGTGAGTGTTTTGATGATGACGGCGGACATTTCCAAATGCAAGACTATCATGTTCTGTCACTTGGTGATGATCCTATGACAGCACCTGTTACAGATCATGGTGTTATACTTGATGTGAAAGACGTGCCTTGGGCTGAAAAGCAGATGTGGGATAATGATGTTGTAGAGAAGAATGGTAAGTATTATCTTATATTCTCCGCTAAGGACTATAACGGAGTCTTTCATTTAGGTGTTGCTGTTTCAGAAACTCCAGAAGGACCGTTTGTGCCTAAAGCTGATCCTATACGTGGTTCATATAGCATAGACCCTTGCGTGTTCAAGGATGAAGACGGTAGTGTATATTGTTATTTTGGTGGTATTTGGGGTGGACAACTTCAATGGTATAAGGATAATAAGGCATTGAAGTGTGAACATCTCCCTGAAGGGAATGAAACTCCATTGCCAAGCCGTGTTGCAAAGATGACAGATGATGTTTTGCAGTTTAGCGAGGCTTCACGACCAGTCCTTATTGTTGATGAAAATGGCAAGCCACTTACAGCAGATAATCCTCATCGTTTCTTTGAGGCTAGTTGGATGCATAAGTATAATGGCAAGTATTATTTTAGTTACAGTACTGGTGATACTCATTATTTATGTTATGCCGTTGGTGATAATCCTTATGGTCCATTTACCTATAAGGGCGTGATACTTGAGCCTGTTGTTGGTTGGACCACACATCATAGTATAGCTGAGTTCAAGGGAAAATGGTATCTGTTTCATCACGATTGTGTTCCTAGCAAAGATACAACATGGTTACGAAGCTTGAAAGTTATTCCGCTTAGTTATGATAAAGATGGAAATATTATCAAAATGAAAAGTGAATAATCAAAATAATTTAAAAATCGGCAATATTCTTGTCGATTTTTTTTATATTTGCAATCAATTATTATTTGTGACAAAACGAATAGTCACTAAAAAGATGCACATTTTATGTTGAAAACACTTTTAAATCTTTGGTGGATACAAAAAAGAAGAACCTTCGACTGGAAGAGAATGGGGTGGTTCTTGTATATCCTGTTAATCATTATTTCTGGTATTATCGGGGCTTACATACAAATACGTAAGGACGGTAATTTTAATATCCACAATGATATAACTCAGAAAATTGCAATTCCGTTGGTCATGACTTTTTCTGTGATGGGCATTCTAATGAAGTTGCTAATGAAGCAGGAAGCTGCTGGAATGGATGATTACCTGAAGTCACGTCCCGTTTTGGAAAGTTCTTGGAATAAGTTCCTTATCATTATGAACCTTGCTGACTATTGGAATTGGGTAAATCCTGTGCTGCTTTTCGGTATTTCGTGTTTCATTATGCCAATAGGATATGCATTTCTTACCTTTTTGCTTGCTTTCTGTGTCAGTATAACAGATGGACTCATGCTTACATGTCTGCGTAAAGCTCAGGGATGGGAGTATAAATTGCCTCTGTTCATAGGACTTCTTGTATATTATATTGTCGCTTCAGTCTTTTATGCTGTGTCTGTTGGACTCAATATTGATATAGCCGCAATTTTCGGCATGATTATTATAACGCTGCTCTTCTTATTCGTCCTGTATAAGTATATGTGTAGCATAAAACACTATAATGAGCAGAAAACTCATACTTCGAAAGTGCGTAGTCTAGGTGATATATCGCTATTCAGTATGGAATATATAAGTGTGTTTCGTTCAAAGCGTCTTCGTCAGGCGATGATATTTATTCCTATAGTATTCTTATTTCAGGTATATACTCAGGCACTGTCACTTCACAGCCATGAAGGTATTGGTGTTGGTGGATTATCTATAATTGTGATGTTCGCTATGGCATTCCCATCAATGTTGCTTGGACAGTGGGTATTTGGTGTTGAGGGTAATTTCTTCCATGGTATCATGACAAAGCCTATGTCTATTTATGAGATGTTATGTACAAAGTATTATTTTCTTATGCTTATCAATCTTGTGATGATTATACCTTATATTCCAGGCCTTTTCTTGGGTTATTGGGGAATAGACCTTCTCGTAGCAACGTTTTTCTTCTGTGCTATCGTTAACATTATCATGATGCCAACGTGTCTTTTCTCAAAACGTATAGATCTGTTTTCTTCGGCGTTCTTCAACTATCAGGGTGCTAATATGGCAATAAATCTCTATGGTTTTGTAATATTGATACCTATGGGCATTTATGGCGCGCTTATGCTTTGTATTGATAATACTTATATAGCTGAGTCTATCGTGGCCTCACTTGGAATAATAGCTCTGCTTTTGCATAGAATAGTTCTCAAGTCGCTAGCCAATCGCTTCATGAGTATAAGATATAAGAGAATGGAGACATTCTGCAAATAACGAATATAATTTAAATCAAAACGAATATGGAAATAAAGATCGAAAATCTTATAAAGATATATGGTGATAAGACAGTAGTGGATATACCTCAACTTTCTCTTGGTTCAGGTGAACTAATTGGATTGGTGGGAAATAATGGTGCAGGAAAAACTACTTTGATGCGCCTTATTCTGGATCTTATCAAGGCAGACGAAGGCTGTGTTTATAGTAATGGTTTGAAGGTTAATGAAACAGAGGAGTGGAAACAATATACAGGTTCGTTTATTGACGGGCGTTTTTTGATAGATTTCTATACCCCAGAGGAATATTTCACATTCATAGGAAAAGTTTACAATATTCCTACTGAAACAATTAATCAACGACTTGAAAATTATTCATCACTGATGCATGATGAAATCTTAGGCACAAAGAAGTATATTCGTGATTTTTCAGAGGGTAATCGTCAGAAGATAGGTATTATTGGTGCCATGATCATTAATCCCGAGGTGCTTCTTCTTGACGAACCATTTAATTATCTAGACCCTTCTTCACAGATAAATATTGCAAAGATGATACAGACTGCATGTCATCAATTTGGCATGACCGTTATATTGTCTAGTCACAATCTTAATTTCGTGTCTGATATATCAACAAGAATATTGTTGCTGGAAAAAGGACAAGTAATTAAGGATTTGAAGAATGAAGAGGGTAGTGCAATGAAAGAATTAGAAGAGTATTTCGGAGCATAATGTGCCCCGAAATACCTTTCCAAATTTATTGATGTAGTAGATTAAGCTTATGTTGAGGTTTCAACACATCGCTTACTTTCTCGGTATATCCTTTTATGTTAAGTGTAGCCTGTCCTTTGATATCTTCAACGTTAGCGCCTACTTTAAACGTATAAACTCCTGTATCAACTTTCCATTGACTTTCCGCTTCATCAAAGCTAGCAAGGTCACGTTTGTTGATAGTCATCTTCAAAGTTTGGCTTTGTCCAGCTTTAAGCATGTCGGTTTTAGCATAAGCTTTTAACTCTTTTGCTGGTTTTTCATAGCTACCTTTTGCTGCTGTGACATAAACCTGAGCAACTTCCTTACCGGCAACCTTTCCGGTGTTCTTTATGCTTACAGACACTTCAATCTTGTCTCCATGTTCCTTTACTGTAGGTTTGCCATATTCAAAAGTTGTATAGCTAAGTCCGTAACCGAAAGGATAAGCCACCTGCTTGCCAAATGTGTCGAAATATCTGTAACCTACGTATATATCCTCTTCGTGGTTTGTATAGTCAACTCCCTTCATTTGTCCGCTTGCAATTTTGTCTGTAAGGTTATAATAGTCTGGATTCTGCGGAAAATTCTTTGTTGAAGGTACGTCAGCTACGCTTATCGGCCATGTCATCGTTAAGTGTCCAGAAGGATTAGCCTTACCTGTCAGAACATCAGCTACGCTGTTTCCTCCTTCTTCTCCAGGTTGCCAAGCTACAAGAATAGCATCAGCACGATCACGCCAAGAAGTCGTTTCCATCACACTTCCCGAGTTAATGATAACGATAACAGGTTTTCCTGCTGCGTGAAAAGCATCACTTACTCTAGAAATCATACTCTTTTCGTTATCCGTAAGATTGAATTCACCTTCAATCTGTCTGTCAATGCCTTCGCCTGCTTGTCTGGCAATGGTAATAATAGCAGCGTCGGCACCTTTTATTTCGTGCTCAATGCATCGTTTTGTAATTTCAATCTCGTCAAGTTTAGGCTGCCCCTGATCAAGGAACCACATTTCTGGGTTTTTGTCAGCTTTCAGTTTTGCTGTCGCATATTTCACGTAGTTCTGATAAATCTCAGTAAGTTGTGGTGTTGTACCTATTCCTGCATTTTTAAGCCCGTTAAGCATATCCACAACATAAGGTACGTTGACGCATCCTGAACCAAGACCACCGCTGAAAAAATCATAAGAGTTTACACCGAAAAGAGCAACGTTCTTGATATTTTTAAGAGGCAATGTGTGCCCATCATTCTTCAGCAATACCATTCCTTCTGTTGAGGCTTGGCGAGTAATCTGTGCATGAGCTTCAAGATCGGGCTTGTTAGAGTATTTATAGCCATTGAATCTAGGTGTCTTGACAATATATTCCAGCATGTTTTTCACACATAGGTCTACATCATTGATGTCAAGTTTGCCAGCTTTAACAGCATTTACAATATCTTCCACCTGTGCAGGATAACCAGGCATCATAAGGTCGTTGCCAGCAGCTACCTCACTTTCTATTGGCAGGTCTTTGCGCTTTCCAATCCAATCAGTCATAACAATGCCTTTAAATCCCCAGTCATTGCGCAGAACATTGGTAAGTAATCCCTTGTTTCCTTGTGCGTATAAACCGTTAATCTTGTTGTATGACGACATAACTGTCCATGGATTGCTATTGCGCACCATTATTTCAAAGCCTTTTAGATAAAGTTCACGCAGCGCACGTTGAGAAACTCTTTCATCAACACGCGTACGATCACTCTCTTGGGAGTTGACAGCGAAGTGTTTTGCGCTCACGCCTATGCCTTGACTCTGTATTCCATTAACCATAGCAGTACCAATAGTACCAGTCACGATAGGATCTTCACTATAGTATTCAAAGTTACGTCCACAGAGAGGACTTCTTTGTAAGTTCATTCCTGGACCAAGAATAACGTCTACTCCATATTCCAGAGCCTCGTTACCCATGGCTCTACCAACATTATATACAAGTGAAGTATTCCAAGTTGAAGCTAGACAAGTACCAACCGGAAATCCTGTAGCATAGAAAGTTTGAGTAGTACCTCCGCGGTGTGAGTCGATGTGGACTCCAGCTGGTCCATCAGCAACAACTGTTGCAGGAATGCCAAGTCTTGGAATGGCAACAGTAATTCCTGCAGCTCCTGCTACAATTTTCTTTTGGTGTCCAAGCATGGAACCTGATCCAACGAAGCCATCGTTGCCTCCACCTACGAGAAGTTGAGCTTTTTCTTCAAGAGTCATAGCCTTAATCACGCTGTCAATGTTCTTAGCATTGAGTTGAGGTGCATTTTGTGCAATCATTGTCGTTGATAATAATAAGGCTGTGCAGCCTATAATGATTTTTTTCATTTTAAGGTATTTTGTTGTTTAGCAGTGCAAATATAGTATTATTTATTTCATATACCAAATTTGAATATGCTATTTGTTAGTATTTATAACCAATGATACATATATTATTAACAGATGTAGCATGTTTGATAGTATATGCGTTAACATACTGACAGACAAAGCAATGAATAGTATTTTTAGATAGTATATATATCTTGCAAAAACGAGCTGTTTCTGATTTATAATATGGTGTTGTTAAATGTTTACAATATTTTTATTGGTATTATTGAATATTTTGCTTATATTTGCAAACTAACAATGAGAAATACATATTAAAAATGATTTACTTATTGATTAACGACTAAACTAATTGTAATAATATGGAACAAAATTTTGATTCAAACGAGCATGTAGTTGAACAGACCACAGAACATGAAAATTCACAAGAGCATGTAATCGTAAAACCAGCTAATAATCTTGTGTTAGCTATTTTAACAACAATATGCTGTTGCCTTCCTTTTGGTATTGTAGCCATAATAAAGGCAAGTCAGGTAAATAATCTTTTTATACTGAAACAATATGCGGCTGCGCAGGCTTCTGCTGATGAGGCTAAAAAGTGGAGCTATATTGGTATAGCTACAGGATTGGTCGTATCTATAATATATTTATTGTTTAACCTTGCATGTCATTCTCTAACGAGATAATCATTACTTTGATAATATATTGAGAAATCTTGGCATCGTAATAATCATTTTGGCTGTAGTTTTATTGGGACTTTATTTTCTCAATCCTTGCAGCTATTGGTTTATGCCAAAATGCCCTTTTAAGTTGATTACGGGGCTTAGTTGTCCTGGTTGTGGAATACAGCGTTTTATCTATTCGATGCTTCATGGACATTGGCACGAGGCGATAGCTTATAATTACTATTTGGCATATTCATTGCCCTATGCGTCCCTATTTGCCATTGCATGGATAATGCCACAAGGAAAGGCGAAGGAAAGACTTTCTGATATTATTGAAAACAGATATGTCGTATGGTTTTATATCATAACATTCTTCCTATGGCTTATAATTAGGAATATTCTAAAAATATAATATTATAACAATATAACAAATGGAAGCAGACCAAAAAACTCAGTTGATGGCACTCTATAGCAATAGATTTCCAGTAACTGCCATTAATGAAGTTAACGATAAGTTAGATAACTTGGATTACAGCTTTGCCTGTGCATATCTAGCTCAGATGAAGGATCCAACTATAGCTTTGATTTTATCTATTCTTGTTGGTGCCTATGGGGTAGACAGAATATATGTAGGTGATGTAGGACTAGGAATATTAAAGCTCTTGACATGTGGAGGATTAGGTATCTGGTGGATTGTAGATTTGTTCTATATCAGTGACCTTACAAGGACAAAAAATTATGAAACTCTGATGATGATGTAATTTCTTTGACCAATCTGACAAAAAATCTGATAAGTTCAAACAACTTATTTAATAGCAACCTTTTCTGGCTAAGGGCACAACTCTTAACCAGAAAAAGTTTTTTAATGCCATAACTTTCTTATTTGCGGGGTGGGTGACATTAACGGGATAAAAATGTTTGAGTCTAGATTCCTTTGTGGTAATTTAATTTTTGTACATTTTGGCTGTCTTCTCTGCATTTTTTAGTGTTTTTAGCTACGTAGCTACGGCATCTCTTGCAATGCCTATAAACACTGGGAAAAACGATACGTAGCTAGGTCAATTTAGCTTCGATGAGCTACGTCTTAGCTACGTTACTATTTCTGTGCATATATAATGTACGTACACACACGCGCACACTTAGGGTTTTGAAAAACATAAGTGTCGAAGTGTCAACATAATGAATATCACTATTTTATCGACGAATTTGATTAAATAAAGTGACGGTGATTTGACGGTCAAATATCGGATTTTACATGCGTTTCTATATAGAAACACAACTAGTTCCATATAGAAATGCAAACGTTCCTACGATGTTTCGCCTCCTATTACTTCGTAAAACGCAATGCAATATAACGTAAAACGCAATGCAAAACATCGCAAAACGCCTCGTAATTCTTCGTAAAACGCAATGCGAAATGAAGAAAAACCTCCCTCATATTTTACCGACAAATAGCCGACACTTAATACCACTTGAAAAGTATTCTAACAAATTGAGGCTCAATGGATAGACACTTCGACACTTGTTTTTACGAAAAACCCAGAGTATGCGCATACGTGCGCACGTGTATTATGATGTATAGCACCCAGTAGTTTAAACTTTGGCTAACAGGCTAACCTAAATCTGATTGCATGGACAAAATTTTTGCTGTATCTTTGCCGAGAATTCAGCGGAATTCAGCAGAATATTTAAACAAGCTTGATAATTCTGCTTTCGTTTACAGCATCAATTTAAACATCCTCAGTTCTTCTGCTGCAGCTGACGTTTCTTTGACAAATTCACTCATAGAATACATTTCATCGTTAAAACAGCACAAGTAGACGTAGCTAGAACGTAGCTTGCCGTAGCTAAATTCTATAAGCTACGTTTCGTTACCCTTCTGTTTATAGGCTTTGCGAGAGATGCCGTAGCTTCGTAGCTAAATAAAACAAAAACGCAGGGAAGACACCCTTACTCTTGCATTAAGAGTCACTAAAATA
Organism: Prevotella herbatica; assembly: GCF_017347605.1. Taxonomy (NCBI): domain Bacteria; kingdom Pseudomonadati; phylum Bacteroidota; class Bacteroidia; order Bacteroidales; family Prevotellaceae; genus Prevotella; species Prevotella herbatica. Next base: position 1,902,555 of record NZ_AP024484.1, read on the forward strand.
GTAATTAAATGCTAACTTTTTGACTCATAATGAAGTTCATCTTGTTTCTGCGGTCAAAAGAGAAAGTTCCGCTGTTGTGCTCAAGATAATCAAAAAGTTTGTAGGCTTTGTCAAGAAGTAGATCTGATTCAGGCTTTGAATACATGCGTGCCTCACTGTAACATAGTTCAGCAAGCATCTCAATCTTGCCAATTCTGTGTTCTTCATCAACTCCAGCAAGAGCATCAAGTGCTTCGTCTACTGTTGCAGTATGATAAAAAGTATAAGGACCAACGTATTTATCGTAAAGAGTTTGTATCTCCTTGCGTCTAGCTTCAATTTCTGGTTTCTCCAACATTCTCTCAAGTGCTGCCATAAACTCTTGTATAAGGCGCATGATGTAATCTCTTTCTAACATAGATAATATTAATTTTAATTTTGTTTTCGGCTGCAAATATATGAAATATATTTTTGGTAATTCACTCCTTATTCGTATTTTTGCATTTGAAATTCGAATTTTAAGTTTATTATATTTTATGGCAAAGAAAGCTTTATTGATGATTCTCGATGGATGGGGAATCGGCAAACATGGTAAGGGTGACGTTATTTATAATACCCCAACTCCTTATCTTGATTATCTTACAGCAGTTTCTGCACACTCTCAGCTACAGACTTCAGGTGAAGATGTTGGTCTGCCAGAGGGACAGATGGGTAACTCTGAAGTAGGTCACCTTAATATTGGCGCAGGTCGTATTGTTTATCAGGATCTTGTTAAGATTAACAAGGCTTGTCAAAGTGGTGACATTCTAAAGAATAAAGAAATTATAAACGCATATAGCTACGCACAGAAGACAGGTAAGAAGCTTCATTTGATGGGTCTTACTAGTTCTGGTGGTGTACACTCTTCTCTTGATCATCTTTATAAGTTGATAGAGATTGGCAAGGAATACAATCTGAAAGATGTATATGTTCACTGTTTTATGGATGGTCGCGATACTGATCCAAAGAGCGGTAAAGGATTTATTGAGCAGGTTGATAATTGTTGTAAAAACAATGGCGCTCACATCGCAAGTGTTATTGGTCGTTTTTATGCTATGGACCGTGATAAGCGTTGGAACCGTGTTAAAGAGGCTTATGACTTGCTAGTAAAAGGTGAGGGTAAGCAGTCTGACGATATGGTTAAGGCTATGCAGGAAAGTTATGACGAGGGCGTAACTGACGAGTTTATCAAGGCTATCAATAACTCTAAGGTTGACGGAACTATCAGCGATGGTGATGTTGTTATCTTCATCAACTACCGTAACGACCGTGCAAAGGAATTAACACAGGTTCTTACTCAGCAGGATATGCCTGAAGAGGGTATGCAGACCGTAAAGAACTTGCAGTATTATTGCATGACTCCTTATGATTCAAGTTTCAAGGGTGTTCACATTTTATTCCCTAAGGAAAATGTTGAGGATACTCTTGGTGAATATCTTTCTAAAAGCGGTAAGAAGCAACTTCACACAGCAGAGACTGAAAAGTATGCTCATGTAACATTCTTCTTTAATGGTGGTCGCGAGACTCCATACGAGGGTGAGGACAGAATCTTGGTTCCTTCTCCAAAGGTTGCTACTTATGACTTGAAGCCAGAGATGAGTGCTTTTGAAGTTAAGGATAAATTGGTTGCTGCTATCAATGAGAGCAAGTATGACTTTATTGTTGTAAACTTCGCAAATGGTGATATGGTAGGCCACACTGGTATATACAATGCAATTGCTAAGGCTGTATGGGCGGTAGACAACTGTGTGAAAGAGGTTGTTGAGGCTGCAAAGGCTAATGACTATGAGGCTGTGATTATCGCAGACCATGGTAATGCTGATAATGCGATAAACGAGGATGGTACTCCAAACACAGCGCACTCTCTGAACCCAGTTCCTTTCATTTATGTTACAGATAATAATTCTGCAACTGTAAAGGACGGTCGTCTTGCGGATGTTGCTCCTTCTCTTCTTCATATAATGGGAATGGAACAGCCTTCAGATATGACTGGTGAAAATCTTATTTCTGACAATAAGTAATTGTTATTATGGATGTAAAGATTGAAGAAAGTTGGAGAAAGTATCTTGGTGAAGAGTTTGACAAGCAGTATTTTGTTAATCTCACATCAATGGTACGTGATGAATATCTGCATGGAGAATGTTATCCTCCTGGACATTTGATATTCAATGCCTTCAATCTTTGCCCATTCGATAAAGTGAAGGTGGTGATAATAGGTCAGGATCCATATCATGAACCTGGTCAGGCTATGGGATTGAGCTTTTCTGTTCCTGATGGCGTTGTTATGCCACCTTCACTTATTAATATTTTTAAGGAGATCCAGATGGACCTAGGAAAGCCTATGCCGAAAACTGGAGATCTGACAAGATGGGTGGACCAAGGAGTGTTGCTGCTTAATGCAACGCTGACTGTAAAAGCTCACATGGCGAATAGTCATCAGCGACTTGGCTGGACGGAATTTACTGATGCGGCTATAAAGGCTCTTAGCGACAATCGTGAAGGATTGGTGTTTATGCTTTGGGGTGGTTTTGCTCGTGGAAAGAAATATCTTATTGATAATAGCAAACATTTTGTATTGGAATGTGTGCATCCGTCTCCACTATCAGCCAATCGTGGTGGATGGTTTGGTAACCATCAGTTTTCAAAATGTAATGAATATCTAGTAAGTAGGGGAGAGACTCCTGTGGAATGGTGATATTCGCAAATATTCGGATAACGGTTTAAATCTATGGATGATTTACATATAGTTCAGGTGGGAAACGTATTGGTTTCTCCCGATATATTCACAGAAAATTTTTGTTGTGATCTTGATAAGTGTAAAGGTCAATGCTGTGTTGAAGGAGATGCTGGTGCCCCAGTTACTCTTGATGAGATAGGGGGGATTGAGGATTCGCTAGACACAGTGTGGAAAGACATGAGCGCATCTGCCCAAGCTATTGTGGACAAGCAAGGAGTTGCGTATGTTGACCAGGAAGGAGACTTGGTGACGAGTATCGTAAATGGAAAGGATTGTGTTTTTACTTGCTATGAGAACGGGTGCTGTTTATGTGCATTAGAAAGAGCTTATCGTGCTAAAAAAACAGATTTTGTGAAGCCTATATCGTGTGCACTTTATCCTATAAGGGTTAAGGAGTTTAAAAATGGCACTGTAGGAATAAATTATAACCGTTGGGATGTGTGCAAGGATGCTGTGGTAAAAGGTAGAGAACTTAATCTTCCTGTTTACAAGTTTCTTGAAGGACCTCTTACACGTCGTTTTGGTGCAGAATGGTATGCCGAATTATGTGAGGTGGCGGAACAATTGAAAAAGATGTAGCTGACAATTATATCAGCTACGCCTGTATTGTGTAGGTGACATGCCTACGTGTTCTTTGAAATATTTTCCAAGAAAACTTTGATTAGGAAAATTTAAAATCAAAGATATTTCTTTAATGCTTTTTGATGTATTCTTAAGAAGTACTCGAATTTCTAAAGTTACATAATAGTCTATCCACTCATTGGGAGTACGATGACTTATGGACTTAACTGTTTCTGAAAGATATTTGGCTGTGATATTTAGTTGTTTAGCATACCAACTTACACGTCGTTCATTTCTGAAATTATGCTCTACAAGGTTGATATAGTCAAAGAAAATATTCTCTCCTCTTGTACGTTTGCGACTATCATTATTTTGTATACGATAAATCGTATTACTGATATCATAAATAACAGTCTGTAGTAAAGACTTTACGGTCTCAACGCGGAAATGGTGATCCTGAAGATCTACTTTTTCTTTAAGTAGGCGATAGTATTTCTGTAGCATTTCTGACTCATCATTATGAAGTCCGCATACAGGATTATTTTTTGAAAACAAAAAGAGCGACGAAAGTTCATGGATATTAGAAATAATCTCTCTGAAGAATTTGTCAGACGCAAGTATTCCTATACCATCACAATCAGGACTTAGTAGATAGTTGTTTGCAACTTGTCCAGGGCTGACTATAAGCATATCATTTGGATGGACGAAGTATTCTACTGTATCTACTGTGTATCTAGCCTCGCCTTTTGTGCACAGTGCTATTAGCAGACAACCCATTCTTTTGGGCTCGTCTGGGAATGGCAAATCAGCTAAGGAATCAATCAGCAGTAAGTCTTCATCAATGTGACTGCTTTGGTGCAATTCCAATGTTGATGCTATCGTAATTTCTCTACTTAGTGAACTCATTTTACAAAGGTAATGCAAAAAATGGAATTCTTAGCTATCTTTTATTTAAAAATAATGCATCAATATAACCAATTAGCGTGAAAATAAGTATTTATTTCGATTCCTTCCACACTTTGTATTTGGCTTCTTCTGAATTTCTTATCGCCACAGATAATAATGTAATCGCAATATTTATCTGTGAATTTTCTGTATGCCTGTTCATCAAGATCTCCATTGCATGTGTATTTGAGTCCTCCGATATCTAATTTTTCGCCTTTCTTTGCTCCACGTAGCGTGATGCGTACGTAGCCTTGAAATGCAGGATTGAAACAATATACAATGGAGTCTCTGCCAATCCTTTGGCATTCGGGTCGTATTATTCTCGTGACACGTCGAGAGTTGTAGAATGATGCGTAATCAGAAATCGAACTTGTTTTATCTTTGTATTGCAGCTTTGCACTTATCCAGCATGCTGGTTCGTATTCAGAAGAATTCCAAACAGCATCATTTGATGGTGAAATAAATTCTTCTTCACCATCAGTTGTTAATGAAATATTCGCTTTTCTACAGAGCCAATCGTCATTAGCGTTGTAGGAAAACTGTTCGCCATCTGACATTGCTCCGTAATAGTTGAGAGAAATTTGTTGAGATTGAACGTGGGGATATGAAGGACTGTACCATACCGCTATTGTATTGCTGTCAGGACGAAGAAACCTTGTTACATTGAATGTCATGCGTATAGGTTCGTCGTTTTCGCTATATGTACGGAAAGGCAGTCGTGTGTCTGTTGACACATTATATCCGTTTACACAGAGCTCAATCTGCCCTGTTGTCGTTATACTGATGTTGGCTAATTCCGGGCGTTGATTATTTATATATGTCTGCCTGAACCAAATCTGTGATGTAGAGTCAACTTCTGGGTATGATATCCATTTTGGCATAAGAGTTTGTGCACTTATACCATAGGATATCATTAAAAGTAGACCTATCATTATTTCTCTCATTAGATTTTCTTTTTCTTCCCTTTGCTTAGTGTAATGGTCTTTACTTTATTATTGTATATTACTTTAACTGTACCGCCAACAGTACTGAATATCTCAGCATTTATAACCTTTCCGTTTTTCCATTCCATATTTACAATATATCCACCTCTGGCTTTAAGTCCTTTTATTGAACCTGTCTTCCATGAGGCAGGGCATGCAGGAAGAAGTTGTATGGTGTTGCCGTCACTTTGCATCAACATTTCACAAACTCCAGCTATTCCTCCGAAGTTGCCATCAATCTGGAAAGGTGGGTGTGCATCAAAAAGGTTTGGATATGTTCCTCCGCTGTGCTTGCGGTCAGGACCTTTATAGTTGTCAGGACTTACATAGGTGAGTAGTTTTTGGAAAATATGATAAGCCATATCAGCACGATGGAGACGTGCCCACAAATTTATTCTCCAGCCAGTACTCCAACCAGTAGTCTTGTCACCCTTTATTTCTAAAGTGCGTGTTGCCGCTTTTGCAAGTTCAGGAGTGGCTGTAACTGTTATCTGATGTCCTGGATATAAACCAATGAGGTGGCTTTGATGACGGTGCTGGAAATCGTAATCGTCCCAATCATAATACCATTCGTTGATATCACCCATGTGTCCTACAGTGTATGGATGCAGGCGTTTGATAGTCGATGCAAGAGTATCTTGATATGATTTGTCGGTATTAAGTGCTTGTGCAGCCTTCAGGGTGTTTGTGAGAAGTTCACGTATGATAGCTAGGTCGGCTGTTCCTCCATAGCATGTAGTACCATGATATCCTTTGTCGTTTACGTATTCATTTTCAGGACTTGTGCTTGGTGCTGTAATCAGTTCACCTTTCTTTTTGGGGTTTTCTATTAGCCATTTCAGCATAAAGTCACTTGCTCCCTTCATTAATGGATAGGCTGTATCATGTAGGTATTTCTTATCTCTGTTGAAGTCATAGTGTTCCCAAAGGGTATTTACGAGCCATGCTCCTCCCATATTCCAATTGCTCCATTCTGGACTTTCCTGCTTTTCTCCAACAGGATTAGACATAGCCCATATATCTGAATTATGACTAGAACACCATCCTTGGTTTACCCCATAATAGTGTTTGGCAGTATATTTGCCAGTTTTTGCCAATGATGAAATGAAACCGTTTAACGGCATTACCATTTCAGATAGATTTGCTTCTTCTGCGGGCCAATAATTTTCCTCAAGATTTATGTTTACGGTGTAATTTCCACGCCATGGGGAAAATTTATGCGGTGTCCAAAGACCTTGTAAGTTGGCAGGCACGGAAGGTGTGCGTGAACTGCTGATAAGCAGATAGCGACCATATTGGAAGTAAAGTGTTTCCAGATATTTGTTGTTTCCACCATCAGTGGTATAGTCTTTCAACTGTTGCTCGGTAGTTCTTTTGTTATCGTATTTAGCTCCGTTAAGGTTGAGTGAAAGTCTAGTGTAAATCTTTCTATAGTCAGAAATATGACGTTCACGGAACTGCTGGTATGTGTAGTTTACTGTATGCCAGATATCATTAGTGGCATTTTCAATATAATTTGCTCCGTCGTTTACAGGATGCTTATCAAAGCCATTGAAACTAGTCTCGTTTACAAAATATAAGGTTGCTTCATCTGCATTGATAATCTGAAGGGTAGAATCGGTAACTTCAATCTTTCCACCTTTATTGTTTGCTTTAAGGATAGAGCAGAAATGGATACTCTCTTTTGGATCACCAATGGCATTTCCAAGCATGGTTATCTGTTTATCAGAAGCTTTTACCTTGTGTGGTGTTTGTCCGGTTAGAAGGATTTCGCAATTTATTGATGCTTTCTTGCTTGCGCTTAGATGAATGGCTATCAATTTATCAGGATTACTTGAGAAATATTCACGATAGAAATTTACGTCGCCGCGAGTATATCTTATCTTTGTGATTGCACTGTCAATGTCAAGTTCACGATAATAGTTTGATACACTGCCCTTTGCGTAGTCATTTATCTTTAGTGTTGAAAGTGGTTGGTAGTTCTCTGAATTATGTCCTTGAACAAGGTGTTGGAGTATGTCTGCTTCTTTGTAGTTCTCTTTAAACAATTCTTGGCGTATAAGCGGAATATATTTGTAAGCATCATCACCTTCATTAAGATTAACAGGCTTTCCTGTCCAAAAAGTTATGTCGTTGAGATATAAGATGTCTTGGTCAGGATTACCATATACAAGTGCCCCAAGCTTACCATTACCAATTGGTAACGACTCTTCGAAATACTGCGCCGGAGAGTTATACCATAATCTCATAGGCAGTTGGGTAGCAGACACAGTTAGTGATAGTGCTATTACCAGGAATGTGAGTATATACTTTTTCATAATCGTGAATATTAATGAAAATCCCCCTCCTGCAGGAGGAGAGGGATTGAAATATATTTTGTTTATCTTTTAAGCGTCAATATTTGCGTATGTGGCATTTTGCTCAATAAATTCGCGGCGTGGTTCAACGTCATCTCCCATTAACATGGAGAAGATTTCGTCTGCTTCAGCTGCATTCTGAATTGTAACCTGTTTTAGGAGGCGTGATGTAGGATTCATAGTTGTATCCCAAAGCTGATCAGGATTCATTTCACCTAAACCTTTGTAACGCTGTGTATGCAAAGCTTTGTCATCTTCTTTTCCTTCAACATATTTATCGATGAAAGCCTGTCGCTGTTGCTCTGTGTAGCAATATTCGCTGACTTTTCTGTAAGTACACTTATAGAGTGGAGGAGTAGCAATGTAAAGATGTCCGTCTTCAATGACTTTAGGCATGAATCGATAGAATAACGTCATGATAAGAGTGTCGATGTGAGAACCATCGACATCGGCATCGGTCATGATTATAATCTTGTCGTAACGTAGTTTGTCAATGTTAGCTTCACGATCGTCTTCGCCTTCAACACCAAAACGAACTCCAATACTCTGAATGATATTCATTACAGACTCAGCTTCGAATACTCTATGCCATTGAACTTTTTCTACATTAAGAATCTTACCGCGAAGAGGTAAAATGGCTTGTGTATAGCGGTCACGACCCTGCTTTGCAGAGCCACCAGCTGAATCACCCTCGACAAGGAATATTTCGCATTCGTGTGGATCTTTGTTTGAACAGTCTGCCAACTTACCAGGAAGTCCGCCTCCTCCCATAATGCTCTTGCGTTGTACGCTTTCACGAGCTTTACGGGCTGCGATACGTGCAGTAGCTGCAAGAACTACTTTCTCACATATTTTTTTAGCCTCTACTGGGTGTTCTTCCAGATAGTTGGATAGAGCTTCACCCACAGCTTGTTGAACGGCACCTGCAACTTCGCTGTTACCAAGTTTGGTCTTTGTCTGACCTTCAAACTGAGGCTCAGCAACCTTTATTGATATAACAGCTGTAAGACCTTCACGGAAGTCCTCACCAGCAATCTCTATCTTTGCCTTTTCAATCTGTTTTGATATTGTAGAGTCTGAGTCTGCATAATTTTTCAACGTACGTGTGAGCGCAGCACGGAAACCTGTAAGGTGAGTACCGCCTTCAATAGTATTAATGTTGTTTACGTAGCTATGGATGTTTTCAGAGTAATCTGTGTTATACATAATAGCTACTTCAATAGGAGTACCTTGCTTTTCAGTTTTAAGGAAGATTACATCATCAAAAAGATGCTGACGATGGCGGTCTACATAACGAACGAATTCCTTCAAACCGTCTTTGGCATGGAATACTTCCTGACGAGTCTTTCCTTCTTCGTCCTTACGAAGATCAGTAAGAATGATTTTGATACCTGCATTAAGGTATGCAAGCTCACGCATACGACTCGCAACAAGGTCCCATTTAAAAGTCGTTGTTGTGAATATTGTAGGATCTGGCCAAAACTGTTGGCGTGTACCACGCTTGTCAGTTTCACCAACAACTTTAACGGGATAAAGTGGCTTGCCTTTTTCGTATTCCTGTTGATATATCTTTCCGTTGCGGAATACCTGCGAAAGCATGTGGATAGAAAGTGCGTTGACGCAACTTACACCTACACCATGCAGACCACCGCTGACTTTATATGATCCTTTGTCAAACTTACCACCAGCATGCAGTACAGTCATTACGACTTCAAGAGCAGACTTGTGAAGTTTCTTATGCTCATCAACTGGTATACCGCGACCATTATCTTCAACGGAAACAGAACCGTCTTCGTTGATAGTAATCTCAACGTCTGTACAATATCCAGCCATTGCCTCGTCAATAGAGTTGTCGACAGTTTCGTTAATAAGGTGATGAAGACCTTTTTCACTAATGTCGCCAATATACATAGCTGGGCGCTTACGTACAGCTTCAAGACCCTCGAGAACCTGAATATTCGAGGCTGAATAACTTGCCTCGTTGTTTTGATTTTCTACCATTTCTTTGATTAGTAATATTTAGTTGCAAAGATACTAAAAAATAGACATATTACGAAACTTTTATACACTAAAATACTTAAAAAACGAGGTGTATTAATGCTAAAAATGAATGTTTGAAATGATTTGTTTCTAAAGTGGATGTGTCAAAACGAAATAAAGGTCGTAATTCCTTAAGAAATTACGACCTTTACTGAAAAACAAACAAGGTAATATTAACCTAGCTTGCTAATATACAGTGCTAAACCTGATTTGATGTTAGCAGCTTTGTTTGTGTGGATAATGTTAGCTTTAGCCAACTTATCCAACATCTTTTGTACAACTGGGTAGAGCTTAATTGCTTCATCCTTGTCAGAGAGTGTGCGAAGTTTGCGAACTGCGTTACGCATAGTCTTTGCATAATATTTATTGTGCAGAGTCTTTGTCTTTGTCTGACGGATTCTCTTTACTGATGATTTGTGATTTGCCATCTTAAATTATACTTTTTATTTTTACTTGTAGTCCCTAGCAGAGTCGAACTGCTCTTTAGAGAATGAAAATCTCTCGTCCTAACCGATAGACGAAGGGACCATGGCTTAAATTGCGGGTGCAAAGTTAGGACTTTTTCCCCAATCCTCCAAATATTTACAGAATTATTTTAATAGAAAGTGATTTTTTTTGTATTTCTCTCTTTAAATTTTGTTTTTTCGGTCTTTTACATTAACTTTGAATGACAATGATAATAAAGAGTAGAGCCATAGTATTGCATTCTTTTAAATTCGGTGAGGACAAGATTATAGTGGACTTGTTTACCGAAGAGCATGGTCGCGTGTCTTTTGTCGCACCAATTTCTTCATCAGCTAAGGCAAAGATAAAGAAGCAATACTTTCAACCATTTTCTATTCTTGATGTAGAATATGACTATAGACAAAAGCAAGGTTTGCAAAAATTTAAATATGTTGGTATTGCTTTCCCCTTTGTCTCTGTGCCATTTGATCAGTATAAAATGGTCATATCCCTATTTCTTGCAGAATTTACTTTTTATGCCATAAGAGGAGAACAAAAGAATATTCCTCTGTTTGGATATGTAATAAATAGTCTGAAGTGGTTGGATAGTTGTAGTGAAGGCTTTACTAATTTTCATTTGGTTTACATGATCCACTTATTAAAGTTTATAGGTTTTTACCCTAATCTTGATGACTACGAGAAAGGCTGTTATTTTGATTTGAGGAGTGGTTGCTATATAAGTATGCCGCCTTTTCATAGAGAATATTTATCGACTGATGACACTTCGTTATTGTCAACCTTTTGCAGGATGGATTATTCAAACATGCATTTTTTTAAGATGTCACATATTGAAAGAAATAGATTAGTTGATGTCGTACTTTCTTATTATAGGTTGCATGTGCCTAAGTTTCCCGAACTGAAATCGTATGATGTACTAAAAGAATTGTATCGGTAGACGTACAAATATGCTGAATAAAAAAAGCAGCCATAATACTTGAGTATTAAGACTGCTTTTCTTTTTCTATCTATTTGTTCTATGCGAAACTAATTATACCTTGTGTAGGTTCTTGATTGCTCTTCTCGTCGTTGTTATTTGAAGGAGCACCTGATGCTTGATTACGTATCTCATCAAGCATTTGCCTTGTGCGCTTGTAGGTCGGTGTATTCTCAACAGCAAGTATTACATCTTCGTTGTCAAGGTCTTCAGGACGGAAAAGGAATATATGTGGACGGCGTTTGTATTGATTGTTCTTTCCAATGCTGCCATAGTAATGACCGCGTCTTTCTTCTTTTTCAGCCCTTCTTTCTTCCTCTTGTGCTATTCTGTCGGCTTCCTCCTGTGTATGTTTTTTAAGATGGCCATTCATACCATCAACATCTTCTATACCAAATCCGGTAGCAAGGATTGTAACCTTGACATTCTTTCCAAGTTCAGGGTCAATAGCTAGTCCCCATTTGATTTCAAAATCACTTCCGAATTTTGCCATGAAGTCGTTGACATCATTCATCTCCTCCATCATCAAACCTGAATTATCATTCTTCTCATTACAGAAGTTGATACTAAGCAGAATTTTCTTTGAGTTGAAAATGTCATTATCATTAAGCAATGGTGAATTGAGTGCATCTTCAATAGCTTTCTTGACTCTGCCTTCTCCTTCTCCATAGCCTGTACTCATGATAGCAACTCCGCCTTCTTTCAATACAGTTTTTACATCATTGAAGTCAAGGTTTATTAAACCATGGTTTGTTATGATTTCAGCAATACTCTTTGCTGCAATACTTAATGTGTCGTCAGCTTTTCCGAATGCATCAAGGACAGTAAGGTCAGGATATATTTCCCGAAGTCTTTCATTATTGATCACAAGGAGTGCATCAACATGTTTTGACATTTCTTCAACTCCATCTAAAGCTTGATCAATCTTTCTGTCACCTTCAAAGCGGAAAGGTATTGTAACGATACCGACTGTAAGTATGCCTAGTTCTTTTGAAACTCTTGCTATTACAGGGGCAGCACCTGTACCTGTACCACCGCCCATTCCAGCAGTGATAAAAGCCATTTTAGTGCCATCACTTAACATGTATTTTAGCTCTTCAATAGTTTCTTCAGCTGCTTGTCGAGCTTTCGCAGGTTTGTTTCCTGCACCAAGTCCCTCTTTTCCTAACTGCAAATGAACAGGGACAGGAGAGTCATTGAGTGCTTGATTATCAGTATTGCATAGTACAAACGATACGTCGTGAATGCCTTCACGATACATATGGTTTACAGCGTTACCGCCACCACCACCAACACCAATAACTTTGATGATACTGTTTTCTTTCGGTTCACCGAAATCCAATATTGAAGGTTTGCTATTATTATCAGCCATGTTGTCTAATTTAAAATGTGAAACTTAAATTATTATCAGAAGAGAATTACTCGTCTTCAGATATCATCTTTTGGAAGAATCCTTTCAATCCCTTTATAGTCTTGTGGATAGTGCTGGCTTCTTTTTTCTTTTTACGCTCTTCTTCCAATTCTTTGGCTTTTATTTCAGCCTCAATTTCAGCTTCTCTCTTTTTCTTTTCTTCCTCTTCGGCCTTTATCTTTTCAGCTTCAGTTCTAACAACTCCACTTCCTGTTGTTTCTGTGAGAGTTCGAGGTTTGTTATGTATGTCGGCTGTAGTCATTGCAGGTTTGTTTTCAGCAGTGCTACTGAAAAGGTCTGCCTTGATTTCTGTTCCTGCACAGTTCATATCGCCTTTAGCAAGAATACCCAGAATTGTATTCATTTTACCATCGTGAGCATTTATATCCTCATTTGTTGAATTGATAGTTAGTGATACAAATTTGGCGATTCTAATTTTGTCAATTCGGGTATGGTTGCGGAATGCCGTTTCGATATTTTTCATATTCGAACCACCGCCCGTAAGGATTAATCCTCCTAAAAGGTTGTTTGCATATTCAGCTGGAACCTGAAACCATACATTTTCAATAATTTCTTCAAGACGTGCTTCTATAATCTCTATGAACTTACGATTCTCAATCTGTCTATCTAAGTCAATCGGTAACATCAGATTGTTGTCTATGTCACTGTTGTCTGTGTATGCGCTAGCATATTTTATTTTCATCTTCTCTGCATCTGATTCTTCGATCTGCAAAGAAGCGATATCTTTTGTTATATTGTTTCCGCCTAGAGGGATGATTGCCAAGTGGCGAAGTATGTTCTTATAGTAAACTGAAACAGTAGTGCTTTCTGCTCCAAGGTCTACAAGAACACTGCCGGATCTTTTCTCCGCCTCGCTAAGAACACTATCTGCTAGTACCATTGGAGCGAGATACATTTCAGCGATTGCTATGCCTGCCAAATCAAAACACTTGTTTAGATTGCGGTAGAATGTTTTGTGCCAAAGAATATTAAGATAGTTACCTTCTAGTCTGTTGCACTGTATGCCAATAGGATCAAGTTGATATTGCTGGTCTACTTTGTATTCTTGAGTAGCAGCCTCAAGTATTTCCATGTCAGGATAACTCATGGCACGATTGGCATCCATGAGTTCGTTAACCATTTCTTGGGTAACGATTGTGTCTACTGGCAGGTCTTTTACTATAACGTTTTTGACACTACGTATAGATTGTCCTCCCACACCAACATAAACATGTGCTATATCACTCTTAAGAATAGTCTTAAGCCTAGTTATGATATTAGTGAGACACTGTACGGTCTTATCTATGTTATATACCACACCTTTGCGAATGCATTGTGTGGAATCTTCCTTGACAACAGCCAACACCGTAATGCTGCCGTCAAGGTTTTTCTTTCCAGCGATACCGGTAATCTTAGTTGATCCCAGTTCAATAGCAACAATAAATTCTGCCATGCTTTATATCTTTATCAATTCAAATTCTTGTTTTGTTATTTACCTTCTTGTTTGCTGTATTTCCACTTAATTCCTTCTTTGACGAAGTTGTCTTGTTGGCTTCAGGCTTATTACCTTTTTCTGGTGATAGATTTCCTGTTTTACTTACCTCCTGTGACTTTACTGGTATTCCCCCAATATTGTCGCTTACAGCAAGTGCGCTTTCTATGCTCTTGTCATCTTTCTTTTCTTTGAAGACCTTTTTGCATATTATCTGATTGTCAAATTCTAGATTTATGTAACTGTATTTATTCCAACCAGCTTGTGAAAGGCCATACTTGTAGAATTTCTCCAAACGGTTCATCTTTTTGTTTACAAAATCAGATACGATTTTATTCTTCAGCTTTTTATATTTGCAGTAAGGTAGTTGACCGATATATACAATATGATTGCCCACTCTGGGTACAAGTTCTATACCTAAATCAGGCATTACATTGATCTGCTCAATCTGGTTTTTCCATAAGTCGTTTTCCATAAGTGTTTTGCTTAGAGGGGAAATGTAATTAGTGGCAAACCATTTTGTAATATGTCCTGTCGCGATTATGAGGTCAGATGTGTAATGCGAATTAGGCATTATGCAATCGTTATCATCTAGATAATAATCGTCACCTCTATCAGACTTTATTCTCACCACAGGCATTCTTTGAGTCAGAGTAATACACACTTGACCATCCTGTGTCTTGTAACATTCGGCAGTTTTTACAAAAGGACTAGATTTTAACGTCTCCTCTATTTTGCGTGAATTTACATCATCCAAAGGCATTTTGAGCGGATATATATTACCTTTTCTCAAACGGTTCTTAATCTCATGTGTATCAATAAAACCGTTTGTAGCTTCGTCTTGAATATTTATATTCACTTTTGTGCATAACTTAGTCTTTTCATCCGGCTTGTTGAAGGCGGTGAAAGCAAACATCAGATAAATTGCTAGAGCAGAGTCTAATGTTATAATTAATATTTTTTTCCAGTTTATGCGCATTCGTGACTATTGAAACTATTTGCTCTCGATAATCTTTGCTATTTGTGGAACATAATTGTCAAGGTTTCCAGCACCCAAAACTACTAACACGTCGAAATCACGACTGTTCACATAGTTTAGTACGTCATCTTTCTTTATCATGTCCTTTTCAACACCATCTTTTAAATTATCATATATAATCTCACTAGTGATACCAGGAATAGGCTGTTCACGAGCAGGATATATTTCGGTTAGAATCACCTCATCGAAGTTGCTCAGTGCGTCAGCGAAATCTTTATAAAAATCGCGTGTACGAGTATATAAATGAGGTTGGAATATAGCTGATATTTTTCTTCCCTTGAAAAGTTCTTTTAAGCTCTTTGCACTTTGTAAAATTTCCTTTGGGTGATGCCCATAGTCTGACAGTAATACATGCTTTGAGTTCTTAATTTTGAAATCAAAGCGACGATCTACACCTTCATAAGTCTGCATACCGTACTTTATTTCTTCAGCATTACATCCATTCAGCTGTGCCATAGCCATAGCGGCAATACCGTTCTCTATGTTAATAGGAATAGGTTGTCCTAATTTTACATCCTTTATGTTTTCGATAGGAGAAATAAAATCGAAAGAGATTTCTCCATTATCTATTTTTATGTTCTCTGCATGGAAGTTACCTTCCTCGCGGCTGTACTCATAGACTTTTACTCCATCGCTGACATTTGGGATCATCTCAAGATTCTTATGTATGATGAGAGCGCCACCTTCGCGTATTAATTCTGTGTAATGACGAAAGCTATCAAGATATGCCTCTTTTGTTCCATAGATATCTAAATGGTCAGGATCTGTAGCTGTGATAACACTCATCCAAGGACTAAGCCAATGGAAACTGCGATCAAATTCATCAGCTTCAATAACTACGTAATCGCTATTGTCTGATAGAATATAATTTGTTCCATAGTTCTTTGATATTCCACCAAGAAAAGCATTGCAATCAAGATGACTTTGATGCATGATATGTGCACACATTGTTGATGTAGTTGTCTTACCATGAGTGCCAGCAAAGCAAAGTCCTTTATGGCTTCGTGTCAAAGTTCCAAGAACCTGTGCACGTTTCTGAATTTCAAATCCACCATTTCTGAAGAATACTAGTTCTTTGTGTTCTGCAGGTATAGCTGGCGTATAGATAATCAGAGTCGATTTTGCGTCCTTGCATGCATGTGGGATATCCTCAACACTTTCATCATAGTGAACGAGCATACCTTCTTTTTCCAACTGATGTGTTAGTTCAGATGGAGTCTTGTCATAACCTGCTACTACCAGACCTTTGTTTATAAAATATCTTGCGATGGCACTCATTCCAATGCCACCGGCACCAATAAAATATACAGCTTTAATATCTTTTAATTCCATTATCTTGTTGCTAATTTTATAATCTCGTCGGCAATTACGTCGGCAGAGTTTGTCAATCCAAGTTTTTTAATATTCTCACTAAGAGAATTAATTTTATCTTCATCTTTTACTGTGTCTACAGCTATCTGAAGAAGTTTGTCTGCTGCTTCGGAGTCTTTTATAAACATTGCTGCATCCTTGTTGACCAATGCCATGGCATTTTTGGTCTGGTGATCTTCTGCCACGTTTGGTGATGGAACAAGAATAACTGGTTTGCCAATCAGACAGAACTCGCTAATACTACTAGCTCCAGCACGGCTTATTACCAAGTCGGCAGCTTTATATGCTGCTCCCATATCGCTAATAAAGTCTGTAACTTTCAGCATAGGTAAGTTCTTGCCTTCCAACTGCTGCATTATTGAAGTATTATAATATTTACCTGTTTGCCAAATGAACTGTACTCCGCTATTCTCTACTACATCTAGATGCTGCAGAATGCTTTCGTTTACAGTACGTGCGCCTAGGCTTCCACCGACAAGAAGTATAGTCTTCTTTTCAGGATCCAATCCGAACTGTTTGCGAGCTTCTTCTTTTGAAATCGTAGTTTCCAATACATTCTGTCTAACAGGATTTCCTGTCATAATGATCTTTTCAACTGGGAAAAAACGTTCCATACCATCATAGGCAACGCATATCTTATCTGCTTTTTTGGAGAGAAGTTTGTTTGTCACTCCAGCATAAGAATTCTGTTCTTGAATTAGGCAAGGGATACCTTTACTTGCGCATACGTTTAGTGTTGGACCACTTGCATATCCACCAACGCCAACAGCAGCCATAGGTTTGAAATCTTTAATGATTTTCTTTGCCTTGCGCTGGCTCTCCCAAATTTTTAGGAGCACAACGAAGTTCTTTAATAAGTGCTTGCGATCAAAACCACATATTGGTAATCCTTTAATTTCATATCCAGCCGCAGGGACGCGCTGCATTTCCATTCTACCAAGAGCTCCTACGAAGAGTATCTTAGCATCTGGACGTTTAGCTTTGATAGCATTTGCTATTGATATTGCAGGAAAGATGTGCCCTCCTGTTCCTCCGCCACTGATTATGATTCTTAAATCCTTGTCCATTTCTTATAAATTTCTATTATATTGCAAAATTAATCAAATTTTTTATTTTTTTGCCATTTTGCAGTCTATTTATTGTTAAACAGTTCTTTTTACGTTTTTATACAGTTGTATTATCTGTTGTTTCTGCAGTTTCAGGTTTTGTCTTAGCTGATCGGCTTACACTTAGAATAACACCTACATAGATACAGTTTATCATTGTTGATGTACCTCCTTTACTGATAAGTGGTAGCGGTTGACCTGTTACTGGTGCAAGGCCTACAGCTACGCACATGTTGAATAGTGCTTGTGTGACAAGAAGAAGTGCCAATCCCATTGCCAATAACGCAGGGAAATTATTCTCACACCTATTTGCTATTCGTCCAGTTCTGAATAATAGCATTATATATAGGAATGCTACGAATGTAGCACCCTCTATTCCCAATTCTTCTATTATTATGGCATAAATGAAGTCTGAAAAAGCCTGAGAAAGAAAATCTCTTTCGACACTGTTTCCTGGGCCTTTGCCAATTACATTTGAAGATGCAATAGCAATATTTGCATGTGCTACTTGGGCATCTTTGTCTAAGTCAACTTCATCCGGCGAAAGTTCTTTGTTAGACATAAATTTATCAATACGCGATTTCCAAGTATCGGCTCGGTGGAATACTCTTGAGATAAGTCCTTCTTCTTCTTTTGGCTTTTTCTCTAGCTGTTCAGTAAGATTTTCTTTGGTATTCCCCTCTGGCTTGTCCTCTCCCATAATCATCACTAATGCAAAAATTATGACAATAATCAAGGTCGTAATTCCCATTAGTTTACCAATCTGTTTTCCTGGAACGCGTCCTATAATCATCATCAATAGAATTACAAGGCTCAATAATGCTGCTGTAGACAGGTTTTCTAATCCAATTAATGGTATGATAATAGCACAGACACATAATATATATTTAAATGCATTTTTATCTGCTCCATGATCAGTTTGTAGCGCACTGAGTATCTGAGCCGTGGCAAGAACCATTGTGCCTTTCGCTATTTCTGAAGGTTGAAATTGAATGCCAATAAAACTAATCCATCGTTGCGCACCGTTTGTGGATTGTCCCGCAACGAATACCCATATCAGTGTGAAAAATGAAATAATAAGCATGAAAGGTGTCAATATCTTAAAATACTTACATTTCACGTTTAATGTGACAACCATACAGAAAACACCCATAATGAGAATTCCTATGTGCTTGATAAGTGGGGATAGATAGCTTCCGCCCTTGTAAGTTAATTCTGATGAGGCCGAAAAAACTTCAACGACACTGATAATACAAAGGAAGAAAAAAATCATCCATATCACCTTATCACCTTTAAATATGTTGCCAAGAGTCTTATTATTCATTTTTCTTTATTGATAGAATATTATTCTATAGAATCTTATAATTATAAATTTCTTACCAAATTTTTGAATTGTTCTCCGCGATCTTCCATGTTCTTAAACAAATCAAAGCTTGCACAGCATGGACTTAGAAGAACTGTGTCTCCCGTCTTAGCCATCTCATAACACGCAGCAACGCAATCTTTCATATTGTGAGTATCCTTGACTGGTATTCCTAATGAATCGAAGTTATCATGTAGTTTTTTGTTGTCAGCACCAAGGTATACTAATCCAACACATTTCTCTTTAACCAAGTTCTTAATTTGGTTGTAGTCGTTACCTTTGTCTTTACCACCAAGGATAAGAATGGTTGGCGTTTTCATACTTTCAAGAGCATACCAGCACGCATCTACGTTTGTTGCTTTAGAGTCGTTAATATACATAACTCCCCTAACTTTACAAACCTTTTCAAGACGATGCTCTACACCTTGGAAATTGCCTAGACTCTTACGGATAACATCTTTCTTTACACCCACAATATTGGTTGCCAATCCAGCTGCAAGACTATTGTATATATTATGTTTGCCCGTGAGAGATAGCTCTTCTTGCTCCATATTAAATGGTATTGGATATTCCAATTTATATTCTCCATCTTCTATGTAACCGATAGAGCCTTTTTCTTTAATCTCAGAGAAAGGACATGCCACAGACTTGATTTGAAACTTTTCAAGCTCTTTTTTAATAGTAGGATCGTCATTCCAATATATGAAACTATCTTCAGCTGTCTGGTTCTGTATAATGCGCATCTTGGCATCTGCATAGTTTTCAAACTTATTGTCGTATCGATCCAGATGGTCTGGAGTTATGTTAAGTAGAATAGCAATATTTGCACGGAAGTTATACATGTTGTCAAGTTGGAAACTGCTCAACTCAATGATATAATATTTGTGCGGATCTTCTGCAACTTGTAGTGCTAAGCTCTTGCCAATGTTACCAGCCAATCCCACATCATATCCAGCCTCTTTAAATATATGGTATATTAGTGAAGTTGTTGTCGTTTTCCCATTACTCCCAGTAATACATACCATTTTTGAATTTGTATATCTGCCAGCAAACTCAATTTCACTTATTATATGAATACCTTTGGCAATGATTTTCTTAATCATTGGAGCTTCATTCGGTATGCCGGGACTCTTTATAATCTCGTCAGCATTCAGAATTTTTTCCTCAGTGTGTTGACCTTCTTCCCAAGAAATATCGTGAGCATCAAGTAAATTTTTGTATTTATCCTTGATAGCAGACATATCTGAAACGAATACGTCAAAACCTTCTTTCTTTGCCAAAACGGCAGCTCCGGCACCGCTCTCGCCGGCTCCAAGTATTACTATTCTACTCATTTTCCTTATCTTATCTTAAGGGTTATTATTGTCAGCGCTGCGAGGATGATAGTAATTATCCAGAAGCGTATCGTTATTTTTGATTCATGTTTGGCACCATGAGGCACTTTTATAAGATATTTACAATCAGTATCCAGCTGATCGTCGGTGACTCTGAAATTATCATGTATAGGGGTTCGCTTAAATACACGTTGCTTTATGCCCTTGCGCTTACCCAACTTATAATAATATACCTGAATAATTACGCTAAGACTCTCCACGAAGAATATGCCGCAAAGTATTGGCAAAAGTAGTTCCTTATGAATTATTATAGCACTTACTGCGATAATACCTCCTATAGTAAGTGAACCTGTGTCTCCCATGAATACTTGTGCAGGATATGAATTGTACCATAAAAATCCAATTAAAGCTCCTACGAATGCACACATGAACACAACAAGTTCTTCGGAACCAGGAATATACATTATATTTAGGTATGCCGCAAATTGTATATGGCTGCTCACGTATGCTAATATACCGATAGCCACACCTATTATTGCCGAATTACCGGCACACATGCCATCCATGCCATCATTAAGATTTGCACCATTGCTGACAGCTGTAACTACTACAATTGTCATAATGACAAAAAGTATCCAACCTGCTGCCACTTTGTGCTTGCCACAGAAACTCATAATGTCACTATAGCTGAGATTGTGTTCCTTTACAAACGGAATAGTTGTCTTTAGAGATTTGTGAGCTTCTGTAAGATGCTTTACAACTGTTTCTTGTCCTTGGCGTTCAATAGCAATATTTTCATTCATTTTTACGTCAGGTGACATCCACAGCACAAGACCTACAATGAGTCCTATACCTACTTGCCCAACAATCTTATATTTGCCCTTAAGTCCCTCTTTGTCACGGCGAAATATCTTAATATAATCATCCATGCCTCCAAGAAATCCTAACCATAAGGTTGTGATAATCATTAGAATAAGATAGATATTGCGAAGGCGTCCTAAAAGTAATACAGGAACTAGAATAGAAAGAATAATGATTATTCCTCCCATTGAGGGTACACCTATCTTCTTGACTCCAAACGGATCGATAGTCGAATCACGCTGAGTTTCGGTAATCTGTTTGCTTTTTAGATATTTGATAAATTTTTCTCCAAACCATGCTGATATGGCGAGTGAGAGAATCAGAGCCAATAATGCGCGGAATGATATGTATCCCCACATATGTGAACCGCTAATTCCGTATTGTTCTAAAAATCTGAAAAGATAGTATAACATGTTATTATGTTAATTATTTGTAGTATATATATATTTATTTCTCAACATTGAAGATATCATGTAGCACTTCTTTGTCATCAAAGTGATGTTTTATGCCTTTAATCTCCTGATAGTCTTCGTGTCCCTTGCCAGCAACAAGTATTACGTCCCCTTTATTAGCAAGCATACATGCTGTTCGTATTGCTTCTTTGCGGTCAACAATAGCCAATACTTTTTTCATCTGCGTAGCATTGAGTCCGGCAAGCATATCATTGATAATGTCCTGTGGTTCTTCGAAACGTGGGTTATCACTAGTAATAATAACTTTGTCACTTTGTTTTACGGCTTCTTGTGCCATTAAAGGACGTTTGCCTTTATCACGATTTCCTCCTGCACCGCAAACTGTAATAACATTGCCCTTTCCGTTAAGAACTTCATGTATAGCATTGAGTACATTTTCAAGTGCATCTGGTGTGTGGGCATAATCAACGACAGCAGTGTAACCTTCTGGTGAGTGAATTGGCTCCAAACGACCGCTCACACTATTTAATGTACTAAGTATCACTAATATATCTTCAGGCTTTTTACCTAACATTACTGCTGCACCATATACGGCAAGCAGATTGCTTACGTTGAATTTACCTATGAATTGTACTCCAACTTCATGATTGTCAATGTCAAGATACATACCCTCGAAATGGCATTCGATGATTCTTGCGCGGAAGTCAGCCATTGCACGTATAGAATACGTCTTAACGGTAGCCTTGGTGTTCTGCACCATAATCATTCCATTCTTATCGTCTGCATTAGTTATAGCGAAAGCATCTTTTGGTAGTCCATCAAAGAAAGCTTTTTTTGCATCACGATAGTTTTCGAATGTTTTGTGATAATCAAGATGGTCGCGAGTAAGATTTGTGAAAAGTCCACCAGCAAATTTTAAACCACCAATACGTTTTTGATGTATGGCGTGGCTAGAGCACTCCATGAATGTGTATTCACATCCAGCAGCAACCATCTTTGACAGTAGTTCGTTTAACTCAATAGGATCAGGAGTTGTATGGTCTGCGGCTATTGCTTCGCCATCAATATAATTACATACAGTAGACAAAAGTCCTACCTTGTGTCCAAATTTCCTGAACATATTATATAATAAGGTAGCGATTGTTGTTTTTCCGTTAGTACCTGTTACACCTACAAGCTTTAGCTTTTTTGTAGGATCACCATAGAAAATAGTAACAGCTTTACCTACAGCATCCTCTGTAGATTCAACTTGTACGTAAGTAACGCCTTCTACCATTTCTTTAGGTAAGTCTTCGCAGAGTATAGATTTTGCTCCGAGTTCTATTGCCTTAGAAATAAATTTGTGTCCGTCAACTTGTGTACCCTTTATGGCGATAAACAAGTGACCGTTTTGGATTCTGCGTGAATCGATGTTCACACCTGTAACCTCTACTTCGGCATCCCCGATGACTTTCAACGGTTGGATGTTTTTGAGAACTTCGTTTAGTTTCATATTTGTTTTGTATCTATTTTTTCTTATTTTAAGGAGATTTGGCATCTTACACCTTTCTTTATAAAGTGCCCTGGCTCCAAACTCTGCTTTATTACTTTTCCTCTTCCGAGAACCGTTACTCTAACGCCACGGCTTTCTAAAAGATATACTGCATCTCTTGCACCCATACCAGTAACATCTGGTACATATCTGGAACTTCGCATTTGCTTGCGCTCTAGAGAAATGCTTCTACCTCCCTTTTTCTCGGCACATCCCCAAATCGGATTCCCTTCGGTATAACTTCCTCCCCATGCTTTGTTCGTACTTATTCCTAGATGGGAAAGCACATAATCTGCTGCGAGAATATTACCGTTCTTTACATCAGGAACTAAAACCGATGTTGAGTCGCGTGCATCTGTGACATCAAGTTTAAGACTTTGTGCCATTATTCCTTCAGCAATGTCATGGAATACAACTCCACTCATACCTCCACCGCTTGCAGGAAGTCCCGATTTCTGAATACAGACGATACAACTGTATCGTGGTGCGTCTGCTGGGAAATATCCTGCGAAACTAAGCAAATAGTTCGTTCCTCCGTTCTTGTATCCAGCAGTACCCTTTGACATCTGGGCTGTACCAGTCTTACCGGCTACTTTGAATGACTTAGATCCAGCTTTTTTACCAAGTCCCTGACTGACGACGTGTTCAAGAATCGTCTGTAATTCGTGCAGTGTTCTCTCTTTACAGATGCTCTCTCTCATAACTTCAGGTGGAAAGTCCATTATAACTTCTCCATTCTTTATAACCTGTTTAACAAAGCGAGGTCGCATCATCTTTCCGTTATTTGCTATGGCATTATAGAATGTGAGAGTTGAAATCGGTGGAACCTGACTCTCGTATCCAATACTCATCCAAGGAAGTGCTGTTCTACTCCAGTTCACCCATTCTCCGTGACGGTTTTTCCTTGGCATACGTATACGTGCAGGGCATGATCCGACAAGTGGTATTTGAAGATTGTCGGCAATTCCTGTGCGGTATAAGCCACGAACGAATTTTTCTGGATTGTTGCGATAATGGTCGTCAATGATGCGGCTTACACCTATATTGGAACTCATCATAAGAGTTTTTGGTAATGTCAGCAGACCGTAACCACCTCCTCGCCAGTTGTGGTCTTTCATCTCTTTGCCATACATTGGCCAAACACCGCATCCTGTTTCTACTTGATATGAAGTGTCAACTACACCATCGTCAAGTGCAACCATAATTGATGCTGTTTTGAAGACAGAACCTGGTTCCAAAAGATCGCTTACAGCATGGTTGTGTATTTCACGATACTGGTCGTCAACACATTTCTCCATGTTTACTATAGCTTTAACATCTCCTGTAGTAACATCCATTACTATGGCTACACCAACATTTCCGTTTATTAGTTTAAGTTCGTTTATCAGTGAACGCTCTGCAAGGTCTTGCATGCCCACATCTATTGTTGTCACAATATCTGCTCCATCAATAGGAGGTGTGTCCATGATGTCAAGAAATTTGTTTAGCACCTTTCTGCGGTGTATAATACCGTTTGTTCCTCTTAAAATAGAATCATATGATAATTCTAATCCAAAGCGAGCTGTATCTTTAGCTCCAAACATAGCTCCGATTGTACGACCGGCAAGTGAACCATAACTGCGTTTTCTTGCATTGTATTCTTCTACATGAAATCCACTTTTGTATGATGGCAATTTGAAGATAGGTAAAGTCTTTACCTCGGTATATGTATTATAGTCTACACGGCTATTCCAAATAGGCCAATTTCTACTTTGCTTTTTGCGCCCTTCATTTAAATCCCTTTTGAACGCAGCTGCAGTCTTTTCTGGAAATATTTTATTCAATCCACGACAAACAGAATCAACTTTTACATCCCAAAGAGAATCTTTTTTTGCGTCACGCATTGCCTTAAAGTCAACGAAAAGTTTGAACTCAGGAAGTGAACTGGCCATTAGTTGGCCATCGCAACTGAGAATATTGCCACGTATTGGTTTTACGCTGACACTATCTTTCTTTACACGATCTGCCACTTTTGACCAGTAATCATGTTTGGCGGTCATCGTATATAGTGTCTTGCCGAGTACAAAGACAGCAACCAACGTCATTATTATGGCGATGGCACTATATCTTGGCATAACTTTATTACAATCAAATTTGCTCATTCCTCTGGTACATTGATAATGTATGGTGGCTGGTTTGCAATTTTCAGCACACTATCTTTGTTATTGTTTAGCATTTCTAGCACATGACTTTCTCTGCTTTTCTCTGTTAGTTGACTACTGCTAGATAGAGCTTTGTATTTTGCGTCTTGCAATTCATCTTGCAGTTTGTCAATTTCAATAAGGTCTTTTTGAACACTGTATCTGTTAGCAACATATACAATTAGAAACCCTGTTATAAGGAAGAAAACACCGATTTGTCGGCGAATAGTCTGGGTTGTTAAAATATCACCACCAAGAATTTTTCTAAGAGTAAAATTTGAAGATAGAGGCTCTTCGCCTTCAATAGCTTGGTTCTTGATAACTTCTTTTAGTGAAGGCGCCTCTTCTGTATTTTCTGTGGTAACTTCGCTTTTAACGTCAAACTTTGTCTCTTTGACATCCTTGCTCGGTTCCTGTTCCGTATTTTCTTTATCTTTCATCTCTTTTCAGCTATTCTAAGTTTTGCACTTCTACTTCTGGGATTTTTAAGTTGTTCTTCCTCGTCCGGTATTATAACCTTGTTGTTTATCAACTTAAAAGGAGTTTCAATACGTCCGAAGAAGTCTTGCTTCATCTTACCCTCTGCATTACCCGTTTTCATGATGTTCTTCACTATACGGTCTTCAAGAGAATGATATGTTATAACGCTGAGTCTTCCGCCTTTTTCTAGAAGTTCTGTTGCTGATAGTAGCATCTCTTTAAGAGCATCCATTTCATGGTTTACTTCTATTCTTAATGCCTGGAACAGCTTTGCCATATCTTTTTTTTCACGTTCTCTTTTAAATAGAGGCTCAACTGCTTTTATAAAGTCTTGCGTAGTTTCTATCTTCTTTACGTCTCTGGCTTTTATGATGGCTGCTGCTATGCGTCGTGAATTTTTCAGTTCGCCATATAGATAGAAAATGTCAGCTAAAGCTTCTTCTTCGTATTCGTTTACTATATCTGCAGCTGTCATTCCTGCTCGTTTATTCATCCTCATGTCAAGCGGTGCGTCAAAGCGAAATGAAAATCCACGTGTCTCGTCGTCAAAATGATGACTTGAAACGCCCAGGTCGGCTAGTAATCCGTTTATGTGATCAATATTATAATAACGCATCCAATTTTTTAAATAACGGAAGTTGCTCCTTACAAAAGTAAGTCCGCAATTACTGTCTGCGCCTACTGTGCAGCTGTCATTGCTTGCTTCAGCAATAATGTTATTTACATTTTTTTCTGCATCCTCGTCTTGGTCGAAACTGTAGAGGTGTCCATTGCCGTTAATTCTTTTAAGTATCTCGCGAGAGTGCCCTCCGCCGCCAAAAGTTACGTCAATATATATCCCTCCAGGTTTGATGTCCAAGCCGTCAATACTTTGTTTAAGAAGTACGGGTACATGATATGTTTCTGCTATTTTTACCATATTTGGTGAGATGTCTTTACTGTAATATTAAACTTCCTTGTTGCTCATAATCCCTTGCAAGGTTTTGCTGAATTCCTCAGGTTGAAAATCTGGATTGTCGCAGTTGCTTTTACTCCAGATTTCTATAGTGTCATCTACGCCCTTGAACATAATATCTTGTTCTATGTTTACCATTTTCAAATATCTTTTTGGAATAAGAAAACGCCCGTTGCTGTCTAATGCAATAAATTCTGCATCTGATACAAACTGGCGAAACACTTGCCATTCCTGTCTATCCCATCTGTTAAGGCGATTACGTAAAGAATTAAGTTGTTCATTCCAAACGGATTCAGGATATAGTACGAGGCATTTTTCGAATACGTCTTTTCTTAGTATCAGCTTCTCTTCGCCAGATGCCTGCAGCACCTTGCGAAATATAACTGGTAAAAAGGCTCGACCTTTTGCATCAGTTTTAGCTTCTATGTTACCTAAAAAACGCATACGTACATATTATATAGAAAATTCTGCCGTCAAAGTTACATAAAATTCCCCACACTTCGCCACTTTTCGCCACAAAATTTATGTTTTATCTAAAAATAGCAAAATAATTAGATTTGGTGTGATTAAATAAATGATGCATTTTATTTCGTACGTGCCAAGCTAAATGTTTCAAAAACGTGAAAAAATGAATATTTTTAAGTCAAAAAGTAACGTTTTAAAAAAACTTATGTTATTTTTGCAATGTGTAAGCATTTTAACAACATGGATAAAGCGATAGAGAAAACAATAGATATTGATGGAATTCTAAAAAGTAAGATTGGTAGCAAGGTTAAATATGTACCTCGTTTTGCCATATCTTGGCTTAAAAGCATTATTCATGAGGATGAGGTAAATCGCTTTTTGTGGGAGAGCCGTAATCTACGTGGAACAGAATGGCTGACAGAGTGTGTTCATTATCTTGATATGACATTGGAAATTGTTGGCTTAGAGAATCTTCCTGATAAATCTGACGGTAAGTTATACACATTTGTGTCTAATCATCCTCTAGGTGGTGCAGATGGAGTCGCTCTAGGCTCTATTATTGGACAACATTATGATGGTAAATTCAGGTATCTCATTAATGATTTATTGATGAATCTTCCCGGAATACGTCCTGTTAGTATTGGTATTAATAAAACGGGCAGTCAAAGTCGTAATTTTCCGCAGATGGTTGAGGCTGGATTCCAAAGTGAAAATCATATGTTGATGTTTCCTGCTGGAATATGTAGTCGTAAAATAAAAGGAAATATACATGATTTGGCATGGACGAAAACGTTTGTGTCAAAAAGTGTTCAGTATAAAAGGGATGTTGTGCCAATTCATTTTGGTGGACAGAATTCTGACAAGTTTTATCGCATAGCTAATCTTTGTAAAGCTCTTCATTTAAAATTCAATGTTGCAATGCTTTTCCTTGTGGATGAAATGTATAAGAATGTTCACAAAACGTTTCGCGTATCTATAGGGAAGCCTATTCCATGGCAAACATTCGATAAGAGTAAAACTCATAAAGAGTGGGCACGTGTCGTAGAGGATGAAGTCTATAAATTATAAGAAATATACATAACGGATATATGGAAGAAGAGATAATCCAACCTGTTGATAAAAGTTTACTAAAAAGTGAACTCACTCCTGAGCGTCAGCTCAGAATGACCAATAAAAGTAATAATGAAATTTATGTTATTACAGCCCATCAAGCACCTAATGTAATGAAGGAAATTGGTCGTCTGCGTGAAATCGCTTTTCGTACAGCAGGAGGTGGCACGGGGAAATCAATGGATATAGATGAGTTTGATACTATGGATAACTGTTGTAAACAACTTGTTGTATGGAATCCTGAAGCAGAGGAAATAATTGGTGGTTATAGATATCTCTTTGGATCTGATTGGGATATTGATGATAATGGACAACCGGTTCTTGCCACAAGTCATATGTTTCATTTCTCAGATAAGTTTATGAAAGACTATGCACCTTATACGGTAGAATTAGGGCGTAGTTTTGTTTCTTTAGAATATCAAAATATCAGGAAAAATTCAAAGAGTATTTTTGCTCTTGACAATCTTTGGGATGGTCTTGGAGCACTTACAGTAATTAATCCAAATTGCAGATATTTCTTTGGCAAAATGACAATGTATCCTTCTTATATTCGTAAGGGACGTGATATGATTCTTTATTTTCTTAAAAAGCATTTTGACGATAAGGATAGACTTATAATGCCTATTAAACCGTTGAAAATTGAAACTGAAGAGTATGAATTAGCAAATATTTTCAATAAAGATACATTCAAAGAAGATTATCGTATATTGAACAAGGAAATAAGAGAATTGGGATATAATATTCCTCCTCTTGTAAATGCATATATGAGTTTGAGCCCAACAATGAAACTCTTTGGTACGGCAATCAACTATGGATTCGGCGATGTTGAGGAGACTGGTATTCTTATAGCCGTTGATGAAATATTGGAAGAAAAGCGTGTTCGCCATATCGACAGTTTCATAAAAGAGCATCCTGAGGCACTTCAGATAACAAGTGGTGCGAATAATCTTATCTACAAAGAAGAAAAAATATAGACTTATTGATGCCGTCATACAGTGATTGTTGATTCACGAATTGTTTCCATTGATAATACCAATTTGTTAGATATTGTTGATATTTAACTCTTCGTATTAATATTTTTTGAAAACTGGGAGTGATTACACGAGTGTCTACTTAAGATTATTAGCTTTCTGTGTGACGTATTATGAAGTAACTGTTTGAACTTTGATTTCTCTGCAATAATTTTATTTTGTATATTTAGGGTGGCTTCCCTGTGTTCTTGTTTTATTTATCTACGGAGCTACGTAATCTCTCGTAAAGCCTATAAACAGAAGGGTAACGAAACGTAGCTTACGGAATTTAGCTACGGCAAGCTACGTTCTAGCTACGTTTACTTGTGCCGTTTTAACGATGGAATGTATTCTATGAGTGAATTTGTCAAAGAAACGTTAGCTGCAGCAGAAGAACTGAGGATGTTTAAATTGATGCTGTAAACGAAAGCAGAATTATCAAGCTTGTTTAAATGTTCTGCTGAATTCCGCTGAATTCTCGGCAAAGATACTGCAAAATTTTTGTCCATACAATCAGATTTAGATTAGACTGTTAGCCAAAGTTTTAAATACTTGCAACTCCACATCATAATACACGTGCGCACGTATGCGCACACTCTGGGCTTTTCGTAAAAATAAGTGTCGAAGTGTCTATCCATTGAGCCTCAATTTGTTAGAATACTTTTCAAGTGGTATTAAGCGTCGGTTATTTGTCGGTAAAATATGAGGTTTTTTTTTCTTATATAGCATTGTATTTTACGAAATAATTCGATGCCTTTTGCGATGTTTTGCAGTACGTTTTACGTTATATTGCATTGCGTTTTACGAAGTAATAGGAGGCGAAATATCGTAGAAACGTTTGCATTTCTATATGGAACTAGTTGTGTTTCTATATAGAAACGCATATAAAATCCGATATTTGACCGTCAAATCACCGTCACTTTATTTAGTCAAATTCGTCGATAAAATATTGATATTCATTATGTTGACACTTCGACACTTATGTTTTTCAAAACCCTAAGTATGCGCGTGTGTGTAGGTACATTATATATGCACAGAAATAGTAACGTAGCTAAGACGTAGCTCATCGAAGCTAAATGGACCTAGCTACGTGTCGTTTTGCCCAGTGTTTATAGGCATTGCAAGAGACGACGTAGCTCCGTAGCTAAATAAAACAAAAACGCAGGGAAGCCACCCTAAATATACAAAATAAAATTGTCACAGAGAGGTTTAGGCTC
Organism: Prevotella herbatica; assembly: GCF_017347605.1. Classification (NCBI taxonomy): domain Bacteria; kingdom Pseudomonadati; phylum Bacteroidota; class Bacteroidia; order Bacteroidales; family Prevotellaceae; genus Prevotella; species Prevotella herbatica. The sequence continues at coordinate 1,932,972 of NZ_AP024484.1, forward strand.
AAAACATTTATTTTAAATGTAAATCAATTATGTGGTATCTTGGCTGCGTTCTTGTTCAGAAATATGTATGTGGTGTTGTCGGCAATATAGTCTTTTGCCATATACCAGATTCCTTTATAATCACCTGCTGTGCCCCATGAATTTTTTACTAAATAGTATTCTACACCATTTTCGTCTTTCGCGGTTCCATATATAAGCATCACGTGATCGTAGGTGGCGTCCCAATTGTCAAATCGCATCTGACGACTCTCCTGAGTTGGTTTATTCTTTGGAGCTTCAGCTATACCTGTACGTTCGAAACCATTACCAGAAACATCACCTCCCCATGCAACATTGTAACCGTTCTTTAAAGCGGTGTCGATAATGTGCATCATTTCATTGAGTGGTACATTGTAGCTCATTCGCGGACGCCATTTGTATGGAGCTTCAATGATGAAATTCTCATAGAAAGGATGATGTGTAAAGCTTGTTATACTGATGTAATCATCTAAATTTAGTTTAAGACTTGTCGCGAATGATTGTGGGGTATATTCCTTTCCTTCATACATAAACATTTCAGGACACTTTCCAAGATATGCATCAAGAATATTATGTAAACCTTGAAGCCATGCTGGCGACAGCTTTTTGGAATCGCTACGTGCTATAGCTTTGACATAAGGTTCTAAAACCATGAAAAATTCATTGAAGTTTGCCAATGTGTCACCAATCATGCTGCCGGGTTTTGCCATTGCAGACTCTGGACAGATGCCGTGATTGCGTATCACGTCAAGTACGTCATCACACGATCCACCTTGTGAAAACTTACTGTCGCCATGTTCGCGCACATTGTATATAGCACAGTCAACATAATCATTGTTAGCGACAAACATTTCGCTCAAATCTACGGTTTTACCCGTAGCTCGTAAGATTTCTCCCTCAAAGAAACCACATGTTGCATAATCCCAGCATGTCCCACTGCGGCTTTGGTTTTTAATGCTAGTAATCTTGTTTTCTAAAATAGTGGTAAAAACATGCTTTTTTACATCATCTTTCTTTTCTTGGGCAGATGCTAAAATGCCGATGAAAAGTAGCAAAATAGTAAATGATCTCTTGATAGTTCCCATACTGAAATGCTTTATATTATAGGCAATGACATGCCGTTTATCTTTTGATATATATCCAAAGCGTATATGTCTGTCATTCCGCTTATATAGTCGATTACAGCCATAATTCTTGTTTCAAGATTATCACTGTGTATATCATACTGGCTGCTAACTCTTCGTATTAATTGTTGAGAATAAAATCTGTCAGGATTTCTTGCAGCACCTATAAATACATCCATAAGAGTTTCCATAATTTTGTAACCAGATAACTCTATATCAAGAACAGGTTTGCTATGATAGATCTTCTTGTAAGAAATTTCCTCACAACGTTCGTATGCATTCTTTTGAATAAGGGAGATGTTGTTAATAAGACTCCCGTGGAAAGTACCATTTAAGATTTCTTCTTCATGATCAACGAATGTCTTAACACATTCATTCTCAAGTTTGCCGATAACGCAAGCCCGTAAATACACAACTTTTTCGTTATCATCTGTGACACCATCTTCTTTCATTCTTTTTAATATGTTATCTTTTGTAACATCATCGAAAAAGCCCATTAGAAGTTCGAAAGTCTTTTCGAATGAAAGAATTTTAAGCTTATGAGAATCCTCTATATCCATAATTTCGTAGCAGATATCATCGGCAGCTTCGACAAGATACACCAAAGGATGACGAGCGTATTTTAAAGGTTCGCCTTTATCTGATTTGCAAATAATGCCCAACTCATCGGCTATTTTTTTATAATCTATAGCTTCTGTTTTGAAAAATCCAAATTTTCCATGGTCTCCTGCTAAGCTACTAGCAAAAGGATATTTTACAATACTTGCAAGCATAGAATAAGTCATAACAAACCCGCCTAGTCTTCTTCCCAAGAATCTATGTGTGAGCAAGCGGAAAGCATTGGCATTACCTTCGAAGTGTGTTATATCATCCCAAAATTCCGATGAAACCGATTCTTTTATGGTCTTTCCTTTGCCCTCAGTAAAGAACGTCTGGATAGCCTTTTCGCCAGAATGTCCAAATGGAGGATTACCCATGTCGTGTGCCAAACATGCTGCACTGACAATAGTGCCAATTTCTTCAAAAAGAGTATTAGCTAATTCAGGATGCAAATCTTTTAATTGTCTGCATACGTCATTACCCAAAGATTGTCCCAGACTTGAAACCTCAAGACTGTGGGTTAATCTGTTATGCACGAAGATGCTACCAGGAAGAGGAAAAACCTGGGTTTTGTTTTGTAGTCTGCGAAACGGAGCAGAGTATATCAGCCTGTCATAATCTCGCTTGAACTCCGATCTGTCATCGTGTCTTTCGGCATGTCTATGTTCCTGCCCCAGACGTTTGTTTGATATTAGTTGTTGCCAATTCATGTGGCAAATATAGTGTAATTTAATCTAAATAGTTTCTTTTTATGTTGAAAAATTAAGATATATGCATATAATTCATTATTTTTGCAGATGATAGGCAGACTATATAATATTTTTATTTTCTGTCAGTACATGTTTTGAACATTATAAAATACATTTATGCTAAAGATTAAAGTCGTAAATACCGGACATCAGCAGCTGCCTGCTTATGCTACACCACAGAGCGCAGGCATGGATTTGCGTGCAAATATTGATGAATCAATAGTATTGAAACCATTTGAACGTCGTCTGATTTCTACGGGTTTACATATAGCATTGCCTGTTGGTTTTGAGGCTCAAATACGCCCACGTAGCGGCTTGGCATTGAAACATGGTATAACTGTACTAAATTCTCCAGGTACTGTTGATGCTGATTATCGTGGTGAGGTAATGGTTCTTTTGATTAATTTGTCACAAGAAGAATTTATCATTAATGATGGTGAGCGTATTGCACAAATGGTTATTGCAAGACATGAGCAGGGACTCATGGAACTTGTTGACGAACTGGACGAGACCGAACGTGGTATTGGTGGATATGGTCATACAGGAGTGAAGTAAAAACGAATAATACATTTGGAATTGAAATATACATATAGACATATTGCCTTAATACTAGTTGTCGGTCTTGTAACCGTTTCAACAGTGTTACCTTCATTCGCTAAGAGCAATAAGCGTAAGAAGATGGAACCTTCGACGGCAGTTGCGCCTCTTTCTTATGAAGATAGTGTACGCTATAATTCTTTCTTCATGGAGTCTGTTGTCGCTGCGGGAGCTGGAAGATACGCTTCTGCTTATGACTTATTGAAGCATAGTTTGGAGATTAATCCGAATGCATCCGAAGCATATTATTTGCTTTCTACATACCAGATGGAATTAAAGCAGGATACTTTGGCGATAAAATCGATGGAAAAAGCCGCAGAGCTTTCTCCGACTAATGATACCTATCAAGAGCGTTTGGCACAATATTACATTAATTTTAAGCAGTATGATAAAGCGATAAAGGTCTATGAAAACCTTGCGACTAATCGCCCTGATCGTACAGATGTGCTTGAAGTGCTGATGCAGTTGTATAATCAGCAAAAGGACTATACAAACATGCTCAAAACGATAGATCGTATTGAAAAAGCTGAGGGGACTGGAGAAGAAATAACTTTAGCTAAGGTTAGAGCTTATGAACTTCTTGGTAACAAAAAAGATGCATACAAAGCTTTGAAAAATCTTTCAGATACATATCCTAATGACAATAGTTATAAAGTTATGTTGGCTAACTGGCTAATGCAGAATGATAAGCAAAAGAATGCCTATGATATTTATACTTCAGTGTTAAAGGATGAACCGTCAAATTCTTATGCGCTATCTTCGCTTTATGACTATTATAAGGCCACTGGTGAAAATGATAAGGCAAAAGAAGTAATGACTCGAGTGCTTACAAACAGTAAGACTGACTCAAATAGCAAGCAGGCTATGATTCGACAGTTTATTGAAGAAAATGAACAAGCCGGCGGTGACAGTACCGTTGTTCTTGATATGTTAGATAAAGTCACTAAGCAAAATGCACAAGATGCAGATATAGCAGAACTTAAGGTTGCCTATATGTCATTGAAGAAAATGCCTAAAGATGTTATTGATAGTGCAATCGTTTCTTTGTTGAATGTAGCTCCTGATAATGCTGGCGCACGTCTTCAGCTTATCCAAAATATTTGGGATCAGAAGAATTGGGATCAGATCATATCAGTATGTAAACCAGCATTGGAATATAATCCCGATGAAATGGCTTTTTATTATTTCCTCGGTTTGGCTTATTTCCAGAAGGATAATGAAGATCTCACTTTGGAGACTATTAAAAAGGGTATCTCACAAGTATCAGATAAGAGCAATAAGGATATGGTGTCTGAGTTGTATGCCATTATGGGTGATATACTTCAGAAAAAAGGACAAACGCAACAGGCTTTTGCAGCCTATGATAGTAGTTTGCAATGGAAAGATGACAACATAGGTTGTTTAAACAACTATGCATATTATCTAAGTGAAGATGGGCATAATCTTCAAAAAGCTGAGCAGATGAGTTATAAAACGATAAAGGCAGAGCCCAAAAACTCTACATATCTTGATACCTATGCATGGATACTATTTATGCAGGATAGATTTGCCGAGGCTAAGATTTATGCAGATCAAGCTGTAGCTAATGATACGGATTCCGTTCAAAGCCCAGTCATACTTGAACATACTGGAGATATTTATGCTTGTCTGGGAAAAGCCAATGATGCCGTTGACTTTTGGAAGAAAGCTATCAAAGCTGGTGGAAACAGTGCTTTGTTGAAACGTAAGATTGAACTTAAAAAATATATAAAGAAATAACCAAATCTTTATAAGTATAGAATATGAATAGAATATATATCAAGCTAATGACTTTAGGATTACCATTGATTTTGGTATCTTGTGGAGCAAAGAAAAATTTAGTAAAGGATACTCCAGTAGTCCAAAAAACGGTGGCTAAATCGGACAAAAAGGCTGATGAGGTAGAATTAAAGAAACTATCTTTTGTACAAAAGGTTTCAGATAATTCAGTATATGCAACAAATATAGTAGGTGATTTACGATTCAATATAAAAGCTGGTGGAAAGGATATTACCGTTCCAGGATCTTTGCACATGCGCAAAAACCAAGTTATACGTATTCAATTGTTTATTCCGTTGTTAGGCTCTGAGGTCGGAAGATTGGAATTTACACCTGAGTATGTTCTTGTTATAGATCGTATTCATAAGGAATATATTAAAGCTGATTACAACCAGCTTGACTTCTTAAAAGATAATGGCTTAAACTTTTATAGCCTACAGTCCTTATTTTGGAACCAGTTGTTCCTTCCAGGAACAGATAAAGTCTCAGAAATAGCCTTACGTCAGTTTAACGTAAAGCTTGATGAAATAGGTGAAAATAATCCTGTTTCATGGAAAAATAATAATATGAGTTTTGTCTGGAATGCTAATAAGCAATCTGGTTTGATTGGAGAAACTGACGTGGCATATAGAAGTTTACAGCATGGAACGTCTACGCTAAATTGGAAGTATTCTAATTTCACAAATGTTGGTGTGAAGATGTTTCCTGCAAAACAGAACTTTAAGTTTACTACGACTGCGACAAAACAAAAGCAGACAGCTGAGGTTACTCTTGATATGGAAGAAGTAACAACTAAGGACAACTGGGATGTTAATACTACGATTTCAAATAAATATAAAAAGATAGAAGCCGCGGATATCCTCGGCAAAATCATGAGTTTGTAAATGAAAAGATTATTAGTTATACTCCTTGCCACTGTTATGGCGTTGAATGTTTCTGCACAGAAGAATAAACCTGTGCAGAAAAGCAGGCGAAGTACTGTGGTAACAAAGAAAAGAAAAGCGGTTTCTTCTAATAAAAAGGCTACAATTTATACGAATGCTTCAATAAGAGGCTTGCAGGGACAGCGTTCTAAAATTCAAAAGAAGATAAAAGAACAGGAAAAAGCTTTGCGTCAGAATCAGGCTGATGTTAAACAAAGGTTACAACATCTTATCACTCTGAATACACAGATTGATGAGCGTCAGAAGAATATAGATGGAATTCAGCAGGACATTCACCACATTGAAGGTAATATAGACATTTTAAAGGCTCAGTTGCAGACGCTTGAGAGACAACTAGCCGATCGCAAGGCGAAATATATAAAGTCGATGCGATATATGGCGAGACATAATACTGTTCAAGACAAGCTGATGTTTATCTTTTCAGCTAAAAACCTTGCGCAGATGTATCGTCGTTTGAGATTCGTGAGAGAGTATGCGGATTATCAAAAAGCCCAAGGAGAAATGGTAAAGACCAAACAAGCTCAGGTGACTGGTAAGCATGTCCAATTAGAACATGTAAAAGGTCAGAAGAGTAACCTGTTATATATGGGTAAGAAAGAAAAGACCGCGCTTGTTGGTCAGCAAGATGAGCAAAAGAAAGTTGTTGCCTCTTTGCAGAATCAGCAGCAGACAATACAGAAAGTAATTGCGGAACAGCGTCAGAAAGACGCCGTTATGAATGCTCAGATAGACAGACTTGTTGCTCAGGAAGTAGCTAAGGCTCGTGCAAGAGCTGCTGCTGAAGCTCAAAAACGTGCTGCTGCCGTTGCGGCGTCTAAGCGCCGTGCCGCAGACCTTGCACGTAAGAAAGCTGCTGCAGAGGCTGCTGCTCGTGAAAATGCGCGTAGGGTAGCAGAAGCTAAAGAAAAGGAAGAAAGATTGAAAGCCGAAGCAGAATCTGCTGCAAGGGCTGCTGATGCAGCTCGTCAGGCACAAGCTAATGCAGATGAGTCACGTAAGAAAGCTGCTGCTGAAACGGCTTCTAGGGCAGCAGCCGCAGAACGTAATCGTGCTGAACAGGCTGCACGCGAAGCTCAGGCTCAACGTGTCGCTGCTGAAAGAAAAGCTGCAGTTGATGATGCGCGTCAGAAGAAAATTATAGCAGCTGCAACTAAAGAGGCTGATGATGTTCAGAAGTTTTCTACCGTGGATCGTATGATGAACGGAGGATTTGAAGCTAATCGAGGCCGTTTGCCTATGCCTATAACTGGAGGATATAGGGTAGTAAGCCATTTCGGACAATATAATGTTGAAGGATTGAATGGAGTCACTCTTGATAATAAGGGTATTAATATCAAAGGTAGCCCTGGCTGTATGGCAAGATCAATATATGATGGAGAGGTTAGTGCTGTATTTGGATATTCTGGTAGTATGGTTGTTATGGTTCGCCATGGTGCATACATATCAGTATATTGCAATCTAAGATCAGTATGCGTAAGTCGTGGACAGAAAGTAAGCACGCGCCAGGCTCTTGGTACTGTTGGAACTGATAACATACTTCAGTTCCAACTAAGAAAGGAAACTTCTAAACTTAATCCAGAAGCATGGTTAGGTAGGTGATTAGAAAAATAAAATTTTAAATAATGGCGCCGTCAAGTAGTTGAATATATTGCTTGATGGCGTTTCCTATTTCTCCAATTTCAATGAATTCATCGGCAGAGTGAGAACGAGAAGACTCTCCCGGACCAAGTTTGAAAGACTGAAAACTCATTAAAGCCTGATCGCTAAGGGTTGGACTTCCAAAAGGCTTCATTCCCATTTCAATGCATCTTTTTATTAGAGGATGCTCTGGTGAAATGTGTGAAGAGTTTAATCGGTATGAATGAGCTTTAATTTCGCTTTTGCAGTGTTGTTGTATGAAATTACATATATCTTCGTTCTTGTAAAACTCATTTGATCTTACGTCAATAAGTGCTGTTAGTTTGTCTGGAATTACGTTGTGTTGTGTTCCTGCATTTACTACTGTGACCGTCATTTTTGTCGGTCCAAGTAAATCACTTACTTTTTTAAACTTGTAGTCTCTTATCCACATTAAATCATCAAGGGCCTCGTATATTGCGTTTATGCCTTCGTTTCGTGCGGCATGGCCGCTTTTACCATGAGCAATAAGGTCAATTACCATCAGCCCCTTTTCTGCGATGGCAGGTTGCATACCTGTTGGCTCACCTACAATGGCTATGTCTATTTTTGGCAACAAAGGAAGTACCATACTTATTCCATTTTTTCCTGAAATCTCTTCTTCGGCAGAGGCTAGATAGATGAGGTTATATTTTTGTGGCTTCGCCGATAGATACCTGAATACCTGCAATAGAGAAACTAGTCCTCCACCACAGTCATTGCTTCCCAAACCATATAGAACATTGTTTTCAATGGTTGGCATAAAAGGGTTACGTGTCCACGAGTCAACAGGCTTAACCGTGTCAATATGCGCATTAAGCAACAGTGTCGGTTTGCTAGTGTCAAAATTCTTGTCGGTTATCCATACATCGTTGGCTTCACGCTCATATTCTAAACCATAATTTACGATGGTCTCGGCTATAATATCAGCTGCTTCTTTTTCGTTGCGGCTGACTGAAGGTGTGGCGATAAGATGCTTGAGTAAGTCTATCGCATCGTTGGTGTATTCTTTTTGCGTCATATCGATGACAAAGATAGCAAAATATTTTGTATTTTTCTTAATTTGCACTATCTTTGCATAAATTAAAATAAGCAATTATGCAAACAAGATGTCATCTATCGGTATTGATTCACGAACAGGCAAAGAAGTATGGAAATCGTGAGGCTATTACATTCCGTAACTTTGGAAGTCTAAAATGGGAGAATGTTTCATGGAATCAGTTCTCTTTGAAAGTAAAGCAGGTCAGTAATGCTCTACTTAATCTTGGAGCAAAGCCGCAGGAAAACATAGCTGTGTTCTCACAAAATTGCATTCAGTATTTATATACTAATTTTGGCGTTTATGGAGTGCGTGGGGTGACAATACCATTCTATGCCACTACAAGTGAACAGCAAATCCAGTATATGGTTAACGATGCTCAGGTTCGCTTTATTTTTGTTGGTGAACAGGATCAGTATGATAAGGCACATAGAATATTTGCACTTTGTCCTTCACTTGAGCGAATTATTATATTTGATTCAAGCGTAAGAATTAGTACTCATGACCCTAATGCTCTTTATTTTGACGATTTCCTAGCTTTGGGTGAGAAGCTTCCACGCCAGACAGAAGTAGAAAATTTATGGAAAGAGGCTAGCAATGATGATATCTGTGATATTCTTTATACTAGTGGTACAACTGGAGAAAGTAAGGGTGTCGTTTTAACCTACGGACAGTATCTTGCTGCTATGATTGCGAATGACGAGTGTGTTCCAATTAGTGAAAAGGACAGAGTCATAGATTTTCTTCCATTTACACATATTTTTGAACGTGGATGGGCTTATCTTTCTCTTACAGAAGGTGCACATTTAATAATCAATACATATCCGAACGAAATTCAACAGAGCATGAGAGAGACTCATCCAACAAGTATGAGCTCTGTTCCTCGTTTCTGGGAAAAAGTATATATTGCGGTAAAATCCAAAATTGAAGATGCAAGTCCTTTCCAGCGTAAGTTGTTCAAGCAGGCTCTTACGATAGGTAGAAAGCGTAATATTGAGTATCTTAGTCATGGACGTCATGTGCCATTGACATTGGAATTGCAATATAAGCTTGTAAATAAAACCATATTGAGTCTTGTTCGCAAGCAGATTGGCTTGGATAATTCAAATATATTTCCTACAGCTGGAGCTTATGTTTCGCCAGAAGTTGAGGAATTTGTCCATTCTATAGGAATTCACATGTTGGTTGGATATGGACTTACAGAGAGTCTTGCAACTGTTTCATGTAATCATAAAGGTAAACCTTTCACAGTAGGTTCTGTCGGCTATCCAATTAAAGGTATAGAAATAAAGATAGGTGCTAATGACGAAGTGTTATTAAAAGGTCCTACAATAACTCGTGGTTATTATCATCGTGACTCTGCAAATGCTGAAGCTTTTGATAAAGATGGCTTCTTCCATACAGGTGATGCTGGTTATCTAAAGAACGGAGAACTATTTTTGAAAGAGCGTATTAAAGACCTTTTCAAAACATCAAATGGAAAGTATATTGCTCCACAGATGACAGAGTCTCTTCTTTTGGTAGACAAGTATATTGATCAGGTAGCAATAATTGCAGATCAGCGTAAATTCGTATCAGCACTTATCGTTCCAGAATTCAGAATGATTGAAGAATGGGCTCGTGAGCATCATATAAAATTTGAAAGTCGTGAAGACTTGTGTGCAAGTAAAGATGTATACGATATGATGAAGGAACGTATAGATACTTTGCAACAGCAGCTTGCTCATTACGAGCAGATAAAGCGTTTCACATTATTGCCTCACCATTTTTCAATGGAGAGTGGTGAACTTACAAATACGTTGAAGTTAAGACGACCTGTTATTTGTAAAAACTACAAGGACGTTATAGACAAAATGTTCGAGGAATAATATATGATTACAGCAGAACAGTTGAAAGATGTGTTGGAGCGCACTGATGCACTCCGCAAATATCTTAATATAGACCAAAAAAAAATAGAATTTGAAGAAGAGCAACTGCGTACTCAGGCACCTGATTTTTGGGAAGATCCAAAGCGTGCCGAGGAACAGATGAAACTTGTCAAGAGCATTGAAAAATGGATTAAAGGCTATAGCGAATGTAGACATTTCGCAGATGAATTGCAATTGGCTTTCGATTTCTATAAGGATGATATGATCACGGAGGAAGAGGTTGATGAAGACTATGCAAAAGCAATTAATTCAATAGAAGACCTTGAACTAAAGAACATGCTTCGACAGGAAGAGGATTCGCTTGATGCTGTGTTGAAAATAAACTCTGGTGCCGGTGGTACAGAGAGTCAGGATTGGGCTGCGATGCTTATGCGTATGTATCAGCGTTGGTCAGAGGCTCATGGATATACAGTAAAGATCACTGATATTCAAGACGGGGATGAAGCTGGAATAAAAAGCGTAACCATGACCATAGAGGGTAAAGAATTTGCCTATGGATATTTGAAATGCGAGAATGGTGTGCATCGTCTAGTGAGAGTTTCACCATATAATGCTCAAGGAAAGCGTATGACAAGTTTCGCTAGTGTTTTCGTTACTCCGCTTGTTGATGATACGATAGAAGTTTATGTAGATCCAGCAAAAGTTAGTTGGGATACATTCCGCTCAAGCGGTGCTGGTGGACAGAATGTGAATAAGGTAGAGTCTGGTGTTCGTATACGTTATCTGTATGAAGATCCTGAAACCGGCGAACACGAAGAAATACTTATTGAAAATACAGAAACTCGTGACCAGCCAAAGAACCGTGCTAAGGCTATGCTCCTGTTGAAGTCTCAACTGTATGATCGTGCATTAAAGAAGAAACAAGCTGAACAGGCCAAGGTTGAGGCTGGAAAGAAGAAGATCGAGTGGGGAAGTCAGATACGAAGTTATGTATTTGATGATCGTCGTGTAAAAGATCACCGTACAGGCTTCCAAACCTCTGATGTTGACGCTGTCATGGATGGCAAACTAGATGGCTTCATTAAAGCATATCTCATGGAGTTTGCTGCAAGTGAAGCTGAAGGTGAATAAGCATAATGTTCAATAATCTAAAATAATATAACTATGAGCAGCAATAAAGCATTAAGAAAGGCTAAACATGATGCCTTTCAGAAAAAACAGGAAGAAAAAGGTAAAGAAATTATCGTTTGGATTTTTGGCGGACTTATTTTGCTTGCTATAATCTATATGGTATATGCAGCTATTATGGCATAATGAGTGGACTGGAAATAGAACGTAAGTTTTTGGTAAAGAAAGGCGACGCGTATAAGAACGCCGCCTTTTCAAGTAGCCATATCAAACAGGGATATATTCCTGCAGATGGTGCGACGGTACGAATTCGTATTCGTGATGATAAAAGCTATCTCACGATTAAGGCTAGATCCGTGAATGGGGGAATGACGCGCTATGAATTTGAAAAAGAAATATCAACCGACGAAGCTGAACATCTTATGGCGCTTTGCCAAGGTGGAGTAATTGATAAACGCAGATATCTTGTTAAAAGTGGTAATCATACGTTTGAGGTTGATGAGTTTTATGGTGACAACGAGGGACTTGTTATGGCAGAAGTAGAATTGTCAGATGAGTCAGAATCCTACGAAAAACCAGATTTCATCGGGCTGGAAGTTACAGGTGATAAGCGCTTTTATAACTCTCACATGTTGAGGCTCCCTTTTAAACTTTGGAAAAACACATTGCCAGAAGACTACCGATAATGAATGCCAAACCGACACCAATTGTGTCGGCGGCGAAATCAAGCCATTCTCCGCTTCTCATACCTCCAGTACAATATTTCTGAAGAATTTCTATCAAACCACCCATTAATATAGGCGCAAGCAGTGCCCATATTATAATCTTATTCCATTTAACCCTTTTGTACTTCGCAAGATGCTCTAGCCATATAACTCCGCATGTTCCACCATACATTACAATATGAGTCCATTTGTCAATCATGGAGATTTTGTCAAGTGGAGTTTCTGGTATAGGAATAAAACACAAGATCCAAATAATTAGTACGCAAAGACTAGAAAATGGATGTTTTGTTACTGAATGGAATAAAATATTCATATTTACTTTCTATTTTTCTGCAAAATTAGATATTTTTTTATAATTTTGCAATCGTTTTAGATAAATATATTAATAATGTCTGAAGAAAGAGCAAGTTTTGGAAGTAAGTTAGGCATAATTATGGCTACAGCTGGGTCTGCAGTTGGACTGGGTAATATATGGCGTTTCCCTTATATGACTGGTAAAAACGGTGGAGCTGCATTTATACTAATCTATATTGTATGCGTTATCGTATTGGGTATACCATGTATGATCAGTGAATTTATAATCGGCAGGCACGGAGCTGCAAATACAGCGCGTGCATATACTCGCCTTTCAAATGGTACAATCTGGAAGTTAGTTGGGTATCTTGAGGTGTTGACTGGATTTTTAATAACTGGTTATTATGCTGTTATTTCGGGTTGGTGTCTTAATTATGTATATGCGTCAGTTATGGGCGAACTGAATGGTGATCCTGCTTTTGTAAAAAATTACTTTGTAGAATTTTCACAAGATCCAATACGACCAGTTTTTTGGACAATAGCAATATTTGCAATTACACATTTTATCATCATTCATGGTGTAAGAAATGGTATAGAGAAGGCTTCAAAACTAATGATGCCTACTTTATTTGTGCTCCTGTTGGTTATTGTAGTAGCAGCATGGATGCTTCCAGGAGCATCAAAAGGTATTGATTTCTTATTAAAACCTGATTTTTCAAAAGTTAACAGCGATGTTTTTCTTGGGGCTTTGGGGCAGTGCTTTTATTCTTTGAGTATTGGCATGGGATGTCTTTGCACATACGCAAGTTATTTTAGCCGTCATACCAATATTACTACTTCGGCTATACAGATTGGTTTTGTGGATCTTATGGTTGCATTGTTGGCAGGATTGATGATATTTCCTGCAGCATTTTCTGTAGGTATAAATCCTGACAGTGGACCATCGCTCATATTCATTACTTTGCCTAATGTCTTTAATCAGGCTTTTTCAGGAGCTCCTCTATTGGGATGGGCTGTCTCATTGATGTTCTATGCTTTGCTTTTCCTTGCTGCTCTTACATCATTGATATCTCTACATGAAGTAAACACAGCGTTCTTTTATGAAGAACTTCATATATCACGAAAGGCAGGAGCATGGATTGTTACTGTTTTCTGTTGTATTATAGGTGCGTTATGTTCTATTTCTATAGGTCATAAGAGTGGTCTTTCGTTGTTTGGGTTGGATCTTCTTGATTTGTTTGATTTTGTGACAGGTCAGTTGATGCTTCCTGTTGTTGGATTTTTCATGTGCCTTTTTGTTGGTTGGTATATTCCTAAGCAGATTGTTATTGATGAGTTGACAAATTGGGGAACGCTGAAGTTTAGTTTCTATAAACTATTTATTTTTGTCATGCGTTTTGTTTGTCCTTTGTGTATTTTAGCTATAATGCTCCATCAGTTTGGAGTGATTTAATTTATTTATATGTCTGAAAGAGGTAATTTTGGAACAAAGATTGGAGTGATATTGGCGACTGCTGGATCTTCTGTAGGTTTAGGAAATATATGGCGCTTTCCATATATGACAGGTCAGGATGGTGGTGCTGCTTTCATTATAGTATATTTTGTATGTGTATTAATTTTGGGAATTCCCGGAATGGTAGCTGAGTTTGTCGTAGGCCGTCATTCAGCAGCAAACGCAGCACGTGCATATTACAATCTAGGTGGACGTAAATGGTCGTTGCTTGGATATGGTGGTGCTATCACGTCAATGATCATCTTTGGTTTCTATTCTGTTGTAGCTGGTTGGTGCTTGCAATATTTATTTGCTTCTACAATGGGGCAGCTCAATGGTGATGCTGCTTATGTTCAACATTATTTTAAGGAATTTTCTGCTGATCCTGTAAAACCCTTGTTTTGGACAGTGGCGTTTATCATCATGACTCATCTTGTTGTGGTCAAGGGGGTTAGAAAGGGCATTGAACGTGCTTCGAATATTCTCATGCCAACACTTTTTATATTGTTGCTTATTATTGTCGTTGCGTCTTGTATGTTACCGGGTACAAGAAATGGAGTGGAATTTCTTTTCAAGCCAGATTTCTCTAAGGTCACCAGAAGTGTTTTTCTTGATGCTCTAGGACAGGCTTTCTTCTCGTTGTCATTGGGTACAGCATGTCTTTGTACCTATGCAAGTTATTTCAACCGACAGACAAATCTAGTAAAATCTGCTGTGCAGATTGCAGGAATAGACACTCTTGTCGCCATTCTTGCAGGTTTAATGATATTTCCTGCTGCATTTTCAGTTGGAGTTAGTCCTGATAGCGGACCGTCTTTGATATTTATCACTCTTCCTGCGGTTTTCCAGCAAGCGTTTGCCGGAATGCCTTTGCTGGGGTATATCATAGGAGTCTTATTTTATGGACTTCTTGTATTGGCAGCTCTCACGTCTACAATATCAATGCATGAAATAGGTACTGCTTTATTCTATGAGGAATTGCATATCAGTCGTTCTAAAGGTGCTTGGATAGAGACGATCGTTTGCATAGTTATAGGTGTTTTCTGTTCACTGTCTTGTGGAGCTGTAGACATAACTGTATTTGGTAAGTCGTTTCTTGATTTCTGTGATTTTATTACATCTGATATACTATTACCTTTGGGGGCATTCTTCACCTGTGTGTTTGTAGGTTGGTATGTTCCAAAGAATGTAGTTAAGGATCAAATAACTAACTGGGGCACTATACCATCACGCATCTATGGAATCTGGCTTTTTGTCATACGTTTTATATGTCCTATATGCATAGGCTCTGTATTTTTGCATCAACTAGGAATAATCTAATATGTTTTTAAAAGAACTTCTTTATTTTAATAAATCTGATCGTCGTGTAATACTCTTTTTGCTTACTATTGCAGTATCGGCGTTGGTGGCATTCTTCTTTTTAGGTGGTGATGATATGTCAAGCGCAGGGTATGGTTATAAATCCAATGGTCATAAATATGACAAGAATTACTCTTATAGGCATTATCCACATAAGTATTATTATGTGGCGGGTCAAAAGGCAGAGCTGTTCCCGTTTGATCCTAATACTGCTGATAGTACCGAACTGCTGCGTCTTGGCTTGCGTCCTTGGCAGGTTCGCAACATATATAAATACAGGTCACATGGTGGTATATATCGTACCTCTACTGATTTTGGAAGATTGTATGGACTCACTCAAAAGCAATTCCATGAAATGCAGCCTTACATACGTATAAGTTCTGATTATAAGCCAGCTTCGCTTTTGCCTGAAGTGGCAGCTAGGCAAGCTCGTCATGACAGTATTATTTCTAAATGTTCAATAAAAATAAAGGCTGGTGAACATGTGCAGCTTAATTCTGCTGATACGGCAATGCTGCAACG
Organism: Prevotella herbatica; assembly: GCF_017347605.1. NCBI lineage: Bacteria > Pseudomonadati > Bacteroidota > Bacteroidia > Bacteroidales > Prevotellaceae > Prevotella > Prevotella herbatica. The sequence goes on from NZ_AP024484.1 coordinate 1,948,884, forward strand.
TATTCCAGGGATCGGTTCGTATTATGCTCACGAAATAGAGATATATCGTCGCCGTTTAGGAGGTTTCTCCAGCGTAGAACAGTTGAAGGAAATAGATGGCTTCCCAGAATCAGCACTTAAATATTTTACGGCAAGTTCCACTGGTGTTGCCAAACTGAATGTAAACAAGTTGTCGCTGAATCAGCTCAAGCGACATCCTTATATATCTTTCTATCAGGCTCGTGATATTGTTGATTATCGTCGTTTGCGTGGACCACTAAAAAGCCTTGATGAGCTTAGGCTACTTAAAGACTTTCCACCAGAAGAAATCGAGAGATTGCGTCCTTATGTGGAGTTCTGATTGCTTCGTGACGATCTTAATTTAGTACATTTGAGCAGGTCTTACTGTTTTTTTTTGTTTTTTAGCTACGAAGCTACGGTATTTCTAGCAAAGCCTATAAACAGAGGGATTGAAGATACGTAGTTTGCTGGATTTAGCTACGTCAAGCTACGTTCTAGCTACGTAAACTTATGTTGTTTTAGGATGATATGTTATTCTATAAGTAAATTTGTCAAAGAACTGTTTGCTGCATCTGAGGGACAGAGGATATTTAAATAGATACAGTAAACAGAATCAGAATTTTCAAGCTTGTTTAACTATTCTGTCGAATTCCGCTGAATTCTCGGCAAAGATACTGCAAAATTTTTGGCCATGCAATCAGATTTAGGTTAGCCTGTTAGCCAAAGTTTTAATTACTAGAGGATACAACACATCGTAATACACGTGCATGCGCATGCCCGCACTCTGGGTTTTTCGTAAAAATAAGTGTCTAAGTGTCTATTCGTTGAGTATCAAATAGTTATAACACTTTTCAAGTGGCATTAAGTGTCGGTTATTCGTCGGTAAAATATGGGAGATATTTTTCTTCATTTCGCATTGCGTTTTATGAAGAATTACGATGCGTTTTACGATGTTTTGCCGTGCGTTTTACGAAGAAATGCATTGCATTTTACGATGCTTTAGGAGGCAAAACATCGTAGAAACGTTTCCGTTTCTATATGAAAACAGTTGCATTTCTACATAGAAACGCATGCGAAACTCGATATTTGACCGTCAGTTCACCGTCACTTTATGACGTCTTTTTTGTCGATAAAATACTGATATTCATTAAGTTGACACTTCGACACTTATATTTTAAAAACCCTAAGTGCGCGCGTGCTTGCACGTACATTATATAAGCAAAGATAGATAACGTAGCTAGAACGTAGCTTAACGTAGCTAAATCCAGCAAATTACGTATCTTCAATCCCTCTGTTTATAGGCTTTGCGAGAAATACCGTAGCTTCGTAGCTAAAAATATAAAAAACGTAGGGATAGCATCCTGAATGTTCGATAAATCAAATCTTCACGAAGTAATCTAGGATATAAATATTTGATTAGCAGTGTGTTATACTTAATGCTCGCTATTTTAAGTAGACACTAGTGTTAATATTAATATGTTGTGTTTTATAGCCATAAAGTATCAATATCCCCCATAATAGAAGAAGAATCTTTCTGATAGAGAGTGAAAGAATTAGTTAATTACATACATGGCTGCAGTTTTATTGCATTAAATAATTTAAAATATGTATGTATAATTATAGTTTAAATTATATTTATAACAAAAATACAAATCAAAATATAGGATGAAACTTAAAATAATAAAGTGGTCGCCGAAAATTCGCCGACCACTTTACTCACGACAACGGCTAAATCATTGATGATTAAATTCTTAGCCTTAAAATTGTCGGGATGAGGCGATTCGAACGCCCGACCCCTACGTCCCGAACGTAGTACGCTACCAACTGCGCTACATCCCGATTATTTAAATCGTTGCGAATGCAAAGGTAATCAAATTTCCTGAAAGCAAATATTTTTTTGAATAAAAATTTGTGAGTGTGGGATAAAAAGCCTATCTTTGCACTCGCAAAACAAAAAGCATGGTGCCATAGCTCAGTTGGTAGAGCAAAGGACTGAAAATCCTTGTGTCCCCGGTTCGATTCCTGGTGGTACCACTTCCTCCTTTCATTAAGCCGTTTAGTCTCATTCGTGAGACTGGCGGCTTTCTTCGTTATCCGAGGTTTGTATAATAAAAATCGCACGTATATAATTTGAAATTTATATACGTGCGATTAAGTTATTGAAGCTCTATCTTATTGAAACAGGAACTTCTTAGAAGTGAAAATAAACAGATGCAACAATATCATGTAGATGCTTACTGACAGAAAAGTAATTATTTGCTTTTGCCACATTAAGCAACCCTGCATTTGCTTCAATTCCTATACGGAATTTACCTGTTTGATACATTATACTAGGTTGTAAGCAGAGATTTAAATTTTTAATTTTATCAGATGTGTCGGCATTTGGCATTGCATCATAATAGTATTGGTCGTTTTTAACACAGAAGGAAAATACAGGTCCTAGTCCTAACACCCCAAGCATTACTTCCTTCCTGAATGTGATATTGCATGATGATAGGAACATCAAGAAATGTGAAATCGTCATCATCCCCTCCTTCGCTTGAGGTGAAAGGCTTAACGACGACTTGACGTAAAGCGACACCTGGCATGATGGACAACTTGTCTGAAAAATAGCAGTTCAGTCCATAGCCAACTTTTATAGACATACCTGTCTCCGTATCTCCAGAGGTTTTGTCTATAAGAATTCCTCCTGATACATAAATGTTATGCTCAAACTTCTTTTCCTGAGCATTTAGTGCTATGCTTGATAGCATTAATAAAGTAGTTAAAATAGCAATTTTCATCTTTTTTTATATTAAAGCAGTTCAGGTAACTGGAATAGTTTTATTCCGTTTGATCCCTTGATGAGTATGTAATATCCTTCTGGGCGTTTAATTGCGATTTCTTCTTTCACTTCTTCAACATTATTGAACTTGCGGTAGTCTGTATTTGTTTTTCCGAATTCTTCACCAACAAGCCAAATCTCTTTGAATCCGTATTCCTTAAGTTGGTCTACTACTTTCTGATGCTCTGCATCCGAAACCTCGCCAAGTTCACGCATATCGCCAAGGATAGCCATCTTCTTGTCAACATCCATCACTTTGAAATTCTCTATTGCGGCAGACATACTAGATGGATTGGCATTATAAGCGTCAACAATCAGCTTGTTGAACTTCGTAACATCAAGTTGACTTCTGTTATTGTCTGGAGTATAACCTTCCAATGCGCTGTTTATCTTCTCGGCTTCCACCCCAAAATGAAGACCTATTGTTATCGCAGCTAGCATGTTATCCATGTTGTAAGCACCAATAAGATGAGTTTGTACCTCGTAGGTCTTTGCTTTAGAATCAGTAGATGAAAGGTCAGTCCAGCTGAATTTCAAAAATGGCGCACAACTAATGACCTCACCCATAACATTGGCATCGTCAGTCTGCCCATAAGTTACAATACGGCTTAGTTCTCTTTTCTGTGCCATATCTACCAAGTCGTCATTGCTCTCGTTGAGAAACAATAAACAATCATGCGCTTTAAGAAAATCGTACAGCTCTCCCTTTGTTGACTTTACACCTTCAAAACTTCCAAACCCAAGCAAATGGGCACGACCTACATTGGTAATCATTCCACATGTAGGTTCTACATATTCAACAAGTTTCTTTATATCTCCAGGATGGCTTGCGCCCATTTCTACAACTGCAATATCGTTATTTTTGTCAAGGCGCAGCAAAGTCTTTGGTACGCCTACATCGTTATTGAAGTTGCCTTCTGTGTGCATGACATTATATTTTGTAGACAAAACAGCAGATACTAGCTCTTTAGTCGTTGTCTTACCGTTTGTACCAGTAATTCCAATAACGGGAATATCAAAATGTCTTCTGTGTTCTCTTGCTATTTCTTTGAAAGTTGTGAGACAGTCGTCTACGAGAATTATATTGTCGTTTCCATCCACAGCATATTCTTTTTCGTCTATGATGGCATAAGAACATCCCTTCTCAAGAGCAGCCTTGGCAAACTTGTTTCCGTTGAAAGACTCACCCTTCAATGCGATGAAAATACTGTCTTTAGGACAATCCCTACTATCAGTAGTAATACAAGGATGCTGCTGGTAGATTTTGTACAATTCTTTTATATCCATGTCGTATAAATTTCTTTAATGATTGCAAAGTTACATTTTTTTCTTTTAAGATGAATAATCTGTTAATTATTTATTGCTAATATTGGAATTTTAATTTGGATAATAGTCAAAAATATGATAACTTTGCATGGTATGAAACATATAGACTATACAATTAATGTTCGTGGAAGGTTGATAGACCTTTCGGCTCCCAAAGTAATGGGAATACTGAACTGCACACCTGACAGTTTTTATGTAGGAAGCAGGAAGCAGACTGAGCGTGAAATTCTGGAAAGATCCACTCAGATTGTGGAGCAGGGCGGTGACATTATTGATATAGGAGCATTCTCTACACGCCCTGGCGCAAAGGAGGTGAGTGAGGAAGATGAGACTGAAAGACTGAGATATGCACTTGGTATCGTAAGGCATGAATATCCTGATATCCCAATTTCTGTTGATACTTACCGCCCACTTGTTGCAAGAAAGTGTATATCTGAATGGGGTGCTGATATAATAAACGATGTAAGTGAGGGCGGAATAACCGGTATCGTTAATACTCCGATAAGCGAAACTGGCAGTATGTTTGATGTTGTTGGCGAATTGAAAGTTCCATATATCTTGATGTCGGTAAAATCTAATATTCACGATATGATGATAGCCTTTGCCGAAGAGGTACAACAGTTGCGTGACCGAGGTGCAAAAGATATAATTCTTGACCCAGGTTTTGGCTTCGGAAAAACATTAGAGCAGAACTATGCTATTTATGCCGAAATGGAGAAACTGCAAGTGTTTGAACTCCCTATACTTGTTGGTATATCAAGAAAAAGTATGATTTTCAAATTGCTTGGTGGAGATCCTACTACGGCTCTAAACGGAACAACGATTCTCAACACGATCGCTTTACAGAAAGGCACTGGAATATTGCGAGTGCACGACGTAAAAGAAGCAATTGAAACTGTAAAGATTGTGTCTGAAATGCGGAGTCAACTCAAAGCTAACATATAATAATATCTACAAATGCCTTTTGAATTTGGAATAAAAGATATCATAGACATTTTTCTTGTCGCACTGATACTATACTACCTTTATCGATTGATGAAGGAAAGTCGCTCGTTGAATATATTTATCGGTGTTATGGTTTTTGTTATCGTGTGGCTTTTTGTAAGTCAAGTGCTTGAAATGCGCTTGTTGGGGGCTATACTTGACAAACTCGTGAGTGTTGGCGTTATAGCCATGATCGTACTTTTTCAAGAGGAAATACGAAAATTTCTTTATACACTTGGCGCACATCAGCGAATAAGACGATTCGCTCGTTTGTTCACGTCTAGTAAAAGGGATAAAGATATGGAAGCTACCCGAGTAACTATCATGCCAATCGTTATGGCTTGTATGAGTATGTCTAAAGGAAAGATAGGTGCTTTGATAGTTATAGAGCGAGGTGCGCCACTTGATGATATTGTTGATACTGGTGATGTGATAGATGCTAATATTAATCAGCGACTTATTGAAAACATATTTTTTAAGAATTCTCCGCTTCATGATGGTGCGATGATTATATCTAATAAAAGAATCACTGCTGCTGGATGTATATTGCCAGTAAGTCATAATAGAGATATACCAAAAGAGCTGGGGCTGCGTCACCGTGCTGCTATGGGAATATGTCAGGAAAGTGACGCGATAGCTGTTGTTGTGAGTGAAGAAACCGGAAGAATTAGCGTAGCTGTAAAGGGACAGTTCCATTTAAGATTGTCAGCAGAGGAGCTTGAAAGTATTTTAACCCGCGAAATAGACTGATTTTATATTTTTTTATCCTTAGCCAACTCCTTGTTTCAATTAATTTTGCTAATTTTGCAAACTGTAAATAGCAATTTAAATATTTTATTTCGAAATTTATATATTATATACATATTAACAAACTATGGACTTATTACAGCAAATAGTTGCGCGCGCTAAAGCTGACAAGCAGCGCATCGTGCTCCCAGAAGCTGAGGAGGAGCGCACTTTAAGGGCAGCCGATAAAGTTTTGGCTGACGACATGGCAGAAATCATTTTGATTGGTAACCCAGACAACATCAAGAAACTCGCTAAAGAGTGGGGACTTGGAAGCATAGGCAAGGCTACTATTATTGATCCAATGAACAACCCTAAGAGTGAAGAATATGCTGAAAAACTTGCAGAACTTCGCAAGAAAAAAGGTATGACAATTGAACAGGCTCGCGAGCTAGTTACAAAAAATAATTTGTATCTTGGTTGTATGATTATAAAAACTGAAGGCGCTGATGGTCAGATAAGTGGTGCATTGAGCACTACAGGCGATACTCTTCGTCCTGCACTTCAGATAATCAAATGTGCACCAGGTGTTACATGTGTAAGTGGTGGATTACTTTTGTTCTCTCAGCAGAAAGAATTTGGAGAGAATGGTGTTCTTGTTATGGGTGACGTTGCAGTTACCCCTGTTCCAGACGCTAGGCAGCTTGCAGAGATAGCTGTTTGTACAGCTCAAACAGCAAAGACTATTGCTGGATTTGCAGAACCTCGTGTAGCAATGTTGAGTTTCTCAACAAAGGGAAGTGCTAAGCATGAGGTTGTTGACAAGGTCGTTGAGGCAACAAAAATAGCTCATGAAATGGCTCCTGATTTGAAACTTGATGGTGAATTGCAGGCAGATGCAGCTCTTGTACCATCTGTTGCTGAGAAGAAAGCTCCTAACAGTGACATTGCAGGCAAGGCAAATGTTCTTATCGTTCCAAACCTTGAGGTTGGAAATATTGGTTACAAACTTGCACAGCGTTTAGGTAATGCCGTTGCAATTGGTCCTGTACTTCAGGGTATAGCCCGTCCTGTAAACGATCTTAGTCGTGGATGTACTGTTGATGATATCTATTACATGGTAGCTATTACAGCTTGTCAGGCTCAGGATGCAAAGAAATAAGAATCATTAAATCAAAATATATGAAAGTTTTAGTTCTTAACTGCGGAAGTTCTTCAATAAAATATAAGTTTTACAATATGGACGATGAGTCTGTATTGGCACAAGGTGGTGTTGAGCGTATTGGTCTTGACAATGCATTTATTAAGGTAAAGCTTCCTAATGGGGAAAAAAAGCAGATAATGGCAGATCTTCCTACACACAAGGAAGGCGTAAGCTTGGTGTTCAAGTGCCTGCTTGATTCTGAAATAGGTGCAATAAAGAGTCTTGACGAGATTGATGCAGTAGGCCATCGTATCGTACAAGGTGGTGACAAATACAAACAGAGTATCATCGTAGATAAGAGCGTAGAAGACGGCATAGAGGAACTTTGCGATCTTGCACCTGTTCATAATGCAGGTCACTTGAAAGGTATTCGTGCTGTAGATTCATTAATGCCTACAACACCTCAGGTTTGTGTATTTGATAATGCTTTCCATAGCACAATGCCAGATTATGCATATCTTTATGCAGTACCTTATGAACTTTATCAAAAATATCACATACGTCGTTATGGTTTCCACGGAACGAGTCATCGTTATGTATCAAAGCGCGTTTGTGAGATGCTTGGTCTTGATATAAATAATTCTAAAATAATAACATGCCATATCGGTAATGGAGCAAGTGTTGCCGCCATACTTAATGGTAAGGTTATAGATACATCAATGGGACTTACTCCTCTTGCTGGTCTTATGATGGGTAGCCGTTGCGGTGATATAGACGCATCAGCTGTTACTTATATCATGGATAAGTTGAATATGAAGCCACAGGAAATGGCAAACTATTTGAACAAGGAGAGTGGTGTGCTTGGTATTACCGGTATATCTAGTGATATGCGTGATATTGAAAACGCAGCTCGTGAAGGTAACGAACGTGCACAGCTTGCACTCAACATGTACAATTACCGCATAAAGAAATATATTGGTGCTTACGCTGCCGCTCTCGGTGGAGTTGACGCTATTGTATGGACTGCCGGCGTAGGTGAAAACCAGACTGGTACACGCGAAGAGGCTTGTGCTAATCTAGAATATCTAGGCATAAAGATTGACGTCGAGAAGAATGCTAAGATTCATGGTGATGAGGCTATAATCTCAACACCAGACAGTAAAGTAAAAGTTGTTGTTGTGCCAACAGATGAGGAAATTGTTATCGCTCGCGATACAAAGGAACTCGTTGAGAAAGCAGGCAAGTAATTTAAGGATATACTACTATAAGCCCTCTCCTTTAAGGAGTGGGCTTTTTTATAATTATATGATGGATAAGAAGATAGTTACTTTCGGAGAAATTCTTTTGCGCTTGTCAAAGGAAAATAATTCCCGCCTTTCTCAAGGGAGGCAGTTTAATGGTGATTTTGGAGGCTCTGAAGCTAATGTTGCTGTCTCTCTATCTGTGTTGGGAGATAATGTGGAGTATGTAACTCGTGTTCCTGATGGTCCTATTGGCAATGCGGCATTGATGCATCTTCGTGAGTTTGGTCTTGACACAAGTCATATAGTAAAAGGTGGTGACCGCCTTGGTACATATTATTTTGAGTCGGCAGCATCTATGCGTAATTCCGTTGTTGTGTATGATCGCAACAATAGTTCCTTTTATAGTTTAAAGCATGGAGATATAGACTGGGCACCGATATTTGATGACGCAAAGATATTTCATTGCTCAGGTATTACATGTGCAATGAGCAAAGACGCTTTGGATACTACGTTTGATGCATTGGAACTCGCAGAGAGGATGGGAGTTGAAATTACATGTGATATCAACTACCGCAAGAATCTTTGGCATTATCCTGGAGCAAACGCAAAGGCGACCCTCCATAAACTGATGGAATATAGTTCATTTATATTTGGTGATCAGAATGAATGGGAAGTAGGCAGTTCGTTGAAGCATATACCTTTTGAGGCAATTGATTCTTCGTATAAGATTGATGAGGATGCTTATATTGCTTATTTCAAGGAATTACAGAAGCAGTTTCCACGATGCAAGCGTATGTTGATAGCTTTGCGTAACCAAATCGCATCAAGTCATCATACTCTTACAGGAGTGCTTTATTCAGATGGTAAACTGTATAAGACAAAAATATATGATATTAATCCTGTCGTAGATCCTATGGGATGTGGCGATGCTTTTGTCGCTGCATTTATTCATGCCCGTATGAAATGGGATGATGATCAACGTTGTCTTGATTTCGCCATAGCTGCCTCTGCTATAAAAAATACCATTATTGGTGACCAGAATTTAGCAATAGAAGATGAAATAATAGAAGTGATGAATCACTAACGATTTACTTCATTATATAATTTAAAAAGTCATACGATGAAAGGTTTAACCTTATCATGTATGACTTTTTTGTTTTTAGCTAAATACTTATTGAAGTAGTCTAGTAGATAATTCCTACGCTGACTCCAAGTGTGTATTTGTTGTATGTTGTATTATCATATTTCTTAGTCTTCAGATAATCACCATATATTTTGACAAACCAATTTGATGTAGTTCCCTTAATTGTTATAGGGTGCTCATAACTCAATTCTCCATGTACGAAACCATAGTCTACGGCATAATATTTCATATCAGGTAACAGAACACCTTGTGCGTATTCATTTGTATTGTCAGCCAGTTTGATACTGTTACGTGTGGAGAAACTATATCCTGCACTGAGGGCATATCCAAATCCTGTGTTGCATAAGTTCATACCTTCCTCAAATGCGATGTTTAAGCGTCCGTATTTTAATTCTGAAGTATTAAGAAGATACTTATTGCTTACATCATTATAGTTGGCTATGAATCCCATGTAAGCAAATATTCTGTCTTTATAAGGAATGTTCATTCTGTAATGTGCATCAAGATTTAGAACTCTTATCTGATACCGCTTATTAAATTTAATCTGGGTATCATATCTATATGAATTGAAACCTGTTAGGGAGTCTGTATTGATAATAAGTTTCTGTCTGTATTCATCAGCAAATCCCTCTTCGTAAGTTGCTTTAAAGTCTATCTGATGAATTAATTTTCCAATTGTCAGTCTATTTTGTGACTGTAATCCATATATGTAATTGTAATAGTGACCAGGGCTATACTTGTATACGCCCAGCACACTTTCACTTCCACGCTGGATGCTTATACTGTTTAGTGAATTTAAAACATAACCTTTATATCCATAAGATAATTCTGTACCAAAGTTATGGTTTACCCATTCACGGCTGAAACCTCCGTAACCACCGATTGTTCCATTCGCATTCTCAAGTCCGCTCATCAAATAATACTTCAATGTAGCGTCAGTCTGCACGGTTGTTACATTCTGTATTTTCTCTTTGCGTCGGTTATACCATGCAGCAAGTCCTATACTGCTGTTGCCGAAGTTATATATTGCAGACGGAGTGAGTTTATATTCAAGAAGTTCTGATCTTGATCTTGGATCACGCAGACGACTTAAATCACCTAGGTTGTAATCAAGGCGTGCACCAAAGTTCCATTTCCCTAATCTGGTTGTACCAATAGCCGCAGTAAGATTTATATTCTGGAAATCGTAGTTTCCATATACTGACGAACCGCTGAAATAAGGGTCGCTATTGTATGGGCGAACAACGTCAGCCCAAGCACGATCTTTCGTTTTACCGTTGTTGAAATCAAACTTACCATATCCATAAAGGATTTTGGAAATCTTTTGATATCTTTCAGTAAAGAACTTTAGATTATGACTTGACGTACCTTCCTGAACACGGCGATAGTCACCACCGTTATATGAATAATCAAAGTTGGCTATTCCGTGGTTGGCAGTCATGTCTATACCTAGTCCTGCAGCATTGTCTGTATTGTGCCAAAGAGCTTTGGTATCAAGATACATGTATTTGCCACGGCTCATAAGGCTGTCTTGTGCAAAGACTGGATTTACAGCCAATGATATTATTAATAAAATATACTTATTCATCATATTCGCGAATCTTGATAGTTGTAGAAGTTTGGAAATCATTAATAGAGTTGTTGCCGTCCTGAAGAATCTTATGCCCGTCAGTTCCGCGACGTGTAGACGTCTTTCTATAAATCACCTCTCCATTATATCCATTTATAGAATTAATATTTATATATCCGCCGTCAGTATCTCCTGACATGTGCTTTGTAGCAATGTCTATACCTGTAGCACTATATTTAAGGATATCAACTCCATCAATGACATATTTCTTTGGGACAATACTATATAGCGTTCCACTTGTCTTTCCGTAGGCGTATGTTGTTTTGAAAGAAGCTACATTTTCTTTTGTGCGGAAGATTATAATACCGTTAGGACCACCATTTAATATATTCATTTTTGAAATACCGCTGAAAGAGGAGAATATAAGGTCCAAAGCGGGTGTGGCAGAATTGTTCACGGTTTTACCTGTAACATCTTTAGCTTCATAATCAGCCGTAAGAAGATTAAATTCATGTACTCCGTTAACAGTGTGATCAATAGCACTGTTAGTTAATATTATAGTTCCACCAGGGGCAATCATATGAGAAGATTTTGTAGGAATGCGGAATATCTGTTTGCATAACACTACGGAATCTTTGTAAACATCTTTGAGATTGGCAAGAGAATAGGCTGGCGTAGAATTAGTTTCTATAAGACCAAGATATAATCCTGATACGTCAATTTCACTGTTTGTCTGATTATATATTTCTAAAAATTGACCAGCTGAATAATTCTTGTTGTTATTATCTTTTGAACCGGCATAGTACATCTTACTTATCAGAAGTGATGCACCTGCAACAAGATTAGTATTCAAGTTTATCTTGTCGGCAGACGTTATTAGTTGATTGTTGACATTCCCTGATATTGTTGCGAAATAGCCTTCACTTGCAACTTTACCTGTAGCTGCAGAGTATTCTGCTTGGTCAATATCCCATGATGCAGATATTGTGTAAACGTCTGGAATTATTTGATTAAACTCTGCCACTCCCTTATCGTCAGTTTTCGCAGTTAAAGTGTTGCCTGTGTTTGAGGTTAGCGTTACTGTGTGATCTGATAAGTTTCCACCCACGGTAAATTCTACAGGTGGATTTATTTGAATGTTAGTTGAAATAGCTTTAGCCTCGTCGTTATAGTCAACGCATCCCATCAGGAGTTGTGTGGGAATGAGCATCAATATATATAGCCATATGCTGCCGTTTGACAGAATATTTAAATGGCTCTTGTTATTCTTGTATATTTTGTTCATATCTGTATGACTTTATAATTATAAATTGAAATAAAGCTCCACGCCATAGCTGAAAGTATTGGTGTTGCGCTGTGATAAAGTTGTTGTAGTGCTTGATTTCAGATACGGTTCATAATACATCATGTTGTTTACATATAATGATAAACCGCCAATATTTCCTAATTCTTTAGTTAATCTTCCAGAAAGGTTCCATGTGATAGGACTCTTTGTTGGAACGGCGTCACTAGGGTTTATGTTCAAGTCACTTATTTTTACGATGCTGGTATTACTAGGCATTGAAGAAAAGTATTTGCCAGTCATGTCAAGATAACCGCTTTGCATATCATTTGTGATATCGTGATAGGCAAGGTCTGGTGTGATATATCCTATAGGACTTGTTTTCGCAACAAAGCTCCTGCTGTAATCATACCATATTGCTTGTGCTGTGAAAGACGCTACCATTCGTAGACTTGGAATGTTAGTTACCAGACGCAACGTGTTAATAAATCTGCGATACATGTTGTAGTCAAGACCAGACGGATATACTACTTTAAACGGAGTTGTGTTATAAGAGGAATAACTTGTTGGAAGGTTAACCACAGCCACACTTCTTGAATTCATATCGGTTGACCATGATTTTGTCTCCGAATATGCACCACTGAAGAATATTGATGTATTTATAGGTTTTATTTCACCTAACTCAAAATCAAATTCTATTCCTTTGTTTACAGTAGTGTTCGTATTGCCTACACGTCCGGTAGTCATGAATATCAAATCTTGTCGTGCAGGCGAATCATAATTGATTGTAGTTGCAGCACCTGGAGTGATAACAAGTCCGCTTTGAGCTGTATAAACATTACTTGCGTAAGTGAAATATTCTGTTGCAGAACCAAATCCGTTAGGAGTTTTATCTCTATAGGCAAGTAAACTGAGCTTTCTGTTACCAGGTAACTTTAAGTCAAGTCCAAGTTCTATCTTTGTTGTAGTGGCATTTTTCAAACCTTTGCTGTATTCCACATTATACACTTGTGTATGATAAGCCAATAGTTGAGCAGCAGCATCATTCTGAGGCATATAGTTGGCTGCAACGCGGTCATCATATTTTCTGTCAGGATACAGATAGTCTAGTCCTGGCGTCTTACTATTCAAACCGATACCTCCACGAATATCCAACCATTTTGTAGCTGAGAAAGATAAGTTGATACGAGGAGAGAGAGAGGTTGTTGATACATTAGAAAACGGTTGCTGCGATGTGAAACGTAGTCCGATATTTGCACGAAGGTAATTAATCTTGTTTATATTCCAAGTAAAATTGTCTTCGGCATAAGCTGCTATTTGGTGTAGAGCGGGAATAGAAGAGAATGCTCGTGGACGTCCATTACTGTTTGGTCTGTATGGCAATGAATCGTTCTCATTATAATATCCCCTGCCGCTGTTCCAGTTTAAACTGTAGTCTGCGCCAATTTTAAAACTCTGTCTTGTTTTTCCTGCTTTGAAATAAAACGAATCGTTTATCTTTGCGAAAATGTTTCCAGGTCTGCTTTCAGTGATGCCTGTAGCCAGATAACTCTTTGTCATCCAAGGTACATTGTAGTATCCTGTTTGCATTGCTGTTATTATAGGTAATAACCCAGAACCACTAGAGATGTAACTAGTATTACTATTGTCAATCTTCGTCATGCTTACTCCTAATGTATAAGATAGCGTACGCATGAAAAGTTTGTCTAATGACAGACGACCGTTGTGAGTAAGTCCGAAAGTATAGTTCTTGTTGCTGCTTGATGTGCCGTCGGCAATTGCATCTGGATCTTTACCGTTCCAATCTTTTGTGTACATGAAGCGTAGCTTCGTATCTGTGTGCCATTTTTTGCTAATGTCATAAGCATAACCTATGTTTAGAGAATAACGTCCATAGCTACGTGTCTTCTGGCGTGGGTCGCTCCATGCCTTTGCATAATCAAAATTAAAGTTAAGTATTCCTGCCTTGTTAAGGTTGAATCCTTTGCCTAATGAATAGTTCTGCAGTTCTGGATTAACCTTACCCTTAAACTGCCAAGGCGTTACACCCATCTTGGAATGAACTATAACAAGTCCACTGGTTAGGTCGCCATATTCGGCTGAAGGAATTCCTCTTACAACCTCTACATTATCAATGTTGTCAGCACTTACCTGACGAAGGTCTGTACCCGTGAATGCTGTACTGGAAAAACCACCTTGTGTCATTGCTGCATTGTTTGACATTGGTACACCATCAATAATGATACTTGAACCAAAAGCACTTGTATTATTGTTTGATAATGTACGAAGTTGAAGATTGCTTTGCTGAGTCAAGTCAGTGTTTCCCATTTCCTTTCCAGGAATTAGCTGCATGATATCTGCAAGAGATGTAGCCTGCAAGTGGTCTATCGCCTGTCGCCCGATAACACTTGTCGTTGATGCTATGGATGATTTCTGGCGAGCCGTTACAACAACTTCTTTTAAAGCGAGAGAAGTTGGAGTCATTTGAATGGCTAGACTTAAATTTGACTTTACGTCAATAGTAGTTTGATATTTCTCATAACCAACATATGATATTTCAAGAACATATCTCCCTTGAGGAACATTCTTGAAAGAAGTCTTTCCGTCAACGTCTGTTATTGCGAATGATGAAAGTGGGTTAAGGTTACAGCTTGCCATCATAATAGCCTCATGGCTACCTTTTTCTGCCACTTTCAGGTTGACTGTGAATTTTGTATTGTTATTATTTGACTGCGCCGAAACATTTGTTGCGTACAGTATTAAAGTTAATAACAAGACAATAATTGTTGTAGCTTTTTTCATCTTTACTTAATACTATTAGAAAATGTTATATTACTGAATACTAATCTTTTTGTTATATTTTGCAAATATATTAAAATTTATTAATATCGACAATACCTTATTGTAGGTATTTTTGTACTTAATGCTGTTTTTAACGTTTTGTTTTTGGAAAATTCTCTTTTTATGCTTGATAATGTTACCAAAAAATAGCTAATGTTTTTGTAGGTTTCAAATATTATATTAACTTTGCAAGAAACCATAAGGGAATATTTATGACACAGACAGAAAAGACCAAGATAGAAGAGCATATCGTAGATGTACTAAAAACTGTTTACGATCCGGAGATACCTGTAAATATATGGGACTTGGGTATGATATACAAAATAGAAGTTCAAGACGATGCTAGTGTGGAACTGGATATGACATTTACTGCACCAAATTGTCCTGCTGCTGATTTTATCCTTGAGGATGTTCGTACGAAGGTTGAAAGTGTAGACAGTGTTACTTCTGCTAATGTTAATCTCGTTTTTGAACCTGCTTGGGATCAAAGTATGATGACGGAAGAAGCTCGTGTAGAACTGGGCTTTGAATGATAATAGAAATTTAGATAAAGTGATTATGAGAAAGAATGTTTATTTTCTCTCAGATGCCCATCTTGGATCATTGGCAATAGAGCATCCTCGTATGCAGGAAAGACGCCTTGTTCGGTTTCTTGATAGCATAAAAGATAAAGCTTCTGCTATATATCTATTGGGAGATATGTTTGACTTTTGGGATGAATATCGTTATGTTGTGCCAAAAGGATATACACGTTTCTTGGGTAAATTGAGCGAACTATCAGACAGTGGAGTGGAAATTCATTTCTTTACGGGTAATCATGATCTTTGGACTTATGGATATCTTGAGGAAGAGTGTGGACTGATTGTTCACAAGAAACCCGTTACAACAGAAATATATGGAAAAGTGTTTTTCCTAGCTCATGGCGATGGACTCGGAGATCCTGATAATAAATTCAAGATATTAAGGAAAATTTTTCATAACCGTACGTGCCAGAAGTTGCTTAATTCTTTTCATCCTCGTTGGGGGATGTCTTTGGGATTAAACTGGGCAAAGCATAGTCGCATAAAGCGTATTGATGGCAAAGAGGTTCCTTTTATGGGTGAGGATAAGGAGTATCTTGTACAATTCACTAATGAATATATGACTACTCATAATGATATAGATTATTTTATCTATGGTCATCGACATATAGAATTGGATTTGAATTTGAGCAAGAAAGTTAGAATGCTTATTCTCGGTGACTGGATATGGCAGTTCACTTATGCCGTATTTGACGGTGAGCACATGTTTCTGGAACAATATGTAGAAGGTGAGACCGAGTTTTAAAGCGCGGTTTTATCTTTTTTACAATTTGCCGCTTTCACGATATGAATAATATTTCCCGTCTGTTATTATAACGTGATCAAGGAAATATATACGCATTAATTCGCATGCATTTTTAACTCGTTTAGTCAGTTGGTCATCTGGTCCGCTTGGGAATGGATTGTTACTTGGATGATTGTGACATATAGCAATAACAGTGGCATTGCAGAGTAAAGCCTCTTTCAATATTATTCTAATGTCTACAGCAGTTTCGCTTATTCCTCCATGACTGATACGCATAACCTTTATCAGTTTGTAGTTTTGATTAAGCATGATTGCCCATGCTTCCTCAATATCAAGGTCTTGCATTCTAGGATGCATATAGTCATATATTGCGGATGCTGAACTTATGTTATGGCGTTCTTCTGCTTTTTCTAAAGATCGCCTTTTTCCAAGTTCACATGCTGCTAGAATCGTTATCGCCTTAGCAGGCCCCAATCCATTATATTTCTCTAGCTGCTGAATGCTGAGTTTCCCTAATGTGTTCAGATTGTTGTTGCAATCGTTTAAAACTCGTTTCATTAAGTCGACAGCACTCTCGTTGGTGTTTCCGCTTCCAATCAGAATACCTAATAATTCAGCATTACTGAGTGAGTTGGCGCCAAGTCTTTCTAGTTTTTCTCGTGGGCGATCTTCAAGTGCCCAATTGGTTATAGTTAGTTTTTCCACTTCTTTATTTGTAGAATGTTTTTTTGTATGCGCTGAATTCATCTTTTCCTCTTACGCAACGTTTCCACCATGAATTAATGAAACCGCAACCATAGCCCGTTAGTTGTACGTAAGCGGCGACTATACTCAGCAGTCCCACTTTTATGCTATTATTAACCTTTGTGGAGTCAGCGAAAATTAGTAAGCAATACAGCATTATAGGCAGGGCTGCACATAAAGTCATGATGCAACCTGTTGTTTGCCATTTCCCTTCAACTGAGGTCAGCATCGTAATGATTCCTGTAATACATAATGTAAAAAGGAAAATCATCCCAACAGTGAACACCATTGGTAATAGATGTACAAGTTTCAGTGATTCAGGATATTTCTTATATAGGTTTATACGAGCTATACCGCTGTTGAAAACCTGTCTCCAGAATTTATTGAAGTCTGTGCGTCGTTTGTGCCAAACCCATGCCTCAGGAAATAGTCTACATTTATATCCAGACTTGAAAATGCGTATGCTGAAATCTATATCTTCGCCGAAACGCATATCGCTAAAGCCGTTTAACTTACTGTAAACATCTCGCTTTATTCCCATGTTGAATGAGCGTGGATAAAATTTATCTAGTTTCTTCTTTCCACCGCGTATTCCTCCTGTTGTGAAAAAGCTTGTCATGGAATATGATATAGCTTTTTGCGTGTTGGTAAATGAATCGTGTGCGCGATCGGGACCTCCGAAAGCATCAGTATCATTGCTGTTGATTTCATCGTCAATGGCTTTGATATAGTTTGATGGTAGCACTACGTCACTGTCAAGAATTATTAGATATTCACCATTAGCTCTCTCCGCTCCGTAGTTCCTACTTTGCCCAGGACCACTGTTCTCTTTCATGAAATACTTTAAGTCAAGTTTTTCAGAATACTTGTCGCAAACATCTTTGCATGTAATCTTTGAACCGTCTTCGACAATAACGACTTCAAAGTTTGTCAAAGTCTGTATTGTTAGGCTTTCAAGTTGTTCGTCAACTTCGTTAGGGCGATTGAAAACAGGTATTATTATGGAGTATTTCATAATTTATATATATAGAGTAACCAAGGTGCATAAAAGCAAAAAGGTAAAAAAGTAAACATTTTATGGTAGTATTTTTACTCCCACGTATTTACTTTTTCACCTCTAAGTATTTGATTTTTAATTATTCCTTTACGCGGCTTAAATAACTTCCGTCACGTGTGTCAACCTGAATAAGGTCACCTTCGTTGATGAACAGAGGTACACGAACTTCAACACCAGTTTCAAGAGTTGCAGGCTTTGTTGCGTTTGTTGCAGTATCACCCTTGATTCCTGGCTCGCTGTGAGCAACATGAAGATTAGTCTTTACAGGCATTTCAGCAAGTAGAATCGTGCCATCAGAAGTATCAGTAACAACTTCAACGATGTCGCTTTCTTTCATGAAGTCAACACCAGTAATCTGCTGCTTTCCTACAGGAATTTGCTCAAAAGTCTCTTGGTTCATAAGAATCATTCCGGTAGTGTCTTCATAAAGATATTGATAAGGACGGCGCTCAACGCGAACATCCTCAAGTTTGAAACCAACCTGGAAAGTACGCTCCAGTACGCGACCATCAGCAACATTCTTTAGTTTGGTTATCATAACAGTGTTACCTTTTCCTGGCTTCCTGTGCTGAAAGTCAATACAAGTCCAAATCTTACCGTCCATGCGAATACATGTACCGATCTTAATTTCTTGTGAATTAATCATTATTGTATTTTTAATGTTTATAATTTCTAAAAACGTTTGATGCAGTGTTTATAACTGAATTTCGGCTGCAAAGTTACTATATTTTTATAAAAAAACATCAATTTGCAACTTAAAAATCTCTTAATTCTTTGGTATTTCGAAAATTATGAGTAATTTTGCAACCCAAAAGGTTTAAACTTGACTTTACTAAAGTGTAGATATTATACTTTGAAGTGTTTTTGACTTTTAATTCAGAAGTGGAGGAATTGCATGCGCGGATAGCTCCGACATCATTTACAAGCAATAAAATAACAAAATAAATACGTAAAAAAATGAAAAGAACATTTCAGCCTCACAACCGCCGTCGTGTAAACAAGCACGGTTTCCGCGAGAGAATGGCAACAAAGAATGGTCGTCGTGTATTGGCATCTCGCCGTGCTCGTGGTCGCAAGAAATTAACTGTATCTAGCGAGAACCACGGTAAATAATCCGTTGTTGGTCGCAGATCACGATAAAAAGCAGCAAAGAAAGTAATTTCCTTGCTGCTTTTTGTGTTATAAAGTCTTATATATTTAACTAGCGTTGGAACAGAGTTGCACTTGTAATAATAAATAAAAACTTTGTTATTTATTTTGTTCTTCTCTCAACTTGCATTATCTTTGCATAAGATAAGGCTGTACTCGGCGAAGCATTCAAGTTAATTTGATGTATTTAACTCGCTTGCAATATCTTAGCAATTAAATTAATGTATATAAATGGAGTCATCAGAATTCGTCAAGAAGTTTAAAAGCTGGTATCTGTGGAAGAATCTTCTAGCCATGGCTACTGTTGTTGTTGCGCTTTGCTTGGGTGTAAAGTTCGGACTTGATGTATATACACATCATGGACAGTCTATTCCTATTCCTAATGTTAAGCATAAATTGTTTAGCGATGCAGAACGTATTCTTGATGATGCAGGACTGAAAATTGTAGTCAGTGACACTGGATACGTAAAGAACCTTCCTCCTGATTGTATCCTAGGACAGACTCCTGGACCTGGTGAAAGAGTTAAGGAAGGGCATGTCATATATGTAACTGTTAACTCTCCTCATACTCCAACGATAACTCTTCCTGATGTTATTGATAACAGTTCTCTTAGAGAGGCGATGGCTAAGTTGACTTCTATGGGATTTAAACTTGGTATGCCGCAGTACATATCTGGTGAGAAAGACTGGGTATATGGTATTCTTGTTCGTGGTCATCATGTGATGGCTGGTGATAGAATTTCTGTTGATGATAAACTTATCATCCAGGTTGGTAATGGTAAGAGAGATGCTGCTGATTCTGTTGATTATGTAGACCCGACTAGTTCTGATGTTGATGAGAGTAATGGAGATGTAGATGGATTTGAAGTTGTGCCAGGCTCGGAAACTACGGAACCGGAACATTCCGAATCAAATAAGACAACACCTTAAAGAATAATAAATGATTGAAGATATAAACGAAATTGAAGAATTTGAAACAGATGATCAACAACTCTATGAACATTGGAAGATAGAAGTTGATCCAGGGCAGACTCAGGTACGTATTGATAAGTTTCTTTCAGAAAAGAATCCGTATCAGAGTCGTAATCGAATTCAGCAGGCTGCCGAAGCCGGGTTTATCCGTGTGAACGGAATGCCGGTTAAAAGTAACTATAAAGTACGTCCTAATGACGTGATAACTCTTGTACTTGATCGTCCTAAGCATGATACAAGTATCGTTGCAGAGGATATTCCGCTAGATATCGCTTATGAAGATGACGATGTCATGGTTGTTAATAAAAAGGCTGGCATGGTAGTTCATCCTGGAGCAGGGAATTTCACGGGGACTCTCATAAACGCTATAGCATGGTATTTGAAGGATTTAGAGGGCTTTGATGCAAATGATCCTGAAGTTGGACTTGTTCACCGAATAGATAAGGACACAAGTGGACTTATTTTGGTTGCTAAAACTGCTGCTGCTAAGACCGCTTTGGGCAAACAATTTTTCAACAAGACCACACACCGTAGCTATAATGCACTGGTATGGGGAAATGTTGTCGAAGACGAAGGAAGAATAGAAGGAAATGTTGCTCGTGATCCTAAAAACAGATTGAGAATGAAGGTATTTCCTACCGATAGTGGAATTGGCAAAACTGCTGTAACTCATTATAAAGTTCTCGAACGCTTTGGATATACTACTCTTGTTGAATGTATACTAGAAACAGGACGCACACATCAGATACGTGCTCACATGAAAAATATCGGTCATCCTCTGTTTGCAGATGAGACTTATGGGGGCAATGAAATTCTTCGTGGCCAACGCAGCGGTACATATAAAGCTTTTATTCAGAATTGCTTTAAACTTTGTCCTCGTCAGGCTCTGCATGCCAAGACATTGGGCTTTGTTCACCCCACAACAGGAAAGCAGATGGACTTTGATTCTGAATGGCCTGCTGATTTCAGTAGTCTCATAGAAAAGTGGAGAGGTTACATAAAAGGGACTACACAAGATACTTTTGCAGAATAAAAAATATATAATAAAATGGAAAATTTAAAGAGAAACATAGCCATTGTATGTGGTGGCGATTCATCAGAGCACGACGTATCTCTGCGCTCTGCTCAGGGATTGTACTCTTTCTTCGACAAAGAACGTTACAATATTTATATTGTTGATGTAAAGGGTACGGATTGGCATATAAACTTTGATAACGGCGATACTGCTGAAATAGACAAGAATGATTTCTCGTTTGTTATGGCTGGTAAATCTGTTTATTTTGATTATGCTTATATCACTATTCATGGACAACCTGGAGAAAATGGAGTAATGCAAGGTTATTTTGACCTTATACATCTGCCTTATTCTACAAGTGGAGTTCTTGTTGAAGCGATGACATTTGATAAGTTTGTGCTAAACAACTATCTTCGTGGCTTTGGGGTAAAGGTTGCAAATAGTCTTTTGTTGCGTCGTGGTGAACAGTATGATGAAGCTGAAATTAGCGAGAAAATAGGTATGCCTTGCTTTGTAAAGCCAGCTGCTGATGGTAGTAGCTTTGGAGTCTCAAAGGTAAAGAATGCTGATCAGCTTGCTCCTGCACTTCGAGTTGCTTTTATGCAGAGCGACGAGGTGATGATCGAAGGCTTCTTGGAAGGAATCGAAATTTCTCAGGGCGTATACAAGACTAAGAATAAGTCTGTAGTTCTACCTGCAACAGAAGTCGTTACAAACAATGAATTTTTTGACTACGATGCCAAATATAATGGTCAAGTTCAAGAAATCACTCCTGCACGTCTTAATCCAGAGACAGCAGCTAAAGTTGCTGAAGAGACAAATCGCATCTATGACATTCTTCATGCAAACGGTATCATTCGCATAGATTATATTATATCTAAGGATAAAGAAGGAAACGATGTTGTGAATATGCTTGAAATCAATACTACTCCAGGTATGACAGCAACAAGCTTTATTCCTCAGCAGGTTCGTGCAGCAGGTCTTGAGATAAAGAGCGTGCTTAGCGATATAGTTGAAAATCAATTCTGAAAATATGATTATACCAAAAGAGTTCGATGATATACGCCCTTGGGAGGAAGAAGATCTCCCGATGGCGTATGACAGATTGCTTTCAAATGAACAGTTTAAAAGCGTTTTAGCTTATTTGTATCCAGGTGTTCCATTTGATGTCGTTGCCAAGAAAATGCGCAGTTGCAAAAATGGTCATGAGTTTCAATTGGCTTTTAGTTATGATTTTGTGAAAAACGTTCTCAAGAAGGGTAGTACTGGATGTGAGATGGATTCTCAAAATATTGATAACACAAAGCGCTACACATTTGTAAGCAATCACCGTGACATCGTACTCGACTCTGCTATATTGGATAAGTTGCTTATTGATGCTAAATTCACTACCACATGTGAGATCGCTATTGGTGACAACCTTCTTTCGCTTCCGTGGATAAAAGATGTGGTTAGAGTTAACAAGAGCTTTATTGTTGAACGTGGATTACCTATGCGTCAGATGCTAATGTCAAGTAAACTATTATCTGATTATATGCATTTTGCCATCAATGAGAAGCATGAAAATATATGGATTGCACAGCGTGAAGGTAGGGCTAAGGATAGCAATGATCGTACTCAGGAAGCTCTTCTAAAGATGATGGCTATGGGCGGAAATGGCAGCATTGTAGAACGTCTTAAAAATTTGCATATCGTTCCTCTTGCTATATCTTATGAATATGATCCTTGTGATTTTCTTAAGGCGCGTGAGTTTCAACTGAAACGTGATGTTGAAGGTTGGAAGAAAGAGCCTCAGGATGATATCGTGAGTATGCAGACTGGTATCATAGGATATAAGGGACACGTACATTACCAATGTGCTAAGTGCATAGATGATTTTCTTGATACAATAATGCCTGATGTTCCAAAAACTGATATTTATAGAATTGTTGCTGAACATATTGATAAAGCTATATATAATGGTTATATGCTTTATCCGGGTAACTATGTAGCTCTGGATATTCTTAATGGTTCTGCAGACTTCGCTGGTAAGTTCTATACTCCTGAACAGAAGGCCCAGTTTGAAACTTATATAGCTGATCAGCTCGCAAAGATAGAACTTCCGTCTAAGGACGAAGACTTCCTTCGTGAACGTATGCTTACAATGTATGCTAACCCATTGAGAAATTATTTATCCGCAAGATGAAAAGAAACTTTATTATAATAAGTGTATTAGTAGCGTTTACTCTTTTTGGATGTAAGGAAGATAACTACGATAGCGGAGATGGAAAGTATTCATATCTCAAGGCTGATTTCGTTGAGGCACATACTATTTCTGCAAAAGAGATAAACTATGTGAAAACTGATGACGGTGATTCTTTGGTGCTAAGTCCGCATGTTTCTGCAGACTGGGCTGCGAAGTCTGACTCAGATTATCGTGCGCTGCTATATTATTATAATAATGTAGGCAATAATACAACAAAAGCATACAGTATTTCGCGTGTGCCTGTTGTTGCATATCACTCTCAAAGTGATTTTAAGGAAATACATACCGATCCTGTTAACTTTGAAAGTGCATGGGTCAGTACAAATCGCAAATACCTTAATATAGGCTTTTATGTCAAGACAGGTCAACAGGATGCATCTACTAATTCTCAAACCATCTCAATTATTAATGATGGGGTGGTATCAAAGTCTGATGGCACACATGAACTGTGTCTTCGTATGTATCATGACCAAAACGGTGTTCCTGAATATTATTCTACTAAAGGCTATATAAGTATTCCTATAGCTAATTTGCCAAAAGGCTATATTATACATCTTTCCATAAACACGTATAATGGAATAATTACGAAGGATTTTGAGATTTAATTTTTTTATATCATAATAATCCTACCATTGTTATAGCCTATATAGAACAATAAGCAATGAAACATCTTGTAATATTAATAATAATATGTATTTGCCTTATAGGTTGTACCAATAATGCACATAATGAAGAGTGGAGTAAAATAGATACTTGCATTCATAACTCTGATACAACAGCATTGACGTTATTACGTAAGATAGGTCGTAATAAAGCTGATTTCACAAAAGCTGATAAAATGAGATATGAATTGTTGCTTGCCAGTGCACACAATAAGTTCTTTATCTCGCTGAAATCAGACAGTACCATGACTGATGTCGTTGATTACTATTTGGAGAATGGCAATGCCAATGAGCGTATGAAAGCGACATTTCTTCTAGGATGTGTATATCGTGACATGGGAGATACTCCTCTTGCAATTAAGTATTATGAAGATGCAATAAAGTATGCTGACATATCGAATAAAGACTGCGACTTTTATACCTTGTCAAGAATTTATGGACAGATGGGAGGTATATTTGAAGAACAAGACTCGTATAATATTATGCTTTCTTATTTTAAACTTGCTAGTAAATATGCATTCATAGCAAAAGATACATTAGGAGCTTTGTCATACTATAAAGATAAAGGCATGGCATATTATTTAATGGGGAAGTACGATTCTGTTTTTATAACAAATAAAAATGTACGTGATTTGTATCGTAGATATGGATATAAAGAATTAGCTGTTCTACCTTCTGATATAGAAATTTACATTTATCTTTTAAAAAAACAGTTTGTTAAGGCAAAATACTACATGGATATTTCTCATAAGTATTTTAGCAAAACAAATATAAATACTAATGAAAATGGTATTAATGAATATTATAAAGGGCTCTATTATTTAGGTATTAATAAAATTGACTCTGCAAAATATTTTTTTGAACACGAACTTTATACTTATAATGATTATAATAACAAGCAAGCGGCAGCTAAAGGATTATTCAATTTATATAAAAAAGAGAAGGAAGCTGATTCTATAGTAAAATATAGTGAACTATGGAACAGTGCTGTTGATTCATCTTATGCACATATGTCCACGCGACATTTGCAACAGATGCATGCCATTTTTAATTATAGCATGTATAAGGATCTGGCACAACAGAAAGAGTACCAACTGAAAATTCGAACAGCGCTTATTATTGTTATTATAATAGTGCTATTTTTACTTTTCCTAATCTTTTATATGCGAAATAGACTTCGTTTCAATAAAATAAAAGAACAAAATACAAGTTATGCATTTGATATCCTTACGCTGCGAAATAGAGAACAAGAATTATCACGCACTCTTAAAAAGAAAGATTCACTAAATAATGAGTTTATAGATCGGCTTCACAATGAGATAGAGAGTCTGCAAGAAAAGCTATCATTACAGCAAAGTGATAAGTTGCGTCCTGATCAATGGGGAATGCGTGATGCTTTTTTCAATGCTCCTATTGTGAATTATTTGCATGCACTATCTCAAAAGGGTCAACAAGCTTCATATTCGGATATTAAAAATTTGCGCTTACATTTTGAGAAATATGATAATGCGTTTTTGTCATTTCTTATAACTAAGGGAAGTGTATTAAAAGAGCGTGAGTTTAGCCTTTGCCTTTTGACAAGATTAAGATTCTTACCTTCAGAAATGGCATGTTTAT
This sequence comes from Prevotella herbatica, assembly GCF_017347605.1. NCBI lineage: Bacteria > Pseudomonadati > Bacteroidota > Bacteroidia > Bacteroidales > Prevotellaceae > Prevotella > Prevotella herbatica. Next base: position 1,974,756 of record NZ_AP024484.1, read on the forward strand.
TAGATGTTTCTCCACAAGTTATAACTAATATTCGTGCTAAATTACTGTTATCTCTTTACAACTTAAAAGGTGGAGCACAAAGTTTTGATGAGAAAATTAGAAAATCATAATCAAACTCTGTTTTTGTATATCGCTCATTATCAGTGATATACAAAAAACGTGTAAAATATGTAAAGGTTAAAATCAATAATATCTAAGTCCTTTCTTCTCATTTTTAATATATTTGCACTACAAAATAATAACGCAAATAATTATGAAAAGGCTTTTAACTTTCTTTTTTTTCATTTGTACTGCGACTATATCTGTAGTGGCAAATAATGGGGTGAATGGTTATGTAATTGATTTGACATGTACGGTTATAGATCCAAGACCTACACCTGTCACTCGTGCACCTCAAGCAATGCCGATTGTTAGTGTTGAAGGAAATACATTGTTTTTAAATAATAGCTTTTTTCAAGATATAGTTGTTCAAATACAAGATAATCAAGGAGATATTGTTTATTGTGTAAATGTACCATATGGAATAAATTCTATTGCAATTCCAACATCACTATCAGATGGAGAATATCAACTGTTTTTGAAAACGTCAACGCAAATATATGAAGGGACTCTAATACTATAATAAGTATTCTTCAGAATATGTAAATAGTACGCATCATTTGGTAGAAACCAGTAGTTGTATAATGAACAGTGAAATGATGATAAATAGTTATTCGCTCGGTTTATAAGCTTTCAAAACTGGTGATAACATAGACTTACTTAACCTATATATATATATACATTTAAAAAGTGAATATTCTGGCAGGAAGTGATGAAAATCCTTTCTGTCGGATATTTTTTTAAATGGAAACAGCTGTTTCTTTTTATAACTTTGTTTTGTATAAATACATGAGCAATAAATAGACTAAGATAAAAAAATGAAATTAAGAATGATTTTATGCACCTCCATTTTGATGGCGATGTTATCTTCTTGTAGTGAAGATGAAAAAATAGACAACAGACCACAGACAAAGCAGACTGTAAAAACGGACTCCGTTAAGGCTGACAGTACTAGTGGTTCTTTGGACTGGTCTCATCTAGAAAACGTGAAGCCATTAGACTATAATTTTTCTACAGCGCGCATACCTGTGTACGATGTAAGTTATAATAATATTTATGTAGGTAACATATTATACGTAGATGCATCGACATTACAATCCCCTAAATTTGTTAGTGGTATTAATTATTTGGAAAAGTTAGATATAATGTGTGAATATGATGCAAACTTTTTATCAGTAACAGACCTGCCGTCTTATGAAGTTACCCATAATATAATAAATAAACTTCCTAATGATTTTGAACAAAACCAAGTTTTTAGTACCTCATCTCCAGAAAAACTAAACTCTCTTAAAGCTCTTCATTTTTATAGTGAAGCCAAATTTGGAATGCCTTTGGATGAAGTCATCTTCTCAGATGGATATAAAAATCATTTAAACGATAATCGTAAATTCCAGCTTTATAGGCTTTATCAGAGTGTCTGTCAAGTGTTCATGGATTATCCTAAGGGTAAACTGTTAAGCAATAATTTTTCTGATGAAGAGAAGACTAATATGGGGATTATTAGTGATATTAATATTGGCAAAACGGCCTATATGATTATTGACAGTGATAATAATTGTGTGATTATCACGTTCGAATCTGATGGCAAAGCTATTATTACTAGAGGTGGGATAGATCTTAAATCATCTTTCTCAACATTATTCAACCAACAGAAATTAAGAATGATTGATTATAATATTCTGAGGCTTTCTGATTATGCAATAGCTGAATTAAAATACCATGTAGATATGCGTTGATTGCATTTCTCTACCAGAAAAAGTTTTTTTAATGTCATTAATGTCACTTTGTCACAACCCCTTTGTTTATAAGGGATGAACGAGTGACATTAAGTGACATTATCGGGATAAAAGTGGCATTAAACTGCAAATCATACCTACTTTTTGCGTTTTTTTTCGCAATTATGCTATTTACAAAAATGGTTCATCCGACAAATTGGTTGAACTAAGCATATAATACTTTTTCAAGTCACTTTGTATTGCCATATTTTTTTTGTCGAGTTTTTAATGCTGTTTCCTACATGTTTTTGCGAAACACATTGTTATACAATATGTTAGCTAATGTATATAAGTCCGTTCTTATACATTTTAGGGAGTGATTAGGCCCTAATCACTCTATTGTCCTACATGCTTTGCAGAGTGATTAGGGTCTAATCACTCAAAGACGCACCGAAAAAGGCGATTTTATTTTTGTTGTGCTTCATACATTTACTTATAATAGGATTTGACTATAAACAATCACAGTTATACTTACTGACTCACTATACATTTTGTTAAGCTGTTACTGATAATCATTATTGTTTCAGAAATCCTTTACTGAAAAGGTTGGCATATCAAAATGCCATATAAATTCGTTTGTTTTTAAAATTTATTTACAAATAGGAACGACATTTCTAGATATATAATTCTCAAGAAAGGCATTGCTGTGATTTGTGTTACTGCCAGAGACACGGCTTAATGGCGTGACTAAAAAAGCGATTTTGGTATTGTGGTTTGATCAAATTCCATCGTTTTAGGTACAAATACGTGCTTATAATGTAGGAACAATGTAGGAAAGATGTAGGAAAATGCACTCTTATACATTAGGTAAACAATTGATAGGTAGGTGCTTAAGTCAAAAATGTAGGTAATGTAGGTAACTTTTCTTTTTTTTCAGGAATCTTTTTCTAGTTAAAGGATAAAACTCTCCATAAATAACCCTTGTTTGTAAGTCGTTTCACACTTGCTCTATTAAAAACTAAACTTTTAATTACCTTGATTTTATTGGCGCTTTTTCATGATTTCCTTAACTCTTTGCGCAAAATAAAAAGCATTTAAGGAATATATAATATCATTATATCTATCAACCGATTTGTCGGATGAACCACTAAAATGTATATTTGTACTTATAAAGTTTTATTCATAAAATAAAAAAAAGCGAGATTAAGTAATCTCGCTTAGTATCTTTAGATCTTCATCTGTTGTAGCCCATGAAGTTACAAAACGGCAAACGAAATTCTTTGCGTCATAAGGCTCCCAATGAGTAAACATAACTTGTTGTTCAAGTTCTATCATCTTATCATTTGGAACTATGACAAACTGCTGATTAGTTGGTGAGTCAAGAAAGAACTTATAGCCCTTTTTCGCAAACAACTGCTTCATCTTTTCTGCCATTTCAATTGCATGTTTTGAAATATCAAGATAAAGGTTGTCGGTAAACAATGCATCAAACTGTATGCCGATAAGTCTGCCTTTAGCCATTAATGCCCCATGCTGCTTTATCGTAGTGAAGAAATGCTTTGGTGCTTTATTCGGGAATACTACAGCTTCTCCGCACAATGCTCCAACCTTTGTTCCGCCAATGTAGAATACATCACAATGTGAAGCAATGAATTTGAGGTCAATATCACTTTTAAGCGACATTATTCCATAGCCCATTCTGGCTCCGTCAATAAACAAGTGGAGTCCGTGCTCTTTACAAACTTTGTATATATTGCTTATTTCTTCTGCTGAATATATAGTACCGTATTCTGTAGGATAAGTAATATATACCATTCCTGGCTGCGCAAGATGTTCTGTGCTTTCATCATTCACAAACCAGTTCATGTAATCACTTAATTCCTTTGCGCTCATCTTGCCATCATGGGCAGGAAGGTCAATTACCTTATGACCTGTAAATTCAACGGCTCCAGCCTCATGAATGTTGATGTGTCCTGTCTTTGCCGAAATAACAGCTTCGTAGCTTTGTAGCATACCATCAATCACAGTCATGTTGGTCTGTGTTCCTCCGCTAAGGAAATAAATCTCAGCTTCTGGTGCATTGCATACATTGCGGATCTTTTCTTTAGCTGAATCGCTCCATTCGTCGAATCCGTAAGTAAGGCTTTGTTTAGAGTTTGTCTCTAGCAAGTGCTGCAAAACTTTTGGGTGAGCACCGTTATTATAGTCACATTCAAAAGATATCATATAATCATTCTTATTATTATAAACTTTCAAGCATACGCTTAATTACAACCTCTGCACTAATCTCACGATTGGCAGCTTCTGGTATAACTAAACTATGGTCGCTTTCTATTACATCATCAGTAACGATAAGTCCTCTTCTAACAGGCAGACAATGCATGAAATAACCATTATTGGTCCAGCTCATGTGTTCAGTGTCTACAGTCCAAGAAGGGTCACTGTTGATAATCTTTCCGTAATCAGCAGGATTGGTTACACCAGGACAACTCCAGTTCTTCGCATAGATAAAATCAGCATTATCAAAAGCCTTTTTCTGGTTGTATTCAATCTTTGCGTTACCAGCAAATTTCGGGTCAAGTTCGTATCCCTCTGGGTGAGTGATTACAAAATCCACATCTGCAGCATTCATCCATTGTGCAAAACTATTTGGAACAGCTTGTGGAAGACTCTTACAATGAGGAGCCCAAGAAAGAACAACTTTAGGACGAGTTGTTTGCTTATATTCCTCAATAGTGAAGAGGTCGGCAAAAGCTTGCAAAGGGTGAACTGTTGATGTCTCCATTGCAAAAACTGGGCGTCCGCTGTATTTCACGAATTGGTTTACAATTGTTTCAGCATAATCATAATCTCTGTCGCTAAGCCCTGCAAATGAACGGATGCCGATGATATCGCAATAGCTTCCCATTACAGGGATGGCCTCAAGAAGATGTTCACTCTTGTCTCCGTCCATAATCACTCCACGTTCCGTTTCTAGTTTCCATGCACCTGCATTGACATCAAGCACAATCACGTTGACGCCAAGATTCATCGCTGCTTTTTGAGTTGACAGACGTGTTCGCAATGAATTATTAAAGAATATCATCAGCAAGGTCTTATTCTTGCCGAGTTCTTGATAACCGAAACGGTTGTTTTTTATTTCTTTTGCCTCAGCCAAAGCATCGTTAAGATTCCCGAGGTCTTCTACATTAAAAAAAGTCTTCATATTCTATTGATTTTATGATCTTATCTGTCCGTGTCCCTCAATAATCCATTTGTAGGTTGTTATTTCCTCAAGTGCCATTGGCCCACGTGCCCCCAACTTCTGAGTACTGATGCCTATCTCTGCTCCAAGTCCGAACTGCGAACCGTCTGTGAAACTTGTTGGAACATTTATGTAAACGCAAGCAGCATCAACCAATGTCTGGAATTTGTGCTGTGCCTCAGTGTCTTCAGATATGATACACTCACTGTGTCCGCTGCCGTATTTGGAAATATGCTGAATTGCTTCATCAAGAGAATCGACGGTTTTGATACCCATTTGCATGCTTAACCATTCTGTATCCCAGATGTCTTCATTTATTTCTTTCAGAAGAGATTCTGGATAGTGTCCGATTAAAGCGTTGAATGCTTTTTCGTCAGCATGGATAAGCACTTTGTTCTCAGCAAGTTTACTACATATTTCAGGCAAGTAGTTCAACCTGTTACTGTTTATAATAAGAGTATCTAAAGAATTGCAGACACTGCATCTGCGACATTTGGCATTATTGATAATGTCTTTGGCAATGCCAACGTCTCCACTTTCATCAAAGTAGCAGTGAACAACTCCTGCACCAGTTTCTATAACAGGAATCTTAGCAGTGTCGCGTACAAAGTTAATCAGTCGCTTACTTCCTCGTGGAATGCATAAATCTATGTATCCTACCGCTGTAAGCATTTCGGCAGTAGCTTCATGAGTAGCTGGTAGTAATTCCACCACAGAAGTATTGATATTGAATTTCCTTAGTACTTCGTGTATAATTCTGATTGCAGCCTTGTTGGATTCATCTGCATCTTTGCTACCTTTCAAAATACAAGCATTGCCGCTTTTGAAACAAAGTGAAAATACATCGAAAGTCACGTTAGGGCGAGCTTCATAAATCATTCCAATCACACCAAACGGTACACTTATCCTACGCAAATGAAGTCCATTGTCAAGCGTTTTCTCTTTTAGAATCTTTTCTAAAGGAGAGGGGAGTGTGCTAACGTGTCTCATGTCGGCAGCAATATCGTGCAGACGTATTTCATTGAGTTGAAGGCGGTCGTACATAGAATCGTCTTTGTCCATGCGAGCCAAATCAAGTGCGTTGTCTGCTATCAGCTGCGGAATATTGTTTTCAATACCGTCGGCAACAGCCAATAGTATATCATTGCGCTTCTCGTCGCTGATGGTAGCGAGCGTCTTGCTTGCTTCCTTTACTCTCTTGAATGTATTTGTAAGTTCCATAGCTGTTTACTGTTCCATGTACAAATAATCATAGTGTATAAGAGGTTTTAAGTCGTGTACGCCGATATTTTCCTTTGCTTCAGAAGCCGAATATCCGCTTCTGCCTACGGCGATAATGTCGTTGTTGCTTCCCACTACATTTATAATATCGTTCTCCTCAAAGTCACCTTCAATAGAAGTTACTCCGACAAGCAAAAGACTCACCGCTTTGTCACCTTTCAGAGCATCTTCGGCATTCTTGTTTATATGAATAATGCCCTTTGCGAAACTCTCGCTATGAGCAATCCACTTCTTAACCTGCGATGCAGGGTTTGGATTAGGACGGAATTCCGTGTGCATAGTCTCTTGAGGCTTTGTGGCTATGTCTATAAGAATATTGTTTGTCTTTCCGTTTGCGATAATAACCCTTATACCTTCTTCGGCTACTTTCTTAGCTATATTCGTCTTTGTAATCATACCACCGCGTCCGAATCCGCTTTTGCTATCTTGAATGTATTCGCCAAGATCACGGTCATAGTTAACCAACGGTATAACTCGCGTGTTAGAGCTCTTAGGATCACCGTTGAAAATGCCGTCTACATTGCTCAGAATAATTAATGTGTCAGCATCCATCATAGAGGCGATAAGTCCAGACAGTTCGTCATTATCAGTAAACATCAACTCGGTAACACTCACTGTGTCGTTCTCGTTTACAATAGGAATAACATTGTTTTCAAGCATTACCGTCATGCAAGCACGTTGATTCAGATACTCACCACGAGTGGAAAAACTATCTTTCATGGTGAGCACCTGACCTACATGCATGTTGTATTCACGAAACAAATCGTAGTAAAGTCCAACGAGTTTCACCTGACCTATTGCCGAATAAAGCTGTCTTTGCCCCACAGAATCCAGTTTGCGATTGACTTTAAGTTCATCACGACCGCAAGCCATTGCTCCCGAAGAAACAAGGATTACCTCAAAGCCGTTGCGCTTCATCCATACAATCTGGTCTACTATGGCAGACATCCTCGTGACATCAAGTTTTCCATCGTCGCGGGTAAGCACGTTGCTACCCACCTTTACTACAATTCTTTTCATGTTGTCTCTATCTCTATATCTATTGTTTATTGTCCTTTTGCCGAATTTCAACTCGACGAATCTTGCCAGAAATTGTCTTTGGCAATTCATCAACAAACTCAATGATACGAGGGTATTTGTAAGGAGCAGTCTCATGCTTCACATGATCCTGTAATTCCTTTATCAAGTCGTCGCCGGCTTTATCCTTGTATTCATCTGAAAGTACGACTGTTGCTTTGACCACCATACCACGTATTGGGTCTGGTACACCTGTTATTGCACATTCTACAACGGCAGGATGAAGCATCAGTGCATTCTCTACCTCGAACGGGCCTATACGATAACCAGAACTCTTTATTACGTCGTCTGTGCGACCAACAAACCAAAAGTAACTGTCCTGATCTCTCCAAGCCATGTCTCCTGTGTGATAAACACCGTCGTGCCATGCTTCTTTGGTTCTTTCCTCGTCACGGTAATAACCCTTAAACAATCCTAAAGGTTTCTCATCACCTATGAGTATGCATATTTCGCCCTTCTCACCGTCTTCACATTCCGTGCCGTCAGGTCTTAATAGTCTTACGTCGTATTGAGGATTAGGTTTACCCATAGAACCTGGTCTTGGTTCTACCCAAGGGAATGTGCCTAATGTCATCGTTGTCTCGGTCTGTCCGAATCCCTCGTATATAGTAACTCCAGTCAGTTCCTTGAACTTGTCTGCAACAGAAGGATTCATTGCTTCTCCAGCTGTTGTGCACCATTCCAAACTGCTCAAGTCATATTTTGAGAAGTCCTCACGTATGATGAAACGATAAATGGTAGGTGGTGCACAGAAAGAAGTGATGTGATATTTTTCAATCTGTCTCATTATCTTCTCTGCTGTAAATTTCTCATGATCATATACGAATACAGCAGCACCCGCAAACCATTGTCCGTAGAGTTTACCCCATACAGCTTTACCCCAACCTGTATCAGCAACAGTAAGATGAAGGCTATTTTCGTTTAGATTATGCCAAAAAACTCCTGTTGTTAGGTGTCCGAGTGCATATAGATAATCATGAGCAACCATCTTTGGTTCGCCACTTGTTCCGCTGGTGAAATACATCAGCATAGTGTCCTCGTTGGTGTTCACGTTTTCTGGGCGTTTGAATTCAGGAGCATTTATCCATTCCTTATGCCAGTCGTGGAATCCTTCTGGTATAGGTTTATCATATTCTGACATTGAATTTACTGCTACAAGCAGTTTCACGGATGGACTTTCAGACATTGCGCTTTGAATCTGTGTCGTTACATATTCGTCGTTAGCACATATAATTGCCTTTATGCTCGCACTCTCGTTGCGATAGATAATATCTTGCTTTGTCAGCATGTGAGTAGCAGGAATAGCAATAGCGCCTATTTTGCACAAAGCCATCATTGATAGCCACCACTGATAATGTCGTTTCAGAATAAGCATCACTTTATCACCTCTGCCTATTCCTAGGCTCATGAGATAAGCTGCAGTGCGATCTGTTTGTTCCTTAAATTCCTTAAAGGTTGTTCTTACTTCTTCGCCACGCTCGCTTGTCCATAGTAGAGCAAGTTTATCTGGCCTTTCCTCAGCCAAAGCGTCCATTACATTATATGCGAAGTTAAAATTCTCGGGTATTTTGAAATGCAGATTCTTTTCGAAGTCTTCTTCAGACACGAACGAAGTCTGTGTTAAAAATCTTTCTAACATTTTCTAATTCTTATTTAGTTTACAACACAAAGAAATTTAGCCGGTTCATTTTCCAGCGCTCTCATGCAGTGAGGTACTTTAGCATCAAAGTAGATGCTATCACCTTTTTTAAGAACTAGAACTTTCTCGTCGATAGTGAGTTCCAACACGCCTTCAAGTACAAAGTCAAATTCCTGACCGTCGTGCGTGTTCTTATTATTTTTCTTGTTTCCTGGCATTGGATCTACCTGCACGAGGAATGGATCCATTTTCCTTCCTTTGAATCCGCTTGCAAGAGTCTGATACATGTATTTGTCTCCACGATCAATTTCGGGAGCCTGTTTGTCTCTTGTAAGATAGTAACTGTTCATGCGTGGTTCTTCTCCGAAAAGGAGAACATCCAAGTCAATTCCGTAACGTTTTGAAATTTTTGATAGTCGATAGACTGAAGGGTCAGCTTCGCCAGCCTCAATCTTTAAGTAGTGCTCAACGGTTATTCCGCAGAGTTTTGCAACTTCTTCTTTAGGAATGTTTAGCACATCGCGAAGACCTCTCAGTCTCTCTCCAATTTGTTTTATTGATTCTTCCATAATTAATGGGTTGATAATTTCGTTACGCCAAAATTACGAAAACTTTTGCTATTAATGTATTTCAAGAGCGTTTAATTTCCAAGCAATGCCAATTAAAGTTTTAATTATGCTCAAATGCTCATGAATGTGCAATCTTTTATTGCCTTATATTCTATTTAAGACCAGCCTTCAGTCCACGAATCACAGCACTTGTAAATCCAGCGTGTTCCATTTCGTTTAGTCCCTTAATGGTTAGTCCACCAGGTGTTGTAACTTTGTCGATTTCTGCTTCTGGGTGATTACCATTAGCTTGAAGTAGTTCTACTGCTCCTTTTACCGTCTGCAACACTATGTCTTTGGCAATGTCAGCCTTAAATCCAAGTTCAACTCCACCCTCAGAAGCAGCCCTAAAATATCTCATTGCATATGCAATACCGCAACTTGCTAGTGTTGTTCCTGCACCAAGATGCTGTTCATCGGTAAGATAAGTCTGTCCAACATTATCAAATATACCTTTCACCATGTTTGTCTGCTCATCACTGGCATTACATGGTACAATGAAAGTCATACTAGCTTTTACTGCTATTGCTATGTTTGGAATTATCTGGAATATAGCTGGTTTTTCTTCACCCTTTGCAGCCCATTCAAACAGTTGTGCGGAAGAAATTGCAGCAGCCATGTTAATAATAATCTGCTTTTTGTAATCAAGTATAGGTTTAATTTCTTCTATTACTTTTTCTACAAGCCAAGGTTTCACTACAATAGCCACGATGTCTGCGTCTATAGCGGCAACCGTGTTGTCTGTAGTTATGCTTGCGCCCATAGAGGCGAATTTCTCAAGTTTGTCTGTATGTGGGTTCGCAACGGTAATGTCGGCTGCATTTATGCTGTCGCTTTTCAGCAATCCTTCAGCAAATGCTCCACCCATTGCGCCAGCGCCAATTATTGATATTTTCATGATGTTCCTATAATTCGTTTAACACTGTTTCAAAACGTTGTATGAAGTCATCCACATTGTCTCTTGTGAGACATAATGGTGGCAGAATTCTTAAAATGTCGGTTGATGCGCAACCTGTGAAACAATGCTGCTCGTAGATTAGTTTGTTTCTTACTTCCTTATGCGGAATATCAAGAACAACACCAACCATAAGACCTTGTCCGCGTACACTCTTGATATGTGTTGTACGTTGCTGAAGCTGTTTAAGTTCATCCATGAGATATTCACCCACTAAGTGAGCATTTTCAACAAGTCCTTCGTTCTCAAACACGTCTAGTACAGCAAGAGCTGCTGTACATGCCAGGTGGTTACCTCCGAAAGTGGTTCCAAGTTGTCCGTAGACAGGTTCAAAGTCTGGTGATATAAGTATACCGCCCATTGGAAATCCGTTGCCGATACCTTTGGCTACAGATATTATGTCAGGACGAATACCCAGCCATTGATGAGCGAAGAATTTTCCACTTCGTCCGTAGCCGCATTGTATTTCGTCACAAATAAGTATAGAGCCGTATTTTTTGCAGGCTTTCTGCAATCCCTGTGCAAATTCAGGCGTAACCATGTTAACGCCACCTACACCCTGAATACATTCTAATATACATGCACATACATCACCTTTTGCTAGTTCTTTTTCCCACGCTTCAAGGTCGTTGAGTGGAAGAAACGTGACATGATTATTATCGTTTATTGGAGCTATGATTTTCGGATTGTTAGTCACCTCCACGGCTAGAGATGTTCGTCCGTGAAAAGCCTTCTCAAAAGAGAGCACACGCTTGCGACCGTTTTTAAAAGAAGCTAGTTTCAATGCGTTCTCGTTGGCTTCTGCACCGCTGTTGATAAGGAAAAACTGATAGTCTTCATATCCGCTTATCTTTCCAAGTCGTTCAGCCAGTTCCACTTGTAACTTGTTAATTACAGAGTTGCTGTAGAAACCAAGAGTATTAAGCTGCTTTGTCATCATCTCAACGTAGTGAGGATGGCAGTGCCCGATACTGATTACGGCATGTCCACCGTAAAGATCAAGATATTCCTGACCTTTGTCGTCCCAAACATTTACTCCTTTACCTTTGACTATATTTATGTCAAAAAGCGGATACACATCAAATAATTTCATATTTTTCTCTCCTTATATTAAAATGCAGAAGGCTTTAGTTTCAAGCCTGTCGTCTGGTCAATGCCAAACATAATATTCATATTCTGTACAGCCTGTCCAACAGCGCCTTTCAATAGATTATCTATGCAGGATGTAACTAGCAATTTATTATCAATCTTTTCGCAGTGCACTAGGGCCTTGTTGGTGTTTACGACCTGCTTTAGATCTAGTGGCTTGTCTACATAATGCGTAAATTTTGCATTCTTGTAGAATTCCTTATATCCATTTACAATCGTGTCGATATCAACATCAGTCTTTATGACTTCAGTTGCAAAAATTCCTCTAGCAAAATCGCCACGATAGGGGATGAAGTCAATGCTAGCATCAAGATAGCTTTGTACTTGCTTTAAGCTTTCCCTTATTTCGGGTATATGTTGATGTTTAAAGGCTTTGTATATGCTTATGTTGTTGTTACGCCAAGAAAAATGAGTAGTTGATCCTGGCTTTTGTCCAGCTCCAGTGCTGCCTGTTATGGCATTCACTGCTACATCATCGTTTATTAATTGCATATTTGCAGCTGGAAGTAGTCCCAACTGTATGCAAGTTGCGAAGCATCCTGGATTAGCTACATGATTTGCATGTGCAATCTTATTTTCATTTATTTCAGGAAGTCCGTAAACGAAGTCATGAGATTTGGAAGTTGGATGCTGTGTGTGAACATTATTCTCAGGGTGTAATCTAAAGTCCTGTGCTAAGTCAATCACCTTTACTCCTTCAGGAATATCATGCTCGCTCATGTAGGCTTCACTTTTTCCGTGTCCAAAACAGAAAAATACTACGTCAACTTTATCAAAATCTGTTTCTGCAGTAAACTCTAAGTCTGTTTCTCCATATAATCCTTCATGAACGTCGGCAACAAGGTTACCGGCATTACTTTCACTGTTGTCAAAAACAATTTTAGCCTCAGGGTGATTTAGCAGAAGGCGAATAAGTTCGCCTCCTGTATAGCCTGCAGCTCCAAGTATTCCAATTCTAATCATATCTAATATTTCCTAGGTACAATCAACCATGCAATTATGTACAGAATCACACCGCTGAAAATTGTTGTTACGGTGAAAAACGCATACACAAGTCTTACTAATGTGGGGTCAAGGTCAAAAAACTCTGCTATTCCACCACATACTCCAGCAATAACACGATCGCTTGAACGATAAATTTTTCTTTCGTTTGACATACTTCTTTTCTTTTTATGTTTATTTTTATTATAGACGTTTGATTAATTAGAAAAGTTGCAGTCATATACTTTATTTATATAAATAATCTCGCTTGAGGTAGATATTATCTCATTTCGTCTGGATGCATCCCGTAGTAAACTCTTAAAGGAGTGGAACTTACCTTTATAAATCCCTTTGCATCTTCGGCTGTCCATCCGTGCTGCATTTCTCCATACTCTCCCAGTTTAGACTTTGTTAGGTCATCTTTTGAGTCTATTCCCACGGTTTGGAAACCATAAGGACGTAGTTTTAGGATTGCTGTACCGTTAACGTTGCGTTGTGATGATATCATCATAGCCTCTATGTCTGGCATTACTGGTTCTAGATATTGGCTCTCGTGTAGGAACATTCCATACCAATTGCCTATCTGGTCTTTCCAATATTGCTGCCATTTACTCAAAGTGCTTTTTTCTAGCAATCTGTGAGCTTCAATTATAAGTTTAGGGGCTGCTGCTTCAAAACCAACACGTCCTTTAATTCCGATAATTGTATCGCCAACATTACAATCTCTGCCAATAGCATAAGCTGCACCAATTTCTTCAATTTTTTGGATTGCCTGTATCTTGTCAGAGAATATTTCTCCGTTTACGGCTGTAATCTCACCTTTCTCGAAAGTAATTTTTAGTTCGCTCTCATCTTCATTTGTAACATGTTTCAGATAAGCTTCTTCAGGAAGCCCCTGTGTTGGATCAAGAATTTCGCCACCACATATACTTGTTCCCCAAATTCCAACGTTGTAGCTGTATTTAAGTTTGGTAAAGTCGGCAAAGAAGCCATGCTCGTTCAGATAGTCCACTTCTTCCTTTCTGCTTAAAGCCTTGTCACGTGTCAGTGTGATAATCTCTACACCTGGTGCCATTACTAGGAACGTCATATCGAAACGTATCTGGTCGTTACCAGCACCGGTGCTGCCATGGGCTATTGCGTCAGCACCAATCTCGTTGGCATATCTTGCTGTAGCGATAGCTTGAAAAATACGCTCAGAACTTACTGATATGGGGTAGCAGTTGTTACGCATTACATTACCGAAAATCATGTATTTAAGACTTTTCTCGTAATATTCGTTCGTAACGTCAAGTGTGATATATTTCACGGCGCCCAACTTATATGCGTTTTCTTCATTGCTCTTCAGTTGTTTTTCGCTGAAACCGCCTGTGTTTGCGCATGCTGCATAAACGTCCCATCCGTCTTGGGTGAGTTTCATAACTGTATATGATGTGTCAAGGCCTCCTGAAAAGGCGACAACTACTTTCTTTTTTGCCATAATTCTTTACTTTAATAATCAGTCATTTATATTCTTGATTCTCTCCAATACGTCTGCTGGAAGCTTTGCGGGTAAATCCCGTTCTGGGTCGAAGAGCATAGCTGTACAAATACAGTAACGACGATTTGTGCGGTGTAGCACGTCGGAGTTTATACATCCCTCGCATCCTCTCCAGAAACTCTCGTCATCTGTAAGGTCATTGAATGTGACAGGAAGATATCCGAGTTGTGTATTCATCTTCATTACAGCTGAACCGCTTGTAAGAGAGAATATCTTTGCGTGTGGCCATCGCTTTCTAGCTAAAGTGAATGTTACATTCTTGATTTTTTTTGCAAGTCCAAGACCACGAAAGTCAGGATGGACTATCAATCCTGATGTTGTTACATATTGTTTGTTTCCCCAGGTCTCAATATAACTGAACCCTGCAAACTTATCACCTTGGAGGGCAATAACCGCTTTGGTTTCCCTCATCTTTGTTGCAACGTATTCTGGTGAACGCTTAGCGATACCAGTTCCGCGCACTTTAGCTGCTTCCGCAATAGTTTCTAGTATGATGTCGACGTACTTGATATGGCTTTCGTCGGCAACCATCACCTTGATTTCTTCCATTTCTTTACTCTTCTGTATTCATTTCCCATACTGATTTATGTTCAGTGGGATCATCATGTTTTGGTCTCTTTCTTCTTAGAGACTTATAATTCCGTTAAGACTCTCTTTAACATCTTCTGGAGTTGCGCCTTCTTTTATTACTATAAATATGGTATCGTCGCCAGCAATAGTTCCGATAATCTGTGGAATATCGCTACTATCTATATTATATGCGATACTACTGGCATAACCAGGGCGTGTCTTGATAATACCCATATTACCAGAAAAGTTAATAGAAACAAATCCTGGAGTTTGCATCATCTCTGTTGGTGACAATGGCTTGTGTATGCGTTTGTACATTGTTTCATTTGGCAGTACGTAGACATATTTGCCATTCATGCTTGCTGCTTTTGCAACTTTCAACTGCTTGAGGTCTCGGCTCAATGTAGCCTGGGTTAGAAGGAATCCCTCAACTTTGAGTGCCTGCAACACTTCTTCCTGATTACTTAGCTCCTTACTTGAAATGAGCATCTTCAGGGCTTCTAATCTGCTAGCTTTTACTTTCATAACGTGTATTTTTATTCAACTTTATGTTTGCAAATATACAACTTTATGTATTAACTTCCAAATAAATTTGCATAAAAATAATGTAAAGGGTGCTATTTTGTCATTTTTAGTCGCTTTTTAGACATAAATATACACGCATATTGTATATTTACACTTGTAATAGTTATGCATTATTCGTATAATGCCATCTAAATTATCTCTTTTCTCACAAGTTATCTTTTGTATTAATTATTAAGCTAATTCTTATCATTCCTTCTAATAAAAAATCAGTATCACTTGTTAAAAGCATTTTAATAAATGGTATAAATATAGTTTATAGCGTACTTTGTAGGGTAGATAGCATTGCATAAAAATAGGGAGAATGTTTAAACACTCTCCCTATTTTTATTTAATACCTAAGTTAATCTTAGGTTGGATAATTCTTAAATGTATCTTTATATAATAAAGTGAAAAATTTGTCTTATGAATATCTTAGGATTTGTCCTGGGCGTACGTGAGATTTTGAACTTAAGTGGTTCAGCTGGCAAATCTTATCAATACTAACACCACGTTTTTTAGAAATAGACTGTATTGTTTCACCAGCCTTAACCTTGTGATAGAGTATTTCAGCACTGTTTTCCTTAATATGCCCACTATATCTGCCTGGTTCGCCATCCTGTACTAGATCACGTGTGTAGCCACCGTTTCCAATCTTACCACGAATACGTGTAGCATCAGCAGATTCTCTGTCGTATGTATTTGAATTATAAACGAAATAGTCTCCTGTAACATCCTGATTGCGGAAATCAAACATTAATGCAGGATTAAGAGCAACTCCACATAGACGAGTTTCAAAGTGTAGGTGTGAACCGGTACTTCTACCCGTATTTCCACCTAATCCAATAACTTCTCCTGCTCTTACTGTCTGGTTTTCGGAAACTAGTTGCTCTGAAAGATGTCCGTAAATAGTTTCCAATCCGTTAGGGTGCCTAATAACAATGTATTTTCCATAGCCTGCGGCTTCGTATCTAACAATTCTTACTTTTCCGCTGAATGCAGCGCGAATAGAGTCACCGATATAAACCTTTATGTCAAGTCCCTTATGTGGGCGTCCCCAACGGCTTCCGAAGTTGCTTGTTACAACTCTACTTGGGGTAGGCATACAAAAATGTCTTAAATCAATTTTAAAAGAATCAGGCATTTCAGTTCTGTGATGTGCGTATCTGTTGTCCCAATCATTATATAAGTCTGCTGCTGGGGACTGAACTTTTTCTCGTTCAATAATACTCTTCAATGCCAATGTGTCCACTGCTTTCAACTTGCGGTCTATCGGAGCCTGACGTGCCAAGAGGTCTTGACCGTGGGATGGTATTGCCGTTAGCGCAAACAATGCGACTATATAAAATTTACTAATATTCTTTTTTAAATTCATAATCTGATTCTTAGGTTTAAAACCAATGATGGATCAATAAAAATTAATCCAAATGGAATTAACGATGTACGGAAAATGAGCACCGTTAAATATCAAAAGCGTTACAAAGATAACAAAAATATTGCAAAGTTGTTTCTCTATTAACGTATTTTATTGCACTTTTAACAATCTGTTTGCTACCGTTGGATAGCAATTCAGCCCCCTAAGAATCAATGTATGCTACGATATTGCAGCCCAATTCACATTAGTTTTTCTTAACTCTTTTAGTCTGTTCCAAAGCATTTTGTATTCTACTTTTTCACATGTGGGGTCATTATCTATTATTTTTTGAGCCTCATCACGTGCCATTTGCACTATCTGACCATCACGAGCGATGTCTGCTATTTTAAGATCGAAAGCTATTCCGCTTTGCTGTGTTCCTTCAAGATCTCCAGGACCACGTAGCTTTAAGTCAGCTTCTGCAATTCTGAATCCATCGTTTGTGTCGCACATAATGTCTATTCGCTTGCGCGTTTCCTCACTAAGTTTGTAACTTGTTACGAGAATGCAGAAAGACTGTTTTGCACCACGACCAACGCGTCCACGAAGCTGATGTAGTTGAGAAAGTCCGAATCTTTGTGCATCAAGAATTACCATTACCGATGCGTTGGGAACATTTACTCCCACTTCGATAACCGTTGTCGCAACAAGAATTTGAGTATTCCCGTTTACGAATTTGCGCATTTCTTCTTCCTTCTCTTTAGATTTCATCTTGCCATGCACCTTGCTTATATTGAACTCTGGAAATATTTCTTTAAGCGATTCATAACCGTTTTCCAGATTCTTGAGGTCGGTCTTCTCATTTTCTTTGATCAAAGGAAATACGATGTAAACCTGTCTTCCTTGGTTAATCTGTTGGCGTATTCCACTATACAGACTTGTCATCTGTGTGTCAAATTTGTGCGTTGTTATTATAGGCTTTCTTCCTGGTGGAAGCTCATCTATTACGCTCACGTCAAGATCACCATAGATGGTCATAGCCAAAGTCCTAGGAATTGGGGTTGCAGTCATGACTAGCATGTGTGGAGGATTCTCGCTTTTAGCCCATAGTCTAGCCCTTTGTGCCACTCCGAAACGATGTTGCTCATCGACGATAGCTAAGCCGAGATGTGCGAATTGCACAGTATCTTCTATCACAGCGTGTGTTCCAATAAGTATTTTCACATCGCCGTTTACTAATCCTTCTAAAACATTTTTTCGTTTTTTTCCTTTGACGATTCCTGTAAGAAGTTCCACGCGGATGTCCATTCCTGCAAGAAATTCCTTTATGGTATTGAAGTGTTGTTCAGCTAGTATTTCGGTAGGTGCCATAATGCACGTCTGAAAATTGTTGTCAATAGCGATAAGCATTGAGAGTAGGGCTACTAATGTTTTACCTGATCCAACGTCACCTTGCAACAGTCTGTTCATCTGTCTTCCACCAGCCATGTCAGCTCGAATCTCGTGCATCACCCTTTTTTGGGCTCCTGTGAGTTCAAACTTCAGATTATTCTTGTAAAAATAGTTGAAATTGCTGCCTACGTGTTGGAATATGTAACCACGATATTTGCGACGATGGTCACTTGCATATCTTAATATGTTGAGTTGAACATAAAACAGTTCCTCGAATTTCAGTCTTAATTGTGCATGTTGCAGTTCGCCAATGCTCTTTGGATAATGGATGTCCCTGAAAGCATTTTCACGTCCGAGAAGATGTAACGGTACGGTTATGAATGGTGGAAGTGTTTCAGGCAAAGAACCTTCAGGAATTTTAGCAATCAGTGTTTTTGTTATTTTTTCTATTGCACGGCTTGTCATTCCGCAGTTCTTCATCTTCTCTGTAGTAGAGTAATATGGTTGCATTCCCATTTCAGAAAGCTGCAGATCCTCTGTCTTTTCTATCTCTGGGTGAGCAAACTGATATCGTCCACCATATACTGTGGGCTTGCCGAACACAATGTATTCAATGCCAACCTTATATGTCTTATATATATATTGTGTGCCGCGAAACCATACTAAGTCAACAACTCCATGACCGTCGGAGAAATGAGCCACGATGCGCTTTCGTCTAGCACCCATTGCAAATTCCTCAAAACTAAGTATTCTTCCCTTTATCTGAACGAAAGGCATTGCACCGTTAAGTTCGTTAATATGATATATCTTGCTGCGATCCACATATTTATATGGATAGCATTCCAGAAGGTCACGCCACGTTGCAATATTAAGTTCTTTACTCAATATATCTTTTCGTTTCGGACCCACTCCGGGCAGATACATTATGTCTTGATCTAGAATACCAGTCAAAATATATATATATTATTTTTGTTGTGCTTTCAACAAAGCCTCTGCAACGATGATGTCAAAAGGCGTTGTGATCTTAATGTTTTCTCGGTTTCCTTCTACCATTGTGGCTTGGCAGCCAAGAGACTCCACGACTGATGCATCATCTGTAAATGACTCTTGATAATCAGCATTGTATGCTTGCTTCAGCAGTTGTATGTCAAACACCTGTGGCGTTTGAACTACCCTATAGTCGCTACGCATAACATTCTTCCCACCACCTTGCTTATCCACATATCTTATAGTGTCAGTAACAGGAAGTACAGGAATCGCAGCGAAGTCGTCTCTTGCCGTTTCAAAACAATTGTCAATGACCTCTTTTGATACGAAAGGTCTCACTCCATCGTGAATACCTGTAACTCCAATTTCTTCGTCAGGAATTGCAGCCAGTCCGTTTCGTGAAGAGTCAAAGCGAGTTTCACCACCGTTAACAATTGTGTGGTTTACTTCAAAGCTGTGTTCTATGCACAGTTGCTTCCAATATTCCTGCTGGCTTTGCGGAAGAACAAGAATGATTCCTAATTCAGAATTGTATTCGTGAAATTTCTCAATTGTGCGCATGAGGATAGGTTTACCACCTATAGGAATAAACTGTTTTGGAATATCAGTTCCCATCCTCATGCCTTTGCCTCCTGCAACGATAATAATGTAATCCATCGCTTACTTATTCATTAAGTGGGCGTATTGCATCTTCTCCTGTAGGTCTTCGGTTGCCTTTTCGCCAACGAAGAAGCTAAGAATCTTATAAGCGTATGGCAATGTTGCTGCAGGTCCTTCACCAGTGATTATATTACCATCTATCTGGAACAGTTCTGCTGTATAATGTGCATCAATCATATATTTCTGAAAGCCTGGTGAGCATGTTGCTTTTTTATTTTTTAGTAGTCCCAATCCTCCAAGTACCATTGGGGCGGCACATATAGCACCTATTCGTTTACCTTTTGCATTTTGTTCAAGCAAAGCCTTTTTCAACAGTTTATGATTGTTGAGGTTTGTTGCCCCAGGCATTCCTCCGGGCAAAAGCATCATGTCGGCATCGTCGAAGTTGCTAATGTCTTCAAATTTCAAGTCAGCCTTGATTGTGACTCCATGAGAAGTCTCAACAAGTTCACTACCCGTAATACTTACGGTTTTAATGTCCACACCGCCTCTTCTGAGGATGTCAACAGGAGCCAGTCCTTCGATTTCTTCGAAGCCGTCTGCCAAAAATTCATATACTTTTGCCATAGTTCTTAATTATTTTCTTTATATTTGCAAAAATAATAATAAAAATTGAAACAACAAAATATTATGTCTGAACGTAAATTGGTATTTGCTGTTTTTGGCAATGAATGCAAGTGTGCCGAGATTGCACAATATATTGAGAGAATAGAGAAGCATTTAGGCTGCCATAATGCTGACGTACTGATAGAGCCTGTTGATTTCGATAATGCCGACTACGTGATATCTCTTGGCGGAGATGGAACGTTTCTTCGTGCTGCCAGCAGAGTTGGTGACCGTCAAATTCCAATTATCGGTGTGAACATGGGAAGATTAGGATTCCTTGCCGATGTTTTGCCTAGTGAGATTGAAGAGACGCTTGATAAAATGTTAGCAGGAAATTATATGATAGAAGATCACACTGTGATAAAAATGGAGACTGACGGTGAACCTATTATGGGTAGTCCGTTTGCACTCAACGATATTGCGGTGCTGAAACTCGACTCTGCATCTATGATCAGCATCCGGTCTCATATTAATGGAGATTTCTTGGTTAATTATCAGGCAGATGGACTTGTAATTTCCACCCCTACAGGTAGTACAGCCTATAATCTTTCTAATGGTGGTCCAATAATTGTTCCTCAAAGCGGTAGTCTCTGTATTACTCCTGTTGCGCCACATAGTCTTAATATTCGCCCAATAGTAATTAATGATACCAGCGTGATTGAACTTGAAGTGGAATCACGTTCACATAACTTCCTCGTTGCTATTGACGGAAGAAGCGAAAAGCTTGATGAATGTACAAAACTCAAAATAATGAAGGCTCCGTATTGCGTAAAGATTGTGAAGTTAAAAAATAAACGATACTTCTCTACGCTACACGAGAAAATGATGTGGGGAGCAGATACCAGACAGTAGTCTGTCTCATAGAATATTTAATGCAATGAAATTAAAGAAACTACTCCGCATACCAGATTATAAATATGACACGAAAACTCTGCTGAAATGGCTTTGGCAGGCTTGGAAAGGCAATCAGTTGCAAGCTGTGCTTAATGCTTCTATTGGTCTGCTTTCTGTCGGTGTTAGCCTAGCTCAGGTGTGGGCAGTTAAGCATGCGATTGATGTTGCTAGTGGTACGTTGGGTGGTAATATCTATTGGTCTGTGGGTATAATAGCCATGTTCATGTTGTGTGATTTTGCATTAAATATTTCGGGAATATGGATAAAGAATATCCTTGGAATAAAAGCGCAGAATAAAATGCAGCAACGAGTTCTCGACCGCATCCTGCGCTCACAATGGCATGGAAGAGAAAGCCATCATTCCGGAGACGTGCTAAATAGACTAGAGTTTGATGTTAACAATGTTGTTACATTTCTCACCGAAACTATTCCAAATACTTTGTCGGTGATTGCCATGTTTCTAGGTGCATTCTTTTATCTGTTCTCAATGGATAAAATCCTGGCAGTAATTGTAATAGCCATATTTCCAATGTTTCTTGCTGTGAGCAAGATTTATGTTGGGCAGATGAGACGACTAACGCGTAAAGTGCGCGACAGCGATAGTAAGGTGCAAAGTGTATTGCAGGAAACTATTCAAAATCGCATGCTTATAAAAACTCTTGAGAGTGATGACGTGATGGTTGATAGATTGGAGAACACCCAAAGCGAACTAAGACAGAATGTAGTAAAGCGTACTAAGTTTAATCTTTTCAGCAATCTCATTGTAAACTTCGGTTTTGCTTTCGGTTATCTTTTTGCATTTCTTTGGGCTGCACTAAGAATGTCTCTGC
The DNA here is from genome assembly GCF_017347605.1 of Prevotella herbatica. NCBI lineage: Bacteria > Pseudomonadati > Bacteroidota > Bacteroidia > Bacteroidales > Prevotellaceae > Prevotella > Prevotella herbatica. The sequence goes on from NZ_AP024484.1 coordinate 1,996,898, forward strand.
ATACATTGACATTTGGAGGAATGACGGCTTTTCTGCAATTAGTTAATAAAATACAGACTCCAGCAAGAAGTCTAACAAAGTTAGTTCCTGACTTTGTCAGTGTGTTTACAGCTGTTGAACGATTGATGGAATTGGAGGAAGATCCACTGGAGGAGCAAGGTGAACCTGTTGAAATAAAGTCGCCTTGTGGAATAAAATTGGAAAATGTTAGTTACGGATATTCAGATAAGGATGGAAACGTGATAGATAATCTCAGCTTTGATTTCATTCCTGGTAGTTGTACCGCTATACTCGGAGAGACTGGAGCCGGGAAAACGACTCTTGTACGTTTAATATTGGCGTTGCTGCAACCTCAATCTGGTTCTGTTTCTATTTACAATAAACTGCAATCTCAGTCACTTTCGCCATGCCATCGTTGTAATTTCGTGTATGTCCCGCAGGGTAATACGCTCATGAGTGGTACGATTCGAGACAATCTTCGTTTGGGGAAATTAAATGCTACAGATGAAGAAATGCAGGAGGCACTGCATAAAAGTTGTGCTGACTTTGTGGAGGATTTGCCTGACGGACTAAACACGCTCTGCTCAGAACAGGGTGCCGGATTAAGTGAAGGACAAGCCCAGCGCATTGCAATCGCAAGAAGTTTGCTACGTGACCGTTCTATAATGCTTTTTGATGAGGCTACTAGTGCTCTGGATCCTGATACAGAACGTCAGCTTCTTCGCAACATATTAGCATGTCATGATAAGACAGTGATCTTTATCACACATCGTCCGGCAGTTATGAATTATTGTGATCAAACGTTGAAAATAGAGAAAATATAAATATATTTATGTGTCTAAGGCAACTTTTTGCCAAAGTCTCACGTCTAATGAAAGAATATGATTCACTTAAAAGACATCAATAAGACCTACCGTGGAGCACAGCCGTTGCATGTGCTTAAAGGCATCAACCTTGATATTGAGGAGGGAGAGTTTGTCTCTATAATGGGAGCTTCTGGCTCTGGAAAGTCTACGTTACTCAATATTCTTGGTATTCTCGACAACTATGATGGGGGCGAGTATTTTCTCGGCGATACATTGATAAAAGATCTCTCAGAGACTCGTGCCGCAGAATATCGCAACCGCATGATTGGATTTATCTTTCAAAGTTTTAATCTTATTGGATTCAAAACTGCTGTTGAAAATGTAGAGCTACCTTTATTTTATCAGGGTGTTGGACGAAAGAAAAGACACCAGTTGGCAATGGAATACCTTGAACGATTGGGTCTGTTGCCCTGGGCAGAACATTATCCTAATGAAATGTCAGGTGGACAAAAGCAGCGTGTGGCAATAGCCCGTGCGCTAATAACCCAACCACGAATAATTCTAGCTGATGAACCAACAGGAGCTTTGGATAGCAAGACTTCTGTTGAGGTGATGCAATTGCTGAAGAAACTCAATGAAGAAGAACACAAAACGATTGTTGTGGTAACACATGAGAGTGGAGTTGCCAATGAAACAAATAAGATTGTGCACATTACTGATGGACTTATTGGTAAGATAGAGGAAAATCTTGATCATCACGCTTCGCCATTTGGAATAAATGGAGTGATGAAATAAATTGTGATTGCCTATGCGTGATATTATAACTGAAATATGGTCTACTGCCAAGCGCAACAAACTGCGTACCGCACTTACCGGCTTTGCTGTTGCGTGGGGAATCTTTATGCTTATATTCCTTCTTGGTGCTGGTAATGGACTTATCAATGCCACTGAACAAAACTCTGGTAAATTCCTTTCAAACTCTATGGTTGTTTATGGTGGAAGAACTTCCAAGGCTTACAAGGGATTGAAGGAAGGCCGTAGCATTGCTCTTAACAATAGGGATATGAAAACCACTGATGAAAGCTTTCGTGCAAATGTTGACAAGATGGGCGCAAGTATTCAGCAGAATGGTGTGAACATTTCTGTTGGCGATAATTATATCAGTACAACTTTGAGTGGAGTCTATCCAAATGAACAGCAAATTAATAAGATAGAAATGCTTCACGGCAGATATGTAAATGATATTGATAATTCCAATTCCAGAAAAGTTCTTGTTTTGAGTGAGGATCAAGCCAAAGAACTAATGCCAGGACATATTGAAGACCTTATAGGAAGATATGATTATAGCTGGTACGGTAGCTGGACTTATTCCAGCACGTAAGGCGGCTAAAATACGACCTATTGAGGCATTAAGGGCAGAGTAATATGAGATTAGACTTTGATACATACAAGGAAATCCTTGATACGCTGACGCGAAACAAGAGCCGTTCGTTTCTTACCGGATTCGGAGTGTTCTGGGGCGTGTTTATGCTTGTGGGACTTATTGGAGGCGGTAGTGGACTGAAAGAAATACTATCTAATAATTTCGAGGGTTTTGCCACAAATTCTGCAATCGTCTTTGCCCAACCTACCACAAAACCCTATGACGGTTATCGTAAAGGGCGTAAATGGAATATGGATTATAACGATGTTAAAAGGTTGAAGGCTCAGGTGCCTGAACTAGACATTGTAACACCTATGCTTAGTGGATGGGGCAGTAAAGTAACCTTTAAAGATAAAAAAACGTCTTGCTCTGTAAAGGGCTTACTTCCAGATTACGCAAAGGTTGAATCTCCAAAAATTTATTATGGCAGATACCTTAATTCAATGGATATGCAACAGCACCGTAAGGTGTGCGTACTTGGAAAGAAAATCTATAAGAATCTCTTTCCTGGAGGAGGTAATCCTTGTGGACAACTGGTGAGAATAGACTCTATTTACTATAGTGTTGTTGGAATTGACTACAGCTCCGGAAACATGAGCATCAATGGTAGGGCAGAGGAGAGCGTTGTTATTCCGCTAACTCTGATGCAGAAGGCTTATAATTATGGTAATCAGGTTCACCTCATTTGTGTAACAGCTAAACGTGGTGTAAAGATGAGTACAATTACTCAGAAGATGAGAGATGTGATAGCTCGTTCGCATTCTGTTTCTCCGTCTGATGAGAAGGCGATAACTGTATTTAATACAGAGGTCATGTTTGGAATGCTCGATAATCTGTTTTCGGGTGTCAACTTCCTTATATGGCTTGTCGGCATAGGTACTCTACTTGCGGGTGCTATTGGTGTTTCCAATATTATGATGGTTACTGTGCGCGAACGTACTATAGAAATTGGTATTCGACGTGCAATAGGTGCGACACCAAAGAGCATACTTGGACAGATTATCAGTGAGAGTATTATTCTGACTTCAGTAGCTGGTATGAGTGGCATCTTTTTCGCAGTAGTGATTTTGCAATTAGCAGAAATGGCCAATACAACAGATGGCATTGTGACTTCACATTTCCAAATAGGCTTCTGGACTGCTATTGGTGCGGTCGTGATTCTCAGTATCCTTGGCGTACTTGCTGGATTGGCTCCTGCTTTCAGGGCAATGTCAATCAAACCGGTTGACGCCATGCGTGACGAATAATTTATAATAAGAAATCAAGCATAAGAATATATGAAAAAGTATTTTAAGTTTATTGTCGCAGGCATTATTGCTTTGCTTTTTATAGGAACATTTGTTTTCCTTTGGGCTAAGTCACGTCCACAGGCTGTGGAATATGATGAGTTTACCCCTACCGTGAGAGATATCCGAAAGACAACTGTCGTTACTGGAAAGATTGAACCAAGAAACGAGGTGAATGTAAAACCACAGATTAGTGGTATCATTACCCAGTTGATGAAGGAAGCTGGTCAGACGGTACAGGCTGGTGAGATAATTGCTAAGATAAAAGTAATTCCGGATATGGGGCAACTCAGTAGTGCGCAAGCTCGCGTCCGTCTTGCTGGTGTAAATATAAAGCAAACGAAGATTGATTATCTGCGTGAGAAAGCACTCTTTGATAAGGGACTCGTAAGCGCAGACGAATATGATAAGATTCGCCAATCTTATCGTCAGTCACAAGAGGAAGTAAGAGCTTCATCTGATAATTTGGAAGTTGTGCGTGACGGTGTTTCTCGTAGTAACGCCAATACAAGTTCAACGCTCATACGCTCAACGATCAGTGGTCTAGTGCTTAATGTTCCTGTGAAAGTAGGAAATACAGTTATTTTGAGTAATACTTTTAATGACGGAACAACTATTGCAACTGTTGCCAACATGAACGATCTTATATTCCGTGGAAATATTGACGAAACTGAAGTAGGAAGTCTTGTCACGGGAATGCCAATGAAGATTACTATTGGTGCTTTGCAGGATGAAAAGCTTGAAGCCAATCTTGAATATATTTCTCCTAAGGCTGTTGAAAGTAATGGTGCTAACCAGTTTGAATTAAAGGCAGCTGTAAGAGGTGTCGATGGTAATAAAATTCGCTCAGGTTATAGTGCCAATGCAGAGATTGTACTTGCTCAGGCAAACCATGTGTTGTCTGTTCCTGAGAGTGCTATTGAGTTTCAGGGAAATGCTACCTATGTTTATGTCATTAAGATGGTTGGCAAAAACAAGACTTATGAGCGCCGCCGTGTTGTTACTGGTCTAAGTGATGGTATAAATATTGAAATAAAGAGTGGCATCACTTTGAAGGATAAAATACGTGGTCCAAAGAAAGTCGCTGATACTCCTGAGGATTCAGAAGACAAATAGTAGACTATAAGGCGTATTAATAACTAAATTCTTGTAAATTCTTAAAGAGTTTACAAGAATTTTTGTTTTTGGTCACATGGTAAGGTCGTCTAATAATATTTATGTGATACAGCCAAAGATGTAGCTTCGTGGCTAAAAATCAAGGGTTCTTCGTCAGTTAGTGTGTCTTCTCTGTGTTTTTTGTGTTTTTTAGCTACGAAGCTACGGTAACTCTCGCAAAGCCCATAAACAAAGGGGAAACGATACGCAGCTTGTAGAATCTAGCTACGATAAGCTACGTTCTAGCTACGTCTACTAGTGTTGTTTTAACGATGAAATGTATTCTATGAGTGAATTTGTCAAAGAAACGTTAGCTGCATCAGAAGAATAGAGGATGTTTAAATTGATGCTGTAAACGAAAGCAGAATTATCAAGCTTGTTTAAATGTTCTGCAGAATTCCGCTGAATTCTCGGCAAAGATACAGCAAAATTTTGTCCATGCAATCAGATTTAGGTTAGCCTGTTAGCCAAAGTTTAAACTACTGGGTGCTATACATCATAATACATGTGCGTGCGGATGCGCACACTCTGGGTTTTTCGTAAAAACAAGTGCCGAAGTGTCTATCCATTGAGCCTCAATTTGTTAGAATACTTTTCAAGTGGTATTAAGCGTCGGTTATTTGTCGGTAAAATATGAGGAAGATTTTCTTCATTTCGCATTGCGTTTTACGAAGAATTACGATGCGTTTTGCTATGTTTTGCAATCCGTTCTACGAAGAAATGCATTGCGTTTTACGAAGTAATAGGAGGCGAAATATCGTAGGAACGTTTGCATTTCTATATGGAATTAGTTGTGTTTCTATATAGAAACGCATGTAAAATCCGATATTTGACCGTCAAATCACCGTCACTTTATTTAGTCAAATTCGTCGATAAAATATTGATAATCATTATGTTGACACTTCGACACTTATATTTTTCAAAACCCTAAGTGCGCGTGTGTGTACGTACATTAATATATGCACAGAAATAGTAACGTAGCTAAGACGTAGCTCATCGTAGCTAATTTGACCTAGCTACGTATCGTTTTTCCCAGTGTTTATAGGCATTGCGAGAGTTACCGTAGCTTCGTAGCTAAAAAACACAAAAAACACAGAGAAGACAGCCTAAATGTATAAGATTTAAATTGTCACAGATAAATCTAAACTCTAAATAGTTAATTTATAATATGTTACACTAAAAGCTAATCTTTTTAAGTGAGCATTAGTGTTAACGAATATGTTGAATGTCAATATTTTGAGTTGTATTTAACGACAATAAAGTATCTATACTCCATTCCCAAAATTGACGAAGAACCAAATTATGGGATAGGCATAGCCATACGATGATGGCTCACCAAATAAATGCAATGATATTTCTTTTATGTAAGTTGACAAGCCTTGATTTTAAGTACTATTCATCTTTAAATCCATCTGTAGTTTTTTTATACTTTAGTTATATTTTTACTGTTCATGTTTGTTTTACTAACGTTATTAAATTATCACCTAATTTCTCTCAATAACCAATATTTTGTTGTAAATGAAGAAAAACGCAAAAAGTTTGTTGCATTTTTAAAAAAATTGTTATCTTTGTCACCAAACTATCAACATTTGTCCATGATTCGCATTACGAGGAAAACATTTTTACTAACAACAATATTCCTTGTCTTGGCACTTTTCGTCAAGGCAGAGAGTGTTTATAACGTAATGTCTTATGGTGCAAAAGGTAATGGTGTTGCCGATGATGCTTCTGCGATACAAAGAGCAATCGATAAATGTGAGCAAAGTGGTGGTGGAATAGTTTTGTTCCCATCCAATCATGTTTTTATTTCAGGTCCATTCCAGTTAAAGTCAAATGTAGAACTTCATCTTGAGGCAACAGCTACGCTGAAGGCCAATCCTGACGAGACGGTCTATCGTATAAGCGCATTTGGAAAGAATCAAGGTGAGGGCATGTTGTGGATATGGGCAAACAATGCCGATAATATTTCTATCACAGGGAAGGGATGTATTCATGGAAACGGAATAAGTTTCATGGGCAAGGAGCTTAATGATAGTTATGAATTAAAGCCTGTGACAACTTTTGATCCTCGTCCCCATGTTCTTAGCCTTACAGATGTTCGCAATCTCACTATAAAGGATGTTACAATACGTGAAGGCGCATATTGGACAGTGCATCTTATAGGATGTGACGGTGCTGTGATTGACGGAATAAACCTACTAAACAACTTGAAAATCCGTAATGGCGACGGAATAGATATTGACCATAGTAAGAACATTCGTATTGCCAATTGCCACATTACAAGCGGTGATGATGCTATTTGCCTGAAAAATAGACGTGAGTTTCAGCAATATGGTTCCTGTCATGATATCGTGGTTACCAACTGTGTAATGGCAAGTCGCAGCTGCACTGTGAAGATTGGGTCTGAAAATGTGGATTCCATTTACAATGTTACTGTTGATAACTGTATAATTAAAGGCAGCAATCGCGGACTTGGCATACAGAATCGTGACGAAGGGACCGTTACGAATGTGATGTTCTCTAATATCATCCTAGACTGCAAATTGTGGAGTGACGTGTGGTGGGGTAAGGCTGAACCTATCTATGTTACCAGTTATCCACGTGCCAACGGTAACAACAAGGACGCTAACTGGCGATTTCCAAAGGGACAGACAGAAGGTCGCTCTGGAGAAGTGAGCAATATTTACTTTAATAATATTGTAGCAACATCAGAAAATGGATGTTTTATTGGTGGAGACACAAAAGACAAGGTGAACAACATTCATTTTAATAATGTAGTACTGAAAAAAACAAGGCAAACCAAATATGACACGGGCATTTATGATAAACGACCATGTCGTGGAGATGGCTATATATATAATAATCTGGATGCTGTAGTGACGGAGAACGTTACAACATTGGATACAACAGGCGTGAAAGCCTATGGATTCTAATTTTTTTGACGTATCTTAATCTAATCGAAATATAAAATTATGATTGCTGTAATATTACAGTGATACTTTTGCACCTAAAATGATACAATAACTTTTTAACAGACAATTATGCGTAGAGTACAAAACCAAATTCGGAGAAACTGTAAGCGAGTCATCGTCTCAGCTTTACTTCTATTTTTAAGTACAATAGCATTTGCACAAAGTAAAATTACAGGTACCGTAAAGGATGCCAGTGGTGAACCGCTTATCGGTGTAAGTGTTGTTGAAGTCGGAACAACAAACGGAACTGTTACCGACATTGACGGTAACTATGTGTTGAATGTAAAGCCTGGAGCAAAGCTCAGGGTTTCTTATGTTGGATTTAATCCACAGGAAATAAAAGCTGGCAATAATAGTCAGATTATATTAAAAGAAGACAATAAGACTCTTAATGAGGTCGTTGTAGTTGGTTACGGTACAATGCGCCGTAAGGACGTAACAAGTTCTATCACTACAGTTAAGTCAGAAGATTTGAATGTCGGTGTTTTCTCTGATGCAGCAAGTATGTTGCAGGGAAAAGTAGCCGGTTTGGTTGTAACATCAAGTGCTGACCCTAATGGTTCTCCTAGTATAACTCTTCGTGGTGCATCATCATTGCGTACAGGAGATGCTATGCAGCCTTATTATGTAATTGATGGTATTCCTGGTGTAGACATCTCTATGGTTGCTCCTGATGATATTGAGAGTATTGATGTACTTCGTGATGCTACTGCTACAGCCATTTATGGTTCAAAAGCTGCTAACGGTGTTATTATCATTACGACCAAAAGTGGTAAGAATGGTAAAGATAGAACAAACGTAACATATTCTGGCTATGTAGCTTTTGACAATGCATTAAAGACCTTGGATATGGCTACTGCTGATGATATTCGTAATTATGTAACGGCCAACAAGTTGGATTATGCCTATGATGGTAAATCAAGTACAGACTGGCAAAAGCAAGTCCTTCGCACAGGTGTTAGCCATAATCATAATTTGTCTATTAACGGAGGTTCAAATAAGACCACTTATATGGCTAGTGTAAACTTTGCTAATCGTGAGGGTGTTGTTGAGGGATCAAGTATGAATCGTTTGAATTTGCGTTCTTTGATTACAACAAAAGTTCTCAAAGACCGTTTGGAACTGTCTGCAGGTGTAAATAGCCTATACGCAAAGCATAAGGGTGTAGCCAATGGATGGGATGGTGAGTCTGTCCTTGATGCGATGAACTATTATAATCCAACATTGCCTGTTACAAATACAGATGGAACATGGTCTGAAGGTTCTGGTTCGCAAAATTATAATCCACTTTCTTTGATTAATGAGGATACTTCTGAGACAATGTATAAACGTATGCAGTTTATTGGCAAGGCAAGTCTTAAGATTATGGATGGCTTTGTTTGGAATATGAACTATTCTTATGATAATATGCAGAGTACATATAGTTCGTATGATTCTCATAATTCTCAGCTTCCAGGATTGAAAGATTACAATGGTCGTGCAACTCGTAATACATATTTTAATAATTCACAGACTTTTGAAACTTTTGGAAACTATGATAAGACATTCAATAAGGTTCATAAGCTATCATTGATGGCTGGTTATTCTTGGGAAGAGAAAAATAATAATGACGGTTTCGGTCTAACTGTTCACAACTTCTTTGATGATAATTTGAAATGGAACAATCTGACTTACGCAGGTACTATTGATGGAATGCCTGCTGTTCAAAGTGGAACAAAAGAAACGATTCGTAATATTTCTTTCTATGGTCGTTTAAGTTATTCTTATAATAGCAAGTATATGCTACAGGCTACTGTCCGTCGTGATGGTTCTTCTGTATTTGGTAGTGGTCATCAATGGGGAACATTCCCTTCTGTAAGTGCAGCTTGGAATATTACAGAGGAGTCATTCATGAAAAACCAAAAGGTATTCTCTAACTTAAAACTTCGTGTCGGCTATGGTGTAAGTGGTAATGCACTTGGATTTGGCGCTTATTCTGCAGTAAGTACTTATGGTTCATCAGGTTCTTATTTTACATATAATGGAAATAGCTATGTGACACTAGGTGCAACAAAGTTGGCTAATCCAGATTTGAAATGGGAGACAACTGGTATGTTGAATATTGGTTTAGACTATGCTTTAGCTGGTGGTCGTATCAATGGATCTATTGAATTCTATAATAAGAAAACAAAAGATTTGATTTGGAATTATCCAGTATCTTCTTTCATTTATCCTTTTGGAACAATTCAGGCTAATGTCGGCGAAATAACAAATAAAGGTGTTGAATTCTCTTTGAACGCAACAGCAATAAAGACTAAGAATTTCACTTGGAATACAACTCTTAACTTGTCACATAATGTGAACAAGGTAAATAAGTTGTCAAATGATTATTATCAGACATCTACATTTGCACAGGGTGATCCTCGTGTAGCTGGCGTTTCAGCAAATGGTTATACTCAGCGTATTATGGAAGGGGAACCTCTTGGTACATTCTATACTTATGAGTTTGCTGGTTATGATGCTAATGGCAAGTCAACATACTATGTTCATGATGAAGCGACAGGCAAGCGTACTGGTGAAGTAACAAATTCTCCAGCATACAAGGACCGTACTATTACAGGTTGTGCACAGCCTAAGTTGAATCTCGGTTTAAACAATACTTTCAACTATAAGAATTGGAATGCTGATATGTTCTTTACCGGTGTATTTGGCAATAAAATATACAATGGTTCACGTGCTCATTACACAGCTCCAGATTTCTTCTCTGGTGGTAAGAATGTATTGAAGGAATATGTTACTTCTCGTCCTGTTACAGATAACCTTTCAAATATACCATCTGATCGCTATCTTGAGAATGGAAGTTATCTTCGCTTGCAAAGTCTTTCACTTGGTTACACATTCCATAAGTTTAATGATTGGATTCAGTCAGCGCAGGTTTATGTAACTTGCAATAACGTGTTTACCATTACAAGTTATAAGGGTCTTGACCCAGAAGTTAATTTGGGTGGAATTGATCCAGGTGTAGATTATCGTTGGAACAATTATCCTCACACACGTACATTCTTGATTGGTATGAAAGTCAATTTCTAATTATAAAGAGAAAATAATATGAATACAAATATAAAATTATTATTTGCAACTGGCATCCTGACTCTTGCTGTTGGTTGTACTGACTTGGATGTTCCTGTAGCGTCTCAATATACAACATATCCAAGTAGTGAAATCGCTGTCCAGGGCAAACTGGCCAATATATATTTCAAAATGAGGGATTGCTTTGGCCGTCGATATATGGAAGCACAGGCTCTTTCAAGTGATGAAGAAACTGCGGTCGCATATAATGGTGGTTGGGTAGATGGTTTTGCCTATGCTCATCCTAGTCTTCATGATTACACTTATGAGGATGCAACACTAGACTGGATGAGTGTTCTTGGAGAAGGGACTGTAACTGCAAATGAAGTTATCAATAGTGGTGCTGATGTCAAATATGTTGCCCCAGCCCGTGCTATGCGTGCTTTCTTTGAATTTATAATGATGGATTGTTGGGGTGATGCTCCTATCATTGATAAGACCGTAACAGGTATTGATATTCGTGACCGTCAGCCTCGTGCCGATGTTGCAAGATATATAGAAAAAGAGCTTCTAGCAATAATTCCAGACCTTCCTACAGAAGTGAATGGAGATAATTATGGAAAGCCTTCTAAATATATGGCTGAGGCTCTGCTTGCAAAGTTGTATATCAACTGGCCTGTTTATACTGCTGCGTCAGTAGATCAATATGATGCTGCAACCGCAAAGAATGAGAAATTGGATGACTGTATCAAAATTTGTGATGATATCATTAAATCAGGTAAGTTTAATCTTGGTTCAATGGCTTATCGCTTTAAATTTGCGCCAAATAACTCAGATTTGAAGGTTGAGGATTTTATTTATGCAATGCCTTATGACACATATACAGCAACAGGTATGCAATATGGTCGTTCACATTCATATAAGGATGTAAAGAGCATGAATCCTAGCTATTATGGCATGAACCTGTCTAATTCTGGTGGTGGTTACATGACTATGACTCCAGAATTCGCAAGTTTGTTTAATCTACCTGGTGATGAACGCAATAATTGTATCATCGGTGACACGGTTCATGTATACAATCCAACAACACTTTTGCCTACAAGTAAAGTGGCTCTTGATAAATCAGGTAATCCATTGGTTCTGACAAAGAGTATTACTTTGATAAAGCAAGATGAAACTCTTGATGTAGGTGATAATTTAACAGGATGGCGTCAAGGCTATCGTCCAATAAAGTTCTTTGTAACTAATGATGATTTTAAGAATGGACGTAACCAGTCTAATGACTTGCCAATATTCCGTTATGCAGACATCTTGTTGGAAAAGGCTGAAGCTATCACACGTGGTGGAACACCAACAAATGGTGAGACAGCGCAGAGTTTGTTCAATCAGATTCGTTCTTATGTAAAGGCTCCAACAATAGATCATAATCCAACCCTCCAGGAAATATATGAAGAGCGTGGACGTGAGTTCTTTGATGAGAATTGGCGCCGTAATGATATGATTCGTTTCGGTCATTTTGAAGATGAGTATTTCCCTCATTATAAGGGATTCCCAGGTGCAAACTTTGATAAGACTCACCGTATATTCCCAATTCAAAAGAAAGATTTTGATGTGAATCCACGATGGAAACAGAACGCAGGTTATTAAACCTTACATAAAAGATTGATAGGGGTAGAAAAAATCTGCCCCTATTATTTATTTAGAAAATACTATTAATGCTATATTTATGAAAAAAACTATTATTTATTTATGTGCTGTTTGCGGTTTGCTGTCACTAGCACAACCTATATCTGCTAATGAAATAAATGAAAACGCAGATACAACAAACATTATGCTGGTAAAGCAATATGGAAGTTTCATTAAGGATGGACGCCCTGTACAATATTGTGCAGATAAAGGTTTGTTGATTATCGTTTCTCCAGGAAATGATTATACTAAACCTGTGATTGTTTTGCGCAACAAAACGGGTAAGGCTTTTGATTTTAAACCAGAGGGTATAAGTGTTCATGCTCTTGCAATGAAAGGCGTGAAGAGTAAGGACACACGTTATCTTACTACTGCGAAATACATTAAGGATGGAGGAAAAAAAGAAAATGTAGAAAGAGATTCTTTGCCAATCTATTCATATTCAAAATACATAAGTAAAGTACGTAACCAGCAAGCTTGGGGAAATGTACTTGGTGGACTGGCTGATGGTGCTATTGATGCAATGACCTATACTCCTCAGTCAACTACTGATAGAATACTGTTGGATCAGAATAATGAACAGCGTTATAAAGAAAACGCTAAGGAAGATGAAGCCCAGATTAAGAAAATCGTAGACGGTTATTGGAAAGAAAATACGATATTCAATAATACTGAACATTCTGGCTTTATCGCTTTTAAAGGTGTAAAAACTGATAATATTATTTATTCAATATCAGTAAATGGTGAGAAGTATGAATTTACATTCTATTTCAACTAAGGGAATATTGCTATTTTTTATTTGCCTATTCATGGGTGATAATGTATCGTATGCAATAGTTCTTAATACGACAAAATTAAAGATAGCCAATGACGGCAATACATTATGCACGCTGCAATTGCAGCGTGCAATTGATAGAGTCTGTAATAATGGTGGTGGCAGACTAGATGTTACTCCTGGTAAATATCTTACTGGGAGTATAATGCTTAAAAGCGGAGTGGAACTGCATCTCATGAGTGGTGCTGTGATTCTAGGCAGTACAAATCCAAAAGACTATTATTCAATTAAAGCCCAACCTATAGCAGACAAGCGCAATGATAATTCAAACATTGCGCTTGTGTTGGCTTATAACGCTGAAAATATAAGCGTTACTGGTAATGGTACTATTGATGGTCAGGGATTGATGCTTGCACTGAATATAGACAGCCTTTATCATAAGGGAATGCTGAAAGATAATAATTATAATGTCAGGCGAATGCGCCCTAGCGAACAGGTACGCCCAAAGCTATTCTATTTCTATAAATCAAATAATGTCACAGTTTCTGATTTGTGTTTGAAAAATAGTGCGTGCTGGGGATTGTCGTTTGATCTTTGTGTTAATTTGAATCTTAAGAATCTCAATATTACTAATTGTGCATACTGGAATAATGACGGTATTGATATTGATGATTGCCAGCATGTTAAGATCGCTGATTGTGATATTAATTCAGCAGACGATGCAATCTGTCTGAAATCTTATCATGCAAATTCTTCTTGTGTAGATGTTGATGTTCAGCGTTGTAATTTGCGTAGCAGTGCTAGTGGTGTGAAGTTTGGCACAGCTTCTTGGGGAGGTTTTAGTAATATTCATGTGGCCGATATAAAGGTCTTTGATACTTTCCGTTCGGCAATAGCTATTGAAAGTGTTGACGGAGGCAGTATTGACAGTGTATGTGTTGAGCGGATTAATGCTGTTAATACAGGTAATGCGATCTTTCTCAGACTTGGTCAGCGTGCAGGAAGTAAAAACGGTAGTATGAAAAACATTATTCTTCGTGATATTACTTGCACTGTACCTTTTGAAAGACCCGATAAAAATTATGACCTTCGTGGTCCGGAAGTTGATTTTTTCCATAACCCTTTTCCAAGTAGCATTTGCGGAATACCAGGCAACAAGATACAAAACGTTATGCTTGAGAATATCAATATAGTTTATCCAGGTAGGGCCACAAAGGGAATGGCTTATGTTCCGTTGTGGCGTGCTGATAAGATAGACGAGCAGATAATGTCGTATCCAGAATTCTCAATGTTTGGAGAACTTCCTTCATGGGGCTTTTATGTGAGGCATGTTTCAGGGATTACTTTCAGTAATGTGAAATTGTCACTTGCTGATAATGATTTCCGTCCAGCATTTGTATTTGAAGATGCTGCCAACGTTACATTGAAAGACGTTACATTTCCAGGAGACAAAAGCCGCCAAATATATTTCGTTGACAAATAAATTATTTTATGCGCCGTATTCAGTTTATTATATCATTGTTTTTTGCGTTGTCTATTCATGCGCAATACACTAAGTTTGTAGATCCTAAAATAGGCAGTGAAGGACAAGGACGTGTCTTTATAGGTCCGTCAATGCCGTATGGGATGGTTAAGCCTGGTCCTGATTGTGTATCAATGCCAAATGCTGGTTGGGAGAAAATGCCTGAAGCCGTAAAGGGATTCAGTCAGACTCATGTTAGCGGAACAGGTGGTGGACAGAAATATGGCAATATTCTTATCCAACCATTCAAGGGATCAATTCAGAAAACAGAATATCCTCAGCATCGCAGTGCAGAGACAATGTCATTGGGATATTATTCGTGTGATTATATCGAAGGTCCTCACACCGAAATTACTACTAGCGAACGTTGTGCAATCTATCGTTTCAGTGGACTTGACGGTCTGTTTGTTGATGCGCATACCTTCCTAGGTATAGACACCATTCCCGATAAACGTGAGGCGCAGCAGTTTGTTGGCAGTGAGGTAAATATAAATGGCGAATATGAAATAACAGGATACTCCACAGTTAGAGGAGGTTGGAATAATGGTGGACCCTATACAGTGTATTTCTGTCTTAGAAGCGATGTGCCGTTTAAGAAGAGCATGACCCAAGATAACAAATATGCGTGGGTGATGTTTGATAAACCACGTGTGAATATAAAAATTGGAATATCTTTCGTTTCAACAGACAAGGCAAGGCAGAATATCGTTAGTTGTGGATTTGATGATCAATTGGCGCATCTTCGCAGTACGTGGAATGGTTTGCTCTCAAAAATTAAAATAAATGCATCTGAATTGCAGTCACGAATGTTCTATACTGCACTTTATCATACAATGCTGATGCCTGTAGACCGAAGCGGTGAAAATCCTAATTGGACGGCTGTTCCGTATTATGATGATTACTATGCAATATGGGATACCTATCGCACTTCGTCTCCGCTTATCACACTCCTGTCTCCACAAAGGCAGCGTGATATCGTGAACTCGCTTATAAACATATATGACAACGAAGGCTACATGCCAGATGCACGAAGTGGAAACTGTAACGGAAGAACACAGGGTGGAAGCAATGCAGATATTGTAATTGCCGACGCATTTGCTAAGGGACTCTCTGGTATAGACTATGAACATGCATTCAAGGCAATGATAAAAGATGCCGAAGTGGCTCCCATTGATGCTGAGAAGGAAGGACGTGGAGGAATTGCAGAATATAATTCATTGGGGTATATCCCTTATGGAATAGACCGTGCTGGAAACAGAACCGTTGAATACAGTTATGATGACTGGTGTATTGCGCAAGTAGCAAAAGGGTTAGGATACAAAGCTCTCTATGATAAATATATCAAGCGCTCAGGCAACTGGCGTAATCTATGGCGTAGTGATTATCAGTGGCATGGAATGCGTGGATTTATTATGCCTCGTGATGCCGATGGTAATTGGCTGGATTCTGTCGTATGGGGTAAATCCAAAGTCTATCATCCGCTCATTCCATATACTCCTGATACGAAGGTCGCACCGTGGTATATTCCTTGGTGGGGAACATTCTTTTATGAGGCGCTTTCTGCAGAATATAGTTTAAGCATTCCTCATTATGTAAAAGGGCTTATTGAAGCTTGTGGAGGTAAAGACAGGTTTGTAAAGCGACTCGATACATTTTTTGAAAACAATCATTATAATGTGGCTAATGAACCAAGTTTTATGACCCCTTATCTGTATCATTGGGCAGATAGACCAGAACTTAGTTGCGAGCGTATCAGACAGATTATACATGATAATTACAGTGATCGTCCTGATGGTCTTCCTGGTAATGACGATAGTGGGGCAATGTCTTCATGGTTAGTCTGGAATATGTTGGGACTTTATCCTGTTGCAGGTCAGAATCTTTATCTTGTAGGTTCACCGCTTATAAAGTCGTATTCAATAGATTTGCCAAATGGCAGAACATTGAACGTTGACGCAAAAGGCAATAGATGGAAAATGAAATTCATCAGGCATGAGGATATTCTTAAAGGAGGAACATTGCACTTGCCTGATCATAATGCGTTGGCAAAGTCACCGAAAACGAAAGAAGCAGAAAGAACACGTGCTTTTAACCTATCACCAAGTGCAACAACACATCTTTGTAAATTCGTTCTTAATAGGCAGTATCGAAACTGGATTGTCAAGTGTGATTTATCAAATAACGATACATTGCAACTTTTATGTAATAACTCGCTCTATTGCATTCCAAAGACAGTAATCGAGAATGCAGAAGGATTCTGTTGGTATAGTCCACAGAAAGGTAGTGATATTTATAAATGCAATGAAACATTTCTTTTTATTTCATTCAAAGCCTTGAGTGAATTAAAACGTGACGGCATGTTTGTATATAATGGGATTACATGGCGAAAGATTAATGCTGACGCAAATATCATTACAGTTAAGGCTGATGTAGACGGCACGGTAATGAAAATATCTACATCGGCAGAATTGCCATGGGTGGTTGAAATGCGCAATAACCCATTGGGAATAGATTGGAATCTGGAATTAAATGATTAATTTTGCAACCTAACTACATTATGTCCTCTTTATGAAAAAGGCCCTATCTTTATTGTTACTGCTTTTATGCTTCGTCAGTCTTTCTTATGCTCAGAAGTCACGAGAGCAGATGGGCGGTGTTTACTATGCATACCCAGTTCCGCAAAATATCACGTACTCAAAAGTTCCTGAAGGCTATCATGCATTCTATATTTCGCATTATGGTCGTCATGGTTCACGTTGGCTGCCATCAGACTCACGCTACGAATGGGTGAATAGTCAGTTTGCTGACGATTCTAATCTCACTAAGTTGGGAAAGAGCCTTAAAAAACGACTTGCAAAAGTTTGGAAGAATGCCATGGGTAATGGTGGAAAACTCACTGCTCTTGGTGCTTCGCAGCATTGCGGTATTGCCGATAGAATGTATGCAAACTTTCCCGAAGTCTTTAACGGAAATAAAGTAACAGCCCACGCTAGTATTGTTGGGCGATGCGTTAAAAGTATGCAGGTGTTCAGTGACGAATTGAATAAATTGATGATAGGAAAGGCAATTGTTGAACAAACTGCCGATTCTGCTGATATGGCTTGGATTGCTTACGACTCACCAGAAATGAAGGTTCTCTCGTCACGAACAAAAGTTAAGGCTTATATCAATGGACAGCGTTTTGCTGCTGCATTGTTTAAAGATCCTTCAAAGATATCAGATCCAGATAAATTGATGGGAGAGATTCATGCTATTGCTTCTGATATGCAGGATGTTGAATTGAAGATAAGGTTTGATGATGTTATAAACGATGAAGAATGTCGTGCCGTATACGAACAGAACAATGAGCGTATGTGGATTTGCAATGGTCAGTCTCCTGATAATTACAGTGCACCTTCACGTTCTGCATTTAGCCTTTGGAATGATATTGAGACTAAGGCTGATAATGCTGTTGCAAATGGTAATACGTCTGCTGACCTCAGATTCGGACACGATACAGCATTGTATCATCTAATGTCGCTTCTAGGTATTTCAACTCTTTCTGATGAACGTGTTGATAAGATGGACGAGGTCGTTCCTATGGCTGCAAACTTGCAAATGATATTTTATACCAATGGTAAAAATGTAATTGTGAAGCTGATGCTTAATGAGCATGAAGTGAAACTATTTGGACTGCGCCAGGAAAGTCCTTACTTTCAGTGGGATGCTTTAAAGAAGTATGTGCATAAGAGAATGCAGAATGCTTTGTTACATAAACAGATTGAGGCTATCAACACAATGGTTGGAACGGACTTCTCTGTTACCAGTAATTCCACTTATGGTAGGGGTAAAGAGGAACATGGACAGACTCTGCCTGCTGCATTTGAACCTAATGGAATGAACTTCTGGACTCCGCAGACACAAGATACAGAACAGAAATGTCTTGCTCCTTATTATTATCGAGATAAGAAGTTTCAAGGATTCCGTGCAAGTCATTGGATGGTAGGTGGATGCACTCAGGACTATGGTTCTTTCACTCTTATGCCAGAGATGGACGTACTTCGCCTTAAACCGGAAGAGCGTGCTTCACGTTTTAGCCATGCAGATGAAATTTCTCATCCTGATTATTATTCTGTCGTACTGCCTGATGAACACCTTCAAGCAGAAATGACAGGAATGAGCCACACAGCAATGTTCCGTTTTAAGTATAATAAAAGTGGTAAAGCCTATTTTGTCGTAAATGCAAATAGTGACGAGAAAGAAGGCTTTGTTGCTGTAGACACTGCAAGAAACTGCATTTATGGTTACAATCCAGTGCATCGCATTTATCAAGGTTGGGGTGAAAAGGCTGGTTTCAATGGCTGGTTTGCCGTACAGTTTGAGGATCCTATTGTGGAATATGGTGTTAAGGACTCGATAGCTTACGTTGCTTTCGATGTAAATGAAGGCGATGAGATACTAGCCAAGGCTTCAACAAGCTTTGTTGACATGAAGGGTGTATTCAATAATATCGCCCAAGAAGTTCCACATTGGGAATTTTATGACACTCGTTGTCGTGTTGTCTCATCTTGGCAAAGCAAGTTGGCAAAAGTAATTGTAGAGTCTCCCGATACTGCTGCCGTTAACAAGTTCTATGGCGCTTTGTATCGTGCTAGTTTCCTTCCTCGTGCATTCAGTGACAAGGATGGTCGCTATCCGTCTTTCTCTGGTGGGAAGAAGATTATGCAACATTCTCTAGGGACATTTGCTGGCAGACCAATCTATCGTCGCGTTTATCAGGATTTCTCAATGTGGGATACTTATCGTGCATTGTGTCCGCTGAATATTATAATTGATAATAAAACAGGTGGTTATCTGCAAAGTCTTGTTGATATGTATCAGCAAGGCGGTTGGTTGCCTATATTCCCAGCATGGAATAGTTACACTGCTGCCATGATTGGTGATCATTGTAGTGCAGCTCTTGCTGAAGGAATCGTGAAAAATGTAAGTGGATTTGATGAAAAGATTGCTTATGAAGCAATGCGCAAGAATGCCTTTGAGAGTCCAAAGACTTTTGAGGAATACAAGAATGGAATGGGACGCCGTGCCTTGAAGAGCTATTTGAAGTATGGATATATTCCTATGGAAGATAGTGTTATGGAGGCTTTCCACACGCACGAGCAGGTGAGCCGCACTCTTGAATATGCTTATGATGATTATGCCTTGGCTCAGGCTGCAAAGGTCTTGGGCAAGACAGATGATTACAAACTGCTTATGAAGCGTGCTGCTAATTGGAGAAATGTAATTAATCCTGTTACCGGTTGGGCTGACGGACGCTATAAGAATGGTAAATGGCTTAACAATAAGGATATATTGAGTAGGGTGCCATTCATCACTGAGGGAGCAGCAATTCATTATTCTTTCTATGTTCCACATGATGTTTATGGATTGATTAAGGTTATGGGTGGAAAAGATAAATATGTGTCTAAATTGGATTACCTCTTCGGAAAATCTAATACTTCAGACGATTCTACCTTCACAAAATCATATTATTGGCATGGAAATGAACCGTGTCATCAGATTCCTTATATGTATGCCTATGCTGGAGAACCATGGAAGACTCAGCGAATACTTCGCCACATCATGGATAATGAATATTTAGATGTCCCTGGTGGACTAAGCGGTAATGATGATGCCGGACAGATGAGCGCATGGTATATGTTCTCGGCAATTGGATTTTATCCTGTTTGTCCTGCTTCACAATATTACGTAATTGGAACGCCTACATTCAAAAAAGTAGCTATTGGTGAATTCGTAATAGAAGCAGAGAACGTTTCGGAAAAGAATTTCTATATACAGAGTGCAACTTATAACGGAAAACCTTATACTCATAACTACATTACTCACGAAATGGTGAAAGGAAATGGAGTGTTGAAATTTGTTATGGGACCAAATCCTAATAAGAATTGGGGTAGTGCAAGCAACGATTGTCCACCTGACTTAATGAAATAAAGAAATTAAAGGGAAAATAAGATTCAGAACAACACTATACAAAGAAGCCTTGAAAAGTAGAAAATGACTTTTCAAGGCTTCTTTTTTTATTCAGTAAACTTAACGACGAACGACTGCTACAAAACCTCCTCTAGGCAAACAATCGATTTTAATAGTTTGCTGGGCGTTTTTAGCTGCATCGATAGCAAAACTTCTTCCATCAGGACCATCAGTGAAGAGTGTAAATGTCTTGGCGTTTGGTGCAAGTTGCTTTGGATTAAATGTCAACGTCAGCTTTTGGTCAGTTCCATTAATACCTCCCACATACCAAGTATTGTCTTTCCTTCGTGCAATAACTACTGAAGTTCCTGGGTATCCGCTCAAGAGGCGAGTTTCATCCCATACGGTAGGTAAAGTAGTAAACAACTTTTTTACCTGTGCGGGCATTGCTTCATAAGCTGAAGGACGGTCTGGATTGTGTAGTAAAGCCGACTCAAACAAAATAGGAAGAGCCAGTTCATGTGCATGTGTGGTGATATGAGGATACTGAGAATCAGTAAAAGTTCCTGGAGTGTAGTCCATTGAGCCTACTATATTTCGAGTAAATGGCAGTGTAGCATTATGGCTAGCAGCGGCATGAGTCATCTTTCCATTGTTATTGTACCACTCCGCACCATAAACCGCTTCAGTTGTCATAAGGTTTGGATAGGTGCGTTGCCATCCACGAGGCAGGGTTGCTCCATGAAAAACCACCATCAAATGATGACGAGCTGCCGATTTAAGAATGTCGATGCATAGATTCATGTCTTGTGCGTCGTCACCCTTAAAAAAGTCTACCTTGATGCCTTTGACGCCTATCTTTTCCAACCACGAGAATTCTTTTTCTCTTTTGTCGGGGTCGTTGAGTCTATAAAAAGGACCTGGTGCTCCATTGCTCACCCAATTCATACTAGAATTGTACCATACCATTACTCCTATCTTCTTTGAGTTTGCGTAGGCAACAGCATCTTCAACATTACCACCA
This sequence comes from Prevotella herbatica, assembly GCF_017347605.1. Lineage (NCBI taxonomy): Bacteria > Pseudomonadati > Bacteroidota > Bacteroidia > Bacteroidales > Prevotellaceae > Prevotella > Prevotella herbatica. The sequence goes on from NZ_AP024484.1 coordinate 2,018,544, forward strand.
TTGCCCATTTCGTCCCATTCTGCATCAATCAAACTATAAGGCCAATGCATATAGATAGCCAAATCAATGTATTCTTTTACTCTCTTAAAGTCGCGTGAACCATGATTATAAGCCCAATAAATCCAAGACACACTTCCTGGATGAATCCAATCAGTCTTCTTTAGAACATTTGGGTCTGCAACATCGGTCACTCTTGTAGACTGAACTAGTGTAGCCAAGTTGCCAGCAAGTACAACACGCCACGACGATTTCCACTTGTCACCTTCTGTAGATTGTGATGGATCAGCAAACTCCACCTGATAAGCGTCTGGTTTCGTTTGGTTGTTCAATCGAGATGCACAATGATTGTAGGTGATATTTGATTCGGTGAGGAATAGATATAGTCCGTTTGATATTTCCATCAATGCAGGATAAGCCCACAGACGATTGTTTGGTCGGTTGGTATCATATCCAGCTGTCGTAAGGGGATAAAAGGCTTCATAGCTATCTGGAATATATTTTTGAATCCAGCGTTTAGTGCCTTCAGTGATAGGATAGATGGTTAAGTCTTTGAGAATTTTCTCGTCTTGTGAAGTCTTGATTTGATAACGGAAAGCCAAACCATCGTTGGCAAGTTTGAAGACTACCGAAAGCACCTGCTGATTGGCATTGACAAAGTTTATTGTTTGCTCTGTTTCTATCTTTGTGCTATGCGTTTGTTTTCCTTCTAAAAGTGTATAATCAATCTTGTTCTTTTTGCTCTTTCCAACTTCTCCCCATTTCAAGGAGCTAAAGTCTTGTTGGCTAGTGGTTAGTCCCATCTGGGCATTCACTAAAACGTTTTGATAGTTTTCTTTTACTTGTTTGCGGAGCGTAAAAACTGGTGTGCCATATTCCTGGCTACCTTTTTTGTCAATACTTACGTTCACTTCCAACTGTCCGTTGGGCGACGTGATTTTCACATCGGCAAATGCCACTGAAAGGCATCCACTAAAAAGGAATAATAATCCTAATTTCTTTTTTGAAAAAAGCATATTCTTGAACTGTTATTAATGTTACTATTTTAAGGTGTCACAAAGTTAGCATTAAAAATTGATATATTTGTGTCTTTTTATTAGAATTGTAGAAAATTGCAACTCTATATTGAACTTGTGAGTTCAAAATGATATATATATAGAAAACGTAAATAAGATTTGAGAGTATCAGATTGGGCACAAAAAAAGAGGCTGCGAACTTATTGTTCGAAGCCTCTGTTAATGCGTATTTGTAAAAACACTGTTTAATTGTTTCTGCCTCCGAATATTCTCAACAGATAAATAAACAGGTTAATGAAGTCTAGATAAAGGCTTAAAGCACCTGACAGAGCAATCTTCTGTGAACCCTCGCTCATATCCTGAGCCATTGCAAGCTGATGCTTGATACGCTGGCTGTCCCAAGCTGTAAGACCAACAAATAGAACAACTCCAACGTAACTTATTATCAAGTCCATTGTACTGCTCATGATAAACATATTGACAACAGACGCAATGATTAGTCCAATGAGTCCCATAAAGAAAAGGCTACCCAGACTTGTAAGATCCTTTTTAGTGAAATATCCGAAACAAGCCGTAACGCCGAATGTGCCAGCTGTGACAAAGAATGTCTTTATGATAGCGGCAGGAGCGAACGCAACAAAGATATATGACAATGTGGCACCGTTGAGAGCTGCAAATAGCGTAAACATTAATGTCGTTGAAGCAAGAGAGCGATTAGGCTTCCACACGCTGTTGCTGATTTTCCAAACCAATACGAGTTCGGCAATCATAATGCCCCAGAACACTAGTTTGTTAGTGTAGATAACTCTTAATAGGTTAGGAGATGTTGCAACACCATAGGCCACCATCCCGCTAATAGCAAGCGCGAAGGTCATCCAAAGATATACTTTGCGCATCAATGCTGGAAATGCAGCTGAAAACGCAAATTCTCTTCCATATTCTTGTTCTTTAATCTTCCTTTCAAAATCTTGTACTTCCATAATCTTTATTTTTAATTAATGCAAAAATAGTACTTTATGTAAACTATTACAAAAACAATGCCACTTTTTATAGTTTATTTAGTTCCATTATTTTTCAATAAGACAAACTGCATAGGCTGACATCCCTTCCTCACGACCAGTGAATCCGAGTTTCTCGGTTGTTGTAGCTTTAATTGAAATCAGCTCTTCGTCAATACCCATAACCTCTGCCATACATTTTGTCATTTCAGAAACGTGTGGATTAATCTTTGGTCGCTCTGCACACACTGTTGCGTCAATATTACCGATGTGGTAACCCTTATTTGAAATGAGTTCAACAGTTTTTTTCAATATAATCTTGCTGTCCATATTCAGAGTGGCTTCGCTGGTGTCAGGAAAATGATAGCCAATATCACGCATGTTTGCAGCACCCAGAATGGCATCGCAAATAGCATGAATCAATACGTCGGCATCACTGTGCCCTAGCAAACCCAATGAGTGATTAATCTTTATTCCACCCAACCATAAATCTCGACCTTCAACAAGCTTGTGAACGTCGTATCCCATTCCTACTCTTATCATTATTTCTTTTTAAATAAATCTTTTATTCCGTCTAAATCGAATGCAAGTGTAAATCTTAATGTTTGATCAAGAGGATTACTCTTTGCTGTAGCTATCACGTAACCTGCATCTAGGGTGAAAGCGTTCATTTTGAAGCTGGCTCCCACGGTGAAATACTTTCTGTTACCTTTTGTTTCGCTTTCATGATGATAACCAGCGCGCAGAGAGAACTTGTCGTTGTAAGTGTATTCGCCTCCTAAACTCCAGTTTACTTCTTTCATCTCTTCTTTAAAACCACCTGGCGCATCGCTGAAGCTCTTGAATATTCCACTTATGCTCGATACATCGTAATAATCTTTCTGTAGTCGAGCTTCATAATCTATGCTTGACTCATCGTCTCTCTGTACCGGATGAGTTGGTACAAGCAGTTTGTTGGCGTCTGCTGCAATCGTGAATTTATTGAATTCGTCTAGTGGAATCATCAACGATGCTCCAAGACGCATATTTGTTGGTATGAATTCACTGTTTTGATCGCTGCCAAAGTTAATTTTGCTTCCTATATTCGAGATGTCCAGTCCAAGTCCTAACTGGCATTCACGTTGTCCGATGGTGATGTAGTCCTGATAATAGGCTGCCAAATCTGCCGCAAAAGCACTTCCTGGTGAAGTATCCTCACTGTAATCATAAGTAAGGTCAGAATAAATCCATCTCACACCTGCTGCAATAGAGAATTTTTCAGAAAGCATTAGTGAGTAAGCCACGTCGAAAGACATTTCATACGGATTGATAGTCATGTCTCCAGAACCAGTTTCTGAACTGCTCATCATAACTTCTCCCATGTTGAAATACCTCATTGAGGCAGACACCGCACTGTAGTTGCCAATGCGATAGTAACCAGCAATTGTAGCAAGATCCATATCATTGACAAGCTGGCGCAGCCAAGGCGTGTAGTTGAGTGCTATTCCTGCACGGCTTATTGTGAATGGATACTTCGCTGGATTCCAATATTGCGAGTTAACGTCTGGATCAGTAGCAGCACCTATGTCGCCCATACCCGCAGCACGAGCATCCGGCGCAATCGTCTGAGACGTTACGGCTGTACGCACAGGATTGAAAATATCAGTCTTCTGTGCTGATGCATTCATTGCCGTAAAAATCAGCGACAATATTATAATGTATTTCTTCATATAAAGTCTTTTAGTTTAAACGTCTTTGATGACTAATTATTGTCAATCACAATCAGTTTATGCGACTTGCTTACTTTTGAACTTCCTTCAGATGAAATCTTAACACGGTATAGATAAACACCAGTGTGGAGCCTGTTTCCTCCGTCTGTACATAAGTCCCAAGTCACAGTGTAGACGCTGGAAGTTGGTATGGCTGTTTCTGAATGTTTCCACAGTATTCTGCCACTCATGTCGAAAACTTCTATCTGGACGTCCATGTCAGAACCAGTACGATCGTGGTTGACAATAAACGTGGTAGTTGTAGTTGCTGGATTATTTGACAAAGAAACCCCGAAAAGATTTGGCTCAAGTCTGTTAACTACATTGAAGTCTAGTTGGGCAGTTGATGAATTATTGAGGATGTCCCAAGATCTGAACTGTAGTTTGTGTCTGCCCTCTGTGAGTTCTGGAATGTTATAGTATGTTGTTCCACTCTTGTATGTTCCGAAATCATAACTGAAATTATCGTTCAGATTATAGGTCATTGTGGCTTTACCATCTATGATAAGTTCCAAGTTGTGACCAATTCCACTTCCAGTGACGTTTATTCCGTTCTCGTCTTTAATTTGAGCCACGAAATATGGGGTGGTGTTCACGTTTCCACCGTTTTCAAACGAAGGAGAATTAAGATAGCAATATATTGCGGGACCTATTGAATCGTTTGCGTCTACATCAGATCCACCTACCTTGAAGTGATCAGAATGTCCGTTTGCAGTTATTGACCTATCGTTGTTTACGGCATATAGGTTTATAAGTCCAGTACCATCGCTATAATTTATGTCTTTGGGTACAGCGAAAGAAAAAGCAAACTTGCCTGCTCTTACACTGTCTGAACCATTATACAATAATTTTGTGCGGTCGTAATATTCAAATGCACTGTCTGCTTCGGTAGGATCATTTAGTCGGCATGTTATTAGTTCTTTTGAGTCTCTTACTGTAGCCGTGATAATTCCGGTTAGGGATGTTGTATTTTCTACGTGTCCCGATATTTTGGCAATGCTGCCACCTTTGAATATAGGTAATGTTGAAGACAATGTAGAAATCCCGTTGATCGAGTCGACTACAATATTTTGTCTTGGTTTGATGAGTGATATTGCTGGGTCTCCAAGCAATGAATATTGTAGTTTGTTGGTTGTAAGATCTTTGCCGGTAATTATCATTTCTGTCTTTGCCAACCTTTGTGCGTCACCTATTGTATTCGCTTTTCCGCCTGTGTAATCAAGCACATAATTCAGATACGCCATGTTTAGCACCTTATTGTATTGGGCATAAACAGTTCGTGTTGTTCCGAAGAAAGCCACTGCGCCACCGTTCTCGTTCAGTACGGCTGCCTCTCCAATTGTTGCTGTAGTTCCGTCAAAAGGCATGATATCGCATGAGGCTGTGATCCACAAGGGTAAAGCCTTATTCTTGAATGTGGCAAAGTCGTTAAGTCCAAGCACTGCCTCGTGTGAAATCATTATTTCAGAGCCATGTCCAGCGTAGTCCATTATAAGGGCTCCAGTGGCTTGTTGCTGTTTAATGATTTTCGTAACATCAGGGTAAGTGTTTCCTGTAGTAGAGGTCTCTCTCTTATAAGCGTCCCAAATCACTTTTTTTATTAGATAGTTTGGATACTTCTCTGCCATCATGTCGGCTGCAGTGTTGGCATCGTCCATGTGTAGGTTCTGGTTGCCGTCATCACCCATAAACATCATTGTGTTTTGCCAAGCTCCTGCATTTTCATTGGTTACGTAGTTAATGGTCTTGTCAACCATAATCTTTGCCTCGGCAGCCGATGTTACAGGAAATCTTCCAACCGAAATGTCTGGAGTGTCTTTTCTTTGTGGGTCGCCTCCTTCACCGTCATCAAGAAGTGCGTAGAAACCATCATCAACGTAGCATGTGATTGAATTGAAAGAATTTTCGCTTTCGTAGCATAATAGATAATCATCCTTGTCGTATGTCTTTGTGTCTGCAGTGAGCATTCTGTTGTCCCATACACCGTCGCCAAACAAGAGCAGATATTTTGGCGCTTCTGCTGTTGTAGTAGCTCGGTCGTAGAGCATCTTAAGATATTTTCGATAGGCGTTAGCATCAGGTGTTCCGCTTGAAAACTCATTATACAGTTCGTCAGCCTTCACGATGTTAACGCTTAATGAGTCATGAGTCTCATGAAACTTTTTTAGTCTTTCTGCTTGCTCAAGTAATTTTCCCGATGTGGAAATTATTATTACCATGTCAGCTTGTTTGTCAGCATGGTGGTTTTGATTTGAAATGTTGCTTACGTATTCAGGAATAGGAAATGTACCTTTCGAAATATCAGGAGCTGCAATAGGAGTATCCCATGCCATAGATACATAATCCATACGGATAGGACCGCCAGATAATGCCTTTATAGAAACGTTTTCCTCGTTCTTTAAATTATTTATATAATACGTATTGCCTGCCTCGTTACCGTTGTCATAACTTCCCAACGAAATATCCAGTGTGCCAAGTATCGAGTCGTTAAGCATTACCTGCACCATCGAGTTATTGCCTGCGCTAACGTTTACCGATAGCTTTCCGCTTTTGGCATTGGCTGTATTATTGAGAATTATATTCTTACTGTTTCCAATTGTAATCTCTTCCTTGTCAAATAGGTTTCGCCCTCCATGATACCATGAATATCCGTCTACCTCATAAAAAGAATGATAGTCATCTGCTGAAGGGTAGAATGAATTTATGAAGGTTGCTGAATCAACAGTCTGCGGTTCTATGTCGTTTTGTGTGATGAAATAATATCCGTAATCAGAATAAGGATTACGGGTACGTCTGCTTGCATCGTTGCTACTCCATGAAATAGAACCTCGACCATAAAATAATCTCTTTCCGTTAACATTGCATAATGCCACTTCTTTCAAATCATCATTGGTAATAAGTTCATCCTCATTGAGCACTTCGTTTTGAAGATTTCCACCATAACCATAAACGTGGACCTTTGAAATGTCAGAGAATCCTGCCTTTCTTATAAGCGCATCTGTAAGTTCAAACACACCTGATGATGCAATCTTTATCTTTGCCCAGCGCCCTGATGAAAGCACTGAAGATGGTGCGTATCTTGATGATAAAACAGTTGATCTTGAAATTGCTGCCGATGATTTGGCTCTAGTTTTGCTGATTGCTGATGACTCAACTTTTAGCATGTAGCTTGCCAATATGCGGTAATGCCCATCACGAAAAACGATGGGGCAGAATGATACCACAAGGCATGGCTGTTTGCTATTTACAGCAATAAACTGATTTATTACAGGCAATTCAGATAAAGTGGCACCGGATATCTTGTTGTATTGATCAATGTTAGCTTGTGGCAACTCAATAAAGTCGGGATAGAGAATGCTTACTTTATATATAGAGTCTTGATAATCAAGTCCAAGTGGAAGTGAATACGTGACATTAGGCAGTGCAGAATCGATCTTTACCTGATCGTAAGTCAGATTAAAGAATCTCTGTGAGGCTGATAGCGTGAAGCAAACAGCCAACATCACTGTTGCCAATATATATTTAGCGAAACATCTCAAAAGAAAAGCATTATTTGAAAATATTTAGTCAGCGACCTATTTGCAATTAAAATCCAAAAGTTTGTAGTCTTCTAGGTAACCCTCCAAGTGGTCGTCAATATGTACAGGACCGCAACCTGTAGGGCAACCGGTATAAAGTAGATCGCCTGTCTTTATTGTGAAATAGCGACTGATGTAAGAAATGATTTCATCAACTTTGTAAAGCATGTTACCAGCGAAACCTTCCTGCACAGTATTACCGTTGATGTCAAGATGAAATTGCAAAGACTGAATATCTTTAAGTTTTTCTTTCTCCATCCAGTCTCCAATCGCAGCCGAACCGTCAAATCCCTTGCTTATTTCCCAAGGCTTTCCTGCATCTTTCAACTTCTTTTGCAGTTCACGTGCAGTAAAGTCAATTCCAACAGTCACAGCATCGTAATATCGGTGGGCGAAACGCTCTGGAATAGTTTTTCCCAGTTTGCATATTCTCACCACTAATTCTGTTTCATATTCAATCCTTCCCATGTCATCGGGAATGAAAAAAGGTTTTCCGTCTTTCAGTAAAGCAGTGTCAGCCTTTGTGAAAATTACGGGTTCTTCTGGTTTATTTAACGTGCCGTGTAGTTCTTTATTGTGCTCGGCATAGTTCATTCCAATAGCAAAAATCTTCATATTGTTTGTAGCTTTATAAAGGAAATCGGTAAATAAGTCTTTTCCTGTATTATTGACAAAGGTAAATAAAGTTGCCGGAATCACAAAATAAAAAAATGTTTTTTGCAAATTAAGCTTATGTTTACATAATACGAAATCCACCTCTTATGATACGAAAAACACACCGTTCTGTTGTTTGATTTTGTTTAATTTTGCAGTCGTTATATTTTTAATTATGAAAACAAAACTAATAATCAGTCTATTTTTGTTATTAGCGTTATCGCCGATGCAGATTGTCGGAAGGGGCGCATCTAAAAAGTTTTATCCTGGTGAAATTTGGAAGGACAACAATGGTGTCCACATCAATGCTCATGGTGGAGGTGTGATAAATTACAATAGTACATACTATTGGTTTGGTGAATACAAGTCTGATACAACCAGCTCGGCGATGGTTGGAGTAACTTGTTATTCTTCAAAAAACCTTGTTGATTGGACAAATCGTGGAGTGGCGCTTGCTGTATCTGACGATGAAAGCAGTGACATTGCTAAAGGATGTATATTGGAACGCCCAAAGGTTGTTTACAACAAGAAGACAAAGAAGTTTGTTATGTGGTTTCATCTCGAGTTAAAGGGGAATGGGTATTCTGCTGCTCGCTATGGTGTGGCAGTAAGTAACAATGTTGCTGGACCTTATAAGTATATTCATTCGGGACGAGTAAATCCTAATATCTATCCTATTAATATGATAGGTAAAGATACAGTTGATGTAAATTCTCATTACACCGACATGATGGCATTGAAGTGGTGGACTCCTGAATGGTATGATGCTATAAAGAAGGGTTTGTTTGTAAAAAGAGACCTAGCAAGCGGACAAATGGCACGTGATCAGACTGTTTTTGTTGATGAAGATGGAAAGGCTTATCACATCTATTCATCTGAAGATAATTTGACTTTGCAGATAGCAGAACTCACAGACGACTATACTGCTCATACTGGTAAATATGCTAGAATGGCTATTTCAGAAATGAATGAGGCTCCAGCTGTATTCAAGAGAAACGGTGTGTATTGGATGATTACAAGCGGATGCACAGGATGGGCACCAAACAAAGCTAGATTGTTTACTGCAAATAACATTATGGGACCATGGAAGCAGTTGCCAAATCCATGTATCGGTAAGGGAGCGGACTTAACATTTGGCGGCCAGAGCACCTATGTATTGAATGTGAATGGGGAATTCATCTTTATGGCTGACGTCTGGAGACCTGAGCATCCAAGTGATGCGAGGTATATTTGGTTGCCAATAGAGTTCAAAAATGACAAACCCATAATTGAGTGGCGCGATAGTTGGAGTTTGTCTGATTTTAATAAATAATAACGAATTACGAAAAACACCCCTGCTTTTACGAAAAACACACCTTATGTATTAAAGTCTGTTTGGTATATTTGCAGAACGAAAACATTTTATAACAATAATCTATCTAATAATTAAAACTTAAATGTACGTTTATGAGTAATAGTCTAAAGCATTTCTCCGGAAAACATTTGTTGTTTTCTACGGTTTTAGTTTCAGCCTTTACTGTCGGCTTTCCACTCGTTTCAAGAGCTGGTGTAGACGCAGTCAATACTGTTCAACAGTCCGACGTCGTTAAAGGACATGTTCTTGACGCCAAGGGCGAGCCTGTTATCGGTGCCACAGTGAAAGTTAAAGGCGCCAAGTCTGGAGTCATTACTGATGTTGATGGTAATTTCGTCTTGACAGGAGTAAGTGGTGGCGAACTTGAAATCTCTTATATTGGTTATGTGACACAAATTGTCAGTTCCAAGAAAGGTACCCCTTTGAAAGTAGTCTTAAAAGAAGATTCTAAAGTTCTTGATGAAGTTGTTGTCGTTGGATTTGGTACACAGAAAAAGTTAAATCTGACAGGTGCTGTAAGTGTTGTCACTGGTGATGAAATTGCTGCACGCCCTGTACAAAATGCAACGCAGGCACTTCAGGGCCTTATCCCTGGTTTGCAAATCTCTTCTAGTAGTGGTACATTGGATGCTACTCCTAATATTAATATTCGTGGAACAGGAACTATAGGTGAAGGTTCTAGTGGTTCTCCATTAATATTGATTGATGGTATGGAAGGTGATTTAAATACTCTAAATCCTCAGGATATAGAAAGTATTTCTGTACTTAAAGATGCTGCTGCTTCATCTATATATGGTTCTCGTGCTCCTTTTGGTGTAATACTCGTTACTACCAAAAAAGGTGGTGCTGGAAAAGTAGTCGTAAACTATAATAATAGTTTTAGATGGAGCTCTTTGATTCATGGAAAACACATGATGAATTCTGTTGATTTCGCAGCATGGATGAACGATGCCGATTATAATAGTGGTAATGGTGTCTTTTTCGATAACGACAGAATGAAACAGATCGTTGCGTATCACAATGCAACACCAAATGGTCTTGGACAGCGTATAACAGCTGATGGCCAGAAATTATATGCAATCGGTACTAGTAATGGTACTTCATGGCAGGATGGATATGGTTATGGAATTGATGATGTTGATTGGTATGATGTTGTTTATAAAAATACAGCATTCTCACAGGAACATAATGCAAGCGTAAATGGTGGTAATCAGAGCTTTAATTATTATGCTTCTTTAAACTATTTGGATAATGGTGGTTTTATGAAGATGAGCGAAGATACTTACAAACGTTACAACGGAACAGCTAAAATTAATGCAGAATTGGCAAAATGGATTACAATGAGTTATTCAATGCGCTTTACTCGTACAGACTATCAACGTCCTTCTGCATTAACAAATGGTTTGTATAGTGACATGGCACGACAGGGATGGCCAGTATTACCATTATATGATCGTAATGGATATTATTATTCTTCACCATCTCCAGCTTTAGCCTTGGCAACTGGTGGACATGATAATACTCAAGAGGATACTCAATATCATCAGTTAGGCTTTAAGCTTGAGCCAATTAAAAACTGGGTTACACATATTGATTTTAATTACAGAATAATGAATGCCGATCGTCATTGGGATTCTCAGCAAACATATAATCACGATGTATCTGGTCAACCTGTAATCTATAATACAAGCTCAAATGTGCATGAAGATCTTAAAAAGGAAAACTATCTTAACTTTCAGGCTTATACTGAATATTCAATGAGCATAGCCGAAAAGCATAATCTACATATCTTGGGTGGTTTCCAGACAGAACAGCTTAAACAAACTGTTTTCGGATTGCAGCGTGATGGTATTTTGGATCCTAGCAAACCAGAAGTTGACTTGACATCAGGACTTAGCTATACTGGTACTCCTGTAACTCCAAGTGTTAATGGTGCTCGTAACCAATGGCAGACAGCTGGATTCTTCGGACGCTTTAACTACAACTATGATGAGCGTTATCTTTTAGAGGCAAACCTTAGATATGATGGAACATCCCGTTTCCGTACTGATAATATGTGGAAATTATTCCCTTCTGTATCTATGGGTTGGAATATTGCCAGAGAAAAATTCTTTGAGTCACTATCAAAGAATATTAATACTTTGAAATTAAGAGCTTCTTATGGTTCTTTGGGTAACCAGAATACTGATAATTGGTATCAAACATACCAGACGATAACATATTCTCCTTTTGCAGGAACTTACTTACAGAATGGTACAAACACAAATATAACAGGTGCACCTGGTCTTGTTTCTACTTCTTTAGGTTGGGAAACTGTTGAAAGTTATAATGTTGGTCTTGATTTTGGAGCTTTTAATAATAGATTAACGGGTAGCTTTGACTACTATGTTCGCAATACAAAGAATATGATTGGTAGTGCTCCTGAATTACCTTCTATTCTTGGTACAAGCGTGCCAAAAACTAATAATACCGACTTACGTACAAACGGTTGGGAATTGCAGGTTAGTTGGCGTGACGTTTTGCAAAATGGTTTAGCTTATGGTATTACGGTTAACTTGTCTGATGCAAGGACAAAGATTACTCGTTATCCTAATAACCCTACAAATTCTATTGATACTTATATTGCTGGTCGTTACAAGAACGAGATATGGGGTTATGAGACACAAGGTATTGCGAAGAGCCAGAGTGAGATGGATGCTCATTTAGCTGTAGCTGACCAAAGCTCACTTGGTAATAATTGGGGTGCAGGTGATATTATGTACCAGGATTTAAATGGTGATAAGAAGATCACATCTGGTGCACGTACACTTACCGATCATGGAGATTTAAAAGTTATCGGAAATAGTACACCTCGTTATTTGGTAGGCTTGAATTTGAATGCAAGTTGGAAAGGCTTCGATATAAGTGCATTCTTCCAGGGAGTGTTGAAACGTGATTCTTGGGTAGGTGATTCTTGGAACGGTCTTGAATATATGTTTGGAGCTACGGGCAGTGGACGCTGGTGGTGCTCTGGCATAACTGGAGTATCAGATTATTATCGTGATGCAAGTTCATGGTCTGTTGCAAATGGATATCAAAGCGCAAATACAGATGCATTCCTTCCTAGACCAACTTGGAGTGACAAGAATGTTCAGTGTCAAAGTCGTTATTTAGTGAATGCAGCATACATGCGTTTAAAGAATTTGCAAATTGGTTACTCTTTACCAAAGTCAATAGTTTCAAATTGGGGAATAACAAATTTGCGTGTATTCTTCTCTGCTGAGAATCTGTTTACTATAACTAGTGTCCCTGATCAATATGATCCTGAGACAATTGGTTATGACAATAAAGGTAATAAGAATAATGGATACCCATTATCAAAGACTGTAGCTTTTGGACTTAATGTAACATTCTAAAACGATAAAGATATGAAACTATATAAAATTCACATACTAGCACTGGCAATGTCGGTAGGACTTGTTTCTTGTAATGATTATCTAAAGCAAGATCCACCTTCTTATCTTACTCCTGAGAGTTTTTATACTACGGAGTCTCAGGTTCAAGCAGTTGCAAACCAATTCTATCAAGATGTTCTTCCTGGACATGGTGCTTGGGATTATGGAACTTATAATAATGATAATAACACTGATAATCAGACTTCTTGGTCTCCAGATAATAAATTTGGAACTGGGTTGTATAAGACAAGTAATACGAATGGTGACTGGTCTTGGTCTAATATCAGAAACATAAATTATCAATTAAATCAGATATTAACTAAATATAAAGCAGGAGGTATTAGTGGCTCTGATGTAAATATTCGTCAGTATATTGGTGAAATATATTTTATGAGAGCTTATTGCTATTTTGATTTATTGAAGAAATTTGGCGACCTTCCTATTATTACAGCACCTTTGGCTGATAATGAGGCTATTCTTGTTGCAGCTGACAAACGTCAACCATGTAATGAGGTTGCTCGTTTTATAGTCAGTGATCTTGATTCAGCTGTAACTTACATGAAAGAAGACTTTGAATCTAAGCATACAAGAGTTTCTACAGATGCAGCATTGCTGTTTAAATCTAGAGTTGCTTTGTTTGAAGGTTCATGGTTGACAAACTTTGCTGGAACTCCTTTTGTTCCTCAGGGAACAGGCTGGCCTGGAGCTACAAAAGATTATAATAAAAATTATGCATATCCTTCTGGCTCTATAGATAAAGAGGCGCAGTATTTCTTCCAGTTGGCTGTTGACGCATCAGAAAAGGTAGCTGAAAAGTATAAGAACCAATTGGTTACTAATACAGGAAAGATACCTCAATCATTATCCGATGCTAATAATCCATATTTCAATATATGGGGCACAACCGACTGTTCAAACACACCAGAGGTTTTATTGTGGAGACAATATAGTACTTCTCTGGGTGTGAATAATGATGTAGAGGTTGCTGTGCAGGCTGGAGATATCGGTACAGGTTTCACTCGTAGCTTGATAGAAGGTTACTTGATGAAAGATGGTAAACCTATTTATGCATCTGATTATCAATATTGTGACACATCGTTGACACAAGTTGCTACAAACCGCGATCCACGCCTTACAATCTTCCTTAAGGTGCCAGGACAGACCAACTGTTTTAAAAACATGAGTTCTTCTGAGGATCATTACGTTCAAGTTGAGCCAGTGCCTAATATTAAAAGTAAAACAAGTGAGACAGGTTACGTAACTGGATATACTATTCGTAAGGGTGGTACTTTTGATAGACAATTATGTGGTAATGGTAAAAGTTATAATGCATGTGAAATATTCCGTGCAACAGAAGCTTTACTTAATTACATGGAAGCAGAGTATATGCTTACTAATAATTTGAGTTCTGGTAGAATATTGGAGTATTGGAAAATCGTTCGTCAAAAAGCTGGATTCTCTGGCGCAGCTATTGATCCTACTGTAACGATTCAAGCTACCGATATGAGTAAAGAAACAAGGGATTGGGGTGCTTATACTGCCGGTCAATTGTTAACAGATAAGGTTTTATACAATATACGTCGTGAGCGTCGCAGTGAACTTCTTGCAGAAGGACTCCGCGGTATGGATTTGCAACGTTGGCGTTCTTATGATCAATTGATGACTACTCCTTGCCATGTTGAAGGCTTCCACTTGTGGAATACTCCTATGCAAGGTTGGTACACTGGTCTTAAGGGTGACGGTTCTTCAAGTTCTAATGTATCTTCTCCAAATTTGAGTGAATACTACAGACCTTTGGAGGTCGTTATGGCTAACAATAACTTTAAGGATGGATTAACATGGCACATGGCTCATTATCTTGAACCATTGCCTATACGTCAGTTCTTACTTACTGCATCAGACCATGCATCAATAGATCAGTCTCCGTTGTATCAGAATCCATATTGGCCTACAACAACTGATCAACCTGCCGAAAAATAGGCTTTATTATATAGGATTATAGTTAACATTGGAGTCAGTCAAAAAATATTTTGGCTGGCTCCTTATTTTATATTCTCCTTAAATTATTATTACCTTATCAGCAAGAACAATTATAATGGAGTTTATCTGATTTTAATAAATAATAACGAATTACGAAAAACACCCCTGCTTTTACGAAAATAAGCCTAAAAAGGGGGCTCTTTTTTGTAATTTTGCATAATAATAACTAATAATGTACTCAAAACTCTTAATGAAATGATCATGTATAATGTAAATCTATCACCTTGACGATCTTCCTGTTTTTGGGAAATCTAATTATGAAAACCAATACCGATGAAAATTTTAAATGTTTATACGAAGATTAATAACTATCAGTTAATCCAATGTAAATTATTAATAATTTAATGTCAATAATTAATATGAATTATGATTTTAAAAATCGCGCAACTTGTTCATTCATGTTTGTCGCGATTAGTCTGATTTCGCCTTTCTCAATAAAAGCTAAGGCTGTTGTTTCTCCTAATATCAATGCAGTGGAACAGCATCAGACATTACATGTAACAGGTACTGTTGTAGACAGTAATGGCGAAAGTGTTATTGGCGCCACAGTACGAATAATAGGGGAAAAACAAGCCACTATTACCGATATGGACGGAAAGTTCAGGATTGACGCGCCTGCTGGTGCCGTGCTTCAGATCTCTTCGATTGGCTATGAACCACAGAAAGCTAAAGTTTCTTCAAGCCCTTTACGTGTTACAATGGTGGACAATTCAACTATGTTGAAAGACGTACAGGTTGTTGCTTATGGAACACAGAAGAAAGTTACTGTCACTGGTGCTATTTCTGGCATAAAAGGGTCTGAATTGTTGAAGACACCAGTAGGCTCTATCACCAATATGCTTTCAGGTGCAGTTTCAGGTTTGTCTTCTATCCAATATTCAGGCGAACCAGGAGCTGATGCAGCCTCTGTCCTTGTACGTGGTAAAGCAACATGGGCAGATTCTTCTCCTTTGATACAAGTTGATGGAGTTGAAAGAGATTTCAATGAAATAGACCCGAATGAAGTTGAGAGCATAACGGTGTTGAAGGATGCTTCTGCTACGGCTGTTTTTGGTGTTAGAGGTGCTAATGGTGTAATCCTTGTTACTACTAAAAGAGGTAAGGAAGGAAAAGCGCATATTTCTGTATCAACATCTGCAAGTGTTATCATTCCTACGAATATGTTGAAGCTGGCTAATTCTTATGAATATGGTAGCTATTATAACCAAATGCTTAAGAACGATGCAGCTGATACAAAAACACCTTTCTCAAGTGAGATTATGCAGAAGTTTAAGGATCATTCTGATCCAATCAGATTTCCGGATACCGATTGGATAGACTATTGCTTTAAAAATGCGGCTTTGCAAACACAGCATAATGTTAATATTTCAGGAGGTACAGAGAAAGTGAAATATTTCGTGTCAATGGGTGCTTATACTCAGGACGGACTATTTAAACAGCAGTCTTTACCTTATGATTTTAACTTTAAGTATCGTCGATTTAACTATCGTGCAAACTTAGACTTTGAATTAACAAAGGCAACTACATTGTCTGTGAATATAGGTGGTAGAGTTGACAATAAAAATACTCCATATTCAGGCGAAGACAACAATCAGTTGTTCCGACATTTATATTGGGCAACACCATTCTCTAGTCCTGGTATCGTAGATGGAAAGTATGTCATGTCTGCTACTAACTATGATGATTATCAGTTGCCATTTGTTGGTGCAAGTGGTCTTGGTGCATACTATGGTTTGGGCTATATGGCATCAAGTACCAATACTCTTAATGCTGATATTATCTTAAATCAGAAATTAGACTTTATAACAGAAGGTCTTTCCATGAAAATAAAAGGTTCATATAATAGTGATTATACTGTTACTAAGCAACGCAGTAGTAGTGCTGCTACGTATAATCCGGTATTGCAGCCTGATGGTTCAATTGAATACAGAAAGAATGGTACGAATTCTCAGTTAGGTTATGGAGAAGCATTTGGTAAGGGGCGTAACTGGTATATGGAGGCTAGTCTTGATTATGGTCATTCTTTTGGACTTCACCATGTCGGAGGTTTATTGCTGTATAATCAGTCAAAGAGATATTACCCATCACAGTATTCTGATATTCCTACAGGCTATGTAGGCCTTGTTGGACGTGTAACATACGACTGGAATAATAGATATATGGCAGAATTTAATGCAGGTTACAACGGCTCAGAGAACTTTGACCCAGATAAGCGTTATGGTTTCTTTCCTGCAGGTTCTGTTGGTTGGATAGCAAGTGAAGAACCATTCTTTAAGAATTTGAAGGATGTTGTGTCTTATTTTAAGATAAGAGGTTCATGGGGACTCGTTGGTAATGATAAAGTAGGTGGTGACCGTTTTATGTATACCTCAGACCCTTATGGAATCGGAGGAGGATACAACTTCGGAACAAATGTATCAAGTAACAAACCTGGATCTTATGAAGGGCAGAAACATAACAAGAATGTAACTTGGGAAACATCATTCAAGCAGGACTATGGTGTAGATATGAATTTCTTAGGCAATCGCCTTAAAGCTACATTTGATTATTATTACGAAAAGAGAAAGGATATTCTTCTGCAGAATATGACTGCTCCTACAGTGTTGGGATTCACACTTCCATACGCTAACCTTGGAAAAGTTGATAGTTGGGGATATGAACTTACATTGAAATGGGGTGATAACATCACAGACAAATTTCGCTATTGGATAGAAGGCAATCTTTCTTATAATCAAAATGAGATAAAAGAAATGTATGAGGCGCCTCAGAACTATGATTACATGTACCGAAAAGGTCACCGTATAGGTTCTAGAGATATACGTCAATTCTGGGGACTTTATGATGAGACCGCAGATGCGCGTTATTATTCACAATATGGTAAACACATAGCCGAGCATTCTGGTGGTTTATTACCTGGCGATTGTGTGTATGTAGACTTAAACGGGGATGGTGTTATTGATGCCAATGATGCTTCATATAGTTTAGGACATACAGACGATCCTGAATATATATTAGGTCTAAACTTAGGCTTTTCATGGAAAAATATTGAGGTGTCAACTCAATGGACTGGAGCATGGAACGTTAGTCGTATGCTTGATGAAACATTCCGTCAGCCTTTAGGAGATACAGGAAATAAGGGTTTGCTTAAGTATCAATACGACAATACGTGGACACCAGAAAATCCAGATCCTGATTCAAAATACCCACGTGCAACAATGGTTCATGCGTCAAATAACTATGCAGGTTCTACTCTTTATGAAGTCAATGCAAGTTACTTGCGTCTTAAGAGTATGCAGATTGCTTATAATTTTGATTTTCCATTTATGCACCAAATTGGTATGAATCAGTGCAGTCTGGCCCTCAGTGGATATAATTTGCTAACATTTACTAGTTTCAAGTGGGGAGATCCAGAATCAAGAACAAGTGATCGTCCTTCATATCCATTGACAAGGTCGTTTGCTTTGACACTTAAATTAGGATTCTAAAAAATAAAAGAATAAACAATATGAAATTAAAACATATATTTTTAGGAGCTATTGCGCTCTTGGCGTTAAGTGTGACCTCAGGTTGTGTGGATGAAGTCAAATTTGGTAACAGCTTTTTGGAAAAAGCTCCTGGTGGTGATGTAACTAAAGATACTATCTTTAATAATGCTGAATATACAAGAGATTTTCTTTGGAATACATACAGTAAATTATATTATGGTCTTCCATATTATTGGGACGGTGGTGTAGGTGTTAAAATGAATACTGGAGTATTTGAGGCTCTTTCTGATAGTTGGCATAGTCACAATTCTTGGGACGAAGTAAATCGCCAATTTTATTCAGGTACTTACCTTCCAGGTAATGCTGGTAAATTTAATTATTGTGGCGAGAATGTCTGGTCTGCCGTTAGGGCTGCATATATATTCTTGGAGAATGTAGATAAAACTCCTGGTATAGATGACGCTGAAAAAACAAGGCTTAAAGCTGAGGCAAAATGTATTATAGCTTCACGCTATTTTGATATGTTCCGTCATTATGGCGGACTGCCTATTGCAAAACAGTCTTTTGACGGTACAGAAGGTGTTTACGATTTACCTCGTGCGACTGTAGAAGAAACTGTTAATTTTATGGTTAAGTTGTTGGATGAAGCTGCTCCTCAATTACCATGGGTTCTTGATGAAGCAGATAGATCTAACTGGGACGGACGTTTTACTAAGGCTGCCGCAATGGGATTGAAATGTAAGATATTGGTTTTCGCTGCATCTCCATTATTTAATTCTGCAACCCCTTATTGCACAACAGGAAACCAAGAGGCTAATGATAAACATCAGGCTTGGTATGGAGGATACAAACCGGAACTGTGGACAGCATGTTTGCAGGCTTGCAAGGATTTCTTTGATGCTGTTCAGACCAATGGATATTATCAGTTAGTTCAAGCTGCGGGAACTACTCCAGGACAATATCGTGCAGCGTTCCGCAATGCATATTCTAGTCGTGGAACAACTGAAATGCTTATCTCTACTCGCGTAAAGTATAAAGGTTATGCCGGTGATTGGAGTGACTGGGATTCTAAGTTTGTTACAGAATGGAATGCATTTGGAGGATATACTCCGACAGAAGACTATATGGAAATGTTCCCTTGGAAAGACGGTAGACCGTTTGATTTTAATAAGGAGAATAAAAACAACAGTCTTGACACGATGTTTGTTAATAAGGATAATAATTTTGATCTTACTCGTGATCCCCGTTTATATGAGACAATGATTGTGAATAATGTACAATGGAGTCTTAACGATAATGGTAATATGAGCGGTCGCCGTGGAGAGCTGTGGATTAATGGACGAGAAGCTAGCAGTGGTCCTTCATCTGAATCAGGACAATATGCAACAGGTCTAGCCAATAATAAATTCTATATGAATAAGGATGATGAAAAGGGTAGGGTTACATGTTGGCCTTATCTGCGACTCTCAGAAATGTATTTGATTTATGCCGAGGCATTAGCACAGAACAACAGTTTTGATGATGCGATAAAGCAAATTAATGTTGTGCGTTCACGTGTCGGTTTGAAAGGGTTAAAGGAAAGTCAGCCTGAAACAGATTTCAATGATAAGACTAACTTAATAAATGCTATTCTTAATGAACGTGCCTGTGAACTAGGATTTGAAGATACTAGATTTTTTGACATGATTCGTTACAGAAGAGCTGATCTTTTCGAGAGAACACTTCACGGACTTAGAATATTCAGACAGAAGGATGGCAAGGATTATAATTTCTCTTATTCTGATAAAAAACAAGGCAGTGAAGGTTGGGAAGCATCGCAGCCGACACATTTCAGATATGAAAAATTCCCATTAGGAAATGTTGCCCGAGTATGGTGGACAAATTTTGATACTAAATGGTATTTGTCAGCATTCCCACCAACAGAAATAAATAAGGGGTATGGATTGACACAAAATCCTGGTTGGTAATTTTTTTTAATGAAAGAATACAAATAATATTATTATATGAAACGACATATATTATTAGCCGCAACATTAATGCTTGGCATAAACTCTTTTGCACAGGGGCTTGCTGACAATATTGTAGGTGAAATTGTAGATAAATCTGGTAATCCAGTATCGGGTGCTATGATTGGTGTGCTTAGTGCTCCTGAAATAAAAGTATATTCCGACAGTCATGGACAGTTTGAAATTAGCGCATCGCAGAATGATAAATTGATTGTAGATGCTCCTGACCAGTCAAAGAAGCAGGTTGTTGTGAATGGCAATAAACGTATAAAGATCGTAATGGATCATGCTTCTCAACCCGTTAACATTGGCTTTGGTATAAAGCAAACTGTTGGTGAGTCGACAATGTCTGTTGCCTCTGCTGCAAATTCAGATTTCAATAATCGCTCTGCAAAGAATATTGGAAATTCTCTATTTGGTAATGTTCTTGGTTTAACAACATTGCAAGGTACAGGCGATTACTCTTCTTATGAGCCAACTTTCTATGTAAGAGGATTGCAGACTCTTGCTGGCAAGAATCCATTGGTGATGGTTGATGGTATTGAGAGAAATATTTCCTATATTACTCCAGAAGAGGTAGAAAATGTAATTGTATTAAAGGATGCTCCTGCTGTAGCTTTATATGGATACAAAGGCGCAAACGGTGCAATTAATATTATAACAAAGCGTGGTAAATACAAAAGTAATGAGATAAATTTTTCTTACGACCATGCATTTAATTGGGAAGAGCGCAGACCTGAATTTGCTGATGCATATACTTATGCCAATGCAATGAATGAGGCTTTCGTTAATGACGGTAAGTCTCCTAAATATTCAGCTTTAGAACTTAATGCTTTCCAGTCAGGCAAATATCCATATCTTTATCCTAATGTGGATTGGATAAAAGAATGTTTCAAAGATGTAGGTGCAAGTAATATCTTTAATCTTAGTTTCCGTGGAGGTGGCACACGAATGCGTTATTACACATTGATCAATCTTCAGGACAATCAAGGATTTGTTGCTAATCCTAATATGAATGATGGGTATTCAACACAGAATAAGTATTCTAAAGCCAATTTCAGAACAAACCTCGATATTGACTTGACAAATACAACTAAGGTTCTTGTTAATATTGATGGAACTTTATTGGAAACTCTTCGACCAGGACTGTCAAGCGATAACTTGTGGGATAAAATTTATACAGTGCCAGCGGCATCCTTCCCAATTAAGACAGAAAGTGGATTATGGGGTGGCAATGCAACTTGGGACGGATATTCTAATCCTGTTGCACTTACAGAAGGTCGTGCTTATAGCAAAGCACACACTAGAGCTTTGTTTGCTGATTTGACATTAAATCAGGATTTATCAGCAGTTACAAAGGGACTTAGTGCATGGACAAGATTAGCTTACGATAATATCTCTGCATATTGGGAAAACCATACAAGAGAGTATCAATTTGGCAGTGACGCTGTGTCTGAATGGACAAATGGAGAGCCTTCTGCATATTCTCATTACACAGGCGGTAAGGATGGAACCATGAGTTCTGACAGTAAACTCGACTGGCAAAACAAGAATTTTAATTTCGGCATTGGCGCCAATTATGATAGAACATTTGGTAATCATTCAATATCTTCTGTACTTATGTGGAATTATGAATACCGAAATAGCAATGGCCAGAATAATACTTGGTATCGTAACAGTGCTTCTTTGTATAATCATTATGGTTATAAGGGAAAGTATTATGCAGATTTGTCTTTAACAATGGCTGCCTCAAACAAATTGGCCCCTGGTCATCGTTGGGCATTCTCTCCTACAGTTTCTGCTGCTTGGGTGCTGTCAAAGGAAAACTTTATGAAGAATATCTCTTTTGTTGATTTCTTGAAATTACGTGCATCATGGGGTATAATCAATGTTGACAATATTCCTGCTGAAGGATATTGGGAACAAGCTTTCACTGGTGGTAATGGATACAATTTAGGTGGAAACTATGATTGGAGTAGTGGATGGCAGGAAGGTCGTTTGGCTTCAACAAGTTTCACTAATGAGAAGAGCTATAAGTATAATCTAGGTCTAGACGCTTCTTTGTTTAAAGGATTGAATGTAACATTAGAAGGATTCTATCAGCGCAGAAGTGATATCTGGGTATCTGCTGGTGGTACAAACTCTGCGGTACTTGGTGCCGATAGTCCATATATTAATGGTGGAATTGTAGATAACTGGGGATTGGAATTAGGAACAGACTATACAAAGAGCATTACTAGTGACTTGTTAGTTAATGGAGGTCTTAATTTTACATTGTCAAAGAATAAAATCGTTGATGAGCGTGAGGAACCACGTGCATACAATTATTTGAGACGTACCAACAATTCTGTTGAGCAGATTTATGGCTTACAGGCAATTGGTTTCTTTAAGGATCAAGCAGATATTGATAACAGTCCTGCACAACAATTTTCTCAGGTAAAGCCTGGAGACATCAAGTATAAGGATCAGAATGGCGATGGAGTCATTAATGAAAATGATGAAGTTAAGTTAGGTTACAATTACGTTTGCCCAGAAATCTATTATTCTTTCCACATAGGAATGGAATACAAGGGATTTGGTTTTAACGCAATGTTCCAAGGCGTAGGTAACTATACTGCCGTATTGAATACTAAGTCAATGTATTGGCCTTTGATAAACAATACCAATATTAGTAACTATTATTATGAGAATCGTTGGACTCCAGAAAACACGGATGCCAAATTCCCACGTCTTACATCAGAGAGTAATGAAAATAACTTCCGAACAAATTCCGTTTGGTTGGAAAACCGTTCGTTCTTGAAGTTGAGAAATGTAGAATTGTATTACAAGTTTGCTAATTCTTTACTAGCTAAGACAAAATACATAAAGACCGCAAAGGTTTATGTAAGAGGCGTTGATCTGCTGTGCTTTGATCATATCAAACAGTCAGACCCTGAACAATATGGGAATAATTATCCATTAACTCGCTCTGTTGTGGTAGGAGTGGCTCTTGGTTTCTAATTTTAATCTATACAACAATGAAAATAAAAACAATAATCGGCGGTTCAATCTGCTTATTGATGCTTGCAGCATGTAACGATGAACTTGATTACACTGAATTCAATAATTACGATAAGGATTATGTGTTCACTGAATTTTCCAACACAGTTGGCTTTGTTACAAATATATATGGTAAGCTAGATTATGATTTCGGCTCTTATGGTAATGGTATGTTGGCTTCTGCCTGCGATGAGTCGGAATATGCTTGGCGCTCAGGTAGTGTAAACGACTTTACCAACGGAGCTTGGAGCCCATCTAATTCAAAGTCTAACATTTGGTCTGACAGCTATTCTGCGATACGTGAAGCTAACTATTATCTTGCAACCTGTGATAAATGTGATTTCTCACAGTATAAATTCAATCAGGATTACATTGCTCAGATGAGTCGTTTCAAAAGATTGAAATTTGAAGTACGTTTCCTTCGTGCATATTATTATTTTAATCTTGCCAGACAGTATGGTGCCGTTCCTTTTACGACAGAGGTTCTTACGGATAAACAAGCAAATAGTCTAGGAAGAACTCCTGCCGATGATATCTTTAAGTTTATCGTTGGAGAGTGTGACGCAATTTGTGACAGTTTACCTGCTGACTATTCAAAGCTAGGTAATGATGCTGCTGCAAACGAAACAGGAAGGGCTAGCAAACTTGCAGTGTTGGCACTCAAAGCACGAACTTTGCTTTATCAGGCAAGTCCATTGTTCAATGAAAAAAATGACATTGAAAGGTGGCATCAGGCTGCTTTGGCAAGTAAGGCTGTTATTGATTCATGTGGAAAATATAATGTGAAACTCGGTAAATATAGTGACTTGTGGGGTGCTGATAACTGGAAAGCCTCAGAAATGATTTACGTTAGGAGAATCGGAGATCTTAACAGTCTTGAACGTAATAACTTCCCGATTGGTGTTGAAGGCGGAAATTCTGGTAATTGCCCTACTCAAACCCTTGTTGATGCCTATGAAATGAAGACCACGGGCATGCGCTGGAATGAGAATGGAAGTGGGTATAATCCAGATAAGCCTTACGATAATCGTGATCCTCGTTTGGGAATGACAGTTGCTTTGAATGGTGACAAGTCTTGGCCTACATATAATTCCACTCCATTACAGACTTATTATGGTGGTGTGAATGGTGAGCCTATTGCTGGAGCTACTCCAACAGGATATTATCTCAAAAAGTATCTTGATGCATCTGTAAACGTTTCTGCAACCAATTCTAACAGTAAGCGCCATTCTTGGATAACTTATAGGTTGGGCGAGTTCTATCTTGACTATGCTGAGGCTGTGTTTAAATACCTTGGCAGTGCTGATGCAAAAAATGTAGAACTTACAATGTCTGCAAGTGAAGCTGTAAATGTGATACGTAACAGAAGTGATGTAAAGATGCCAGCATTTCCTGCAGGACTTTCAAATGAGGCTTTTTGGAATAAATACGAGAATGAGCGTATGGTAGAGCTTGCTTTTGAAGGACACCGTTTTTGGGATTTGCGCCGTTGGAAAGAAGGCAGCAAGTTATCTTCAATAACAGAGATGCATATTGTGAAAAATCAAGATGGGTCTTTCTCTTATAATCGTGAAGTCGTGAAGCGTAATTGGGATGATAAAATGTATTTGTTCCCGATACCTCAGTCTGAAATATTAAAGCATAATAATTCTAATTTCACACAGAATCCAGGTTGGGATAAATAATATAAATTATACAACAATGAAAAAAATCAAATATATTATATTGGTCTTTGCGTTTTGCGGTGTTGTCTCTTCTTGTAGCGACAACTTCACAAACATTGAATTCTCTGGATATACAGAAAAACCTGTAACTCTGGATGCTTCGGCTATTTCGTATGATTCATTGCCAGGAAGTATAAAACTTAAGTGGGAACAAACATCTCCTGCTTATGAGTATATGAAGATTTCTTATGTAAATCCTTCTGACAATAAGTTGGTAACTACTGTCGTTTCAAAATATACCGATTCTCTTGTTATCAGCAATACGTTAAGGAAATACGGAGCCTATTCTTTTCACTTCCAAGCCTATAATGCTCAGAACGAGAAGGGCGGTGTCACTGATTTCAATGCAATGTCGGGTAGAGCTAAGGCTATTGTAACGGTAAACAAAACCAAAGTAGCTTTGACTGCAACTCAGTTGAGCACAGACGATCAGGAGCCAACAGAAGGGCCTATCAAGAATCTTATTGATGGTGATGCAAACACATTCTTCCATACAAGATGGAGTAGCCCTCAGAAGGCTTTGCCTCAATATATTCAGATTGATTTGAATGAGAGTCATAAGAATTTTGTCATTTGGTATAAAAACCGTAATGGATCACAAGTTGGACCTCAAGCTTTTGACCTTCAGGTAAGTAGCGATGGCACAACTTGGGAGACGATAGGAACCGTAAATACAAACCTTCCTTCAGGAAGTAAAGCAGAATACACCTCTGATGTTTATTCTGCAAAGAATGATTTTACTCATTTCAGATTTGTCGTAACCAAGACTTTTGGTGATGTCAAGTATTTTAATCTTTCTGAGTTTGCTTTCTATGATGCTCAAATAATAATTAATGACCCTGAATCAAAATAAAAACACAATGAACAAGATTAATATTAAAAGCATGATGGTGATGTTTGCTGCTTTTTGGGCAGCAAGCTCATTATCAGCATGTAAGGAATATGAAGACCGTGCCGATGTGAACAGTGGCTCTTATAAGTGGCTGGCACTGAATCAGGCTCGTCAAGTCTGGAACGGAAATGAATGTAATTCTTCTTTAGGATTGAAGGAAGGTGATAAAACAGACACCACAATAACAATCAATACTTCTTTGTATCTAAACCAGAAAGCTGACAATGATTGCAAAGCTGATATTGTTGTCAATAGTGATTCTCTGAATAAGGCAATAGCTTTGGCTCCAACAGGTGGTATCTATGCTAAATATGCAAATGCTGTGTTAATGCCTACAGATGCTTATAACTTATCATCAAAAGATATTACGTTGAAAGCTGGTCAGACAAAATCAGATGATGTGACGATAACTATTCATCGTGGCACATTGTTGGCTAATCCTGTAAGAAACGATAATACCGATGCATTTTTCGTATTGCCTATTTCGTTAAAAAACTCTTCTGATTATAAAATTAACGACAAGGTTAGTACAATGATGCTTTATGTCACATTGCCTACCCAGGACCCAACAATGCCTGACGAGACAACTCCAAAACAGCAATTTAACGGAAAGACTCTTGTTTGGAATGATGAGTTCAACGGAACCGGTAAACCAGATGCTAGTAAATGGTCCTTTGAGAACGGATTTCAACGCAATCACGAAGATCAATGGTATCAGGCTGACAATGCTTATCTTGATGGCAAGGGTGCTTGTCTGATTGAGGGAAGAAAGGAAAGAGTGAACAATCCAAATTATCAGTCAGGAAGTTCTGATTGGAAGCAAAACAGACAATATGCTGAATACACAAGTGCTTCTATGCAAAGCAAGTACATCTACAAATACGGAACGGTGCTTGTGCGTGCAAAGATTCCTACAGCGAGTGGTACTTGGCCTGCTATCTGGCAAGTTGGAAACACTTGGGAATGGCCTCTTGGTGGTGAGATAGACATTCTTGAGTCTTATCCTTCTGGTGGAGTTCCTGCTATTCATGCTAACTATTGCTGGGGATCAGACAAGCGATGGAGCGGAAACTGGCAGTCTAAGGTTGTACCTATGGATAATTTCATAAGCAAGGATAAGGACTGGGCTTCAAAATATCACGTCTGGCGTTTGGATTGGACTAGTGATAGTTTGAAGATTTATATTGACGATGAACTGATTAATGAAATAAGCACATCAAAAACTGTAAATGGCAATGGTGGTGGTGCTCCTAGTGGTGGCGGAATGAATCCGTTTAGCAATACGGTTGCAGACTTTGGCGATCTTATTTGGTTGAATCTTGCTTTAGGTGGAGATAATGGCGGAAGCATTGATAATAGTGCTTTCCCTATGAAATACTACATTGATTATGTGCGTGTTTATCAATAAAGATATAATTCTCAATAGGACTATATAGATTTAATGTTTGGTCGATTCTTGATTTTTATTGAGAATCGACCTTTTTTATTTTGTCTTATTTCTTGTGATGTAGCTTTTAATTTCGTATTTTTGCACAAATCATTAATGAATGTACATTTTCATGAAAAATAATTGTCGCCTATTGGGGTTAACGCTATTCTTTATTCTATCTTTGTTCCGATTGAGTGCCTCTGAGCAGTTTAAAGTTATAGACAATACATTCGGACTACCAGACAATACGGTGAATTGCGTGAATCAGGATTCTCATGGATTTATTTGGATGGGAACTCTCAATGGCCTTTGCCGCTACGATGGGATGCAGTTTACTACATTCAGACATGATGTTAACGATGCCTTTTCTTTGTCAGACAATAACGTGAAAAAGATATTGCCAGTAAACGACGGACTCGTTATTGCTATTAATAAGGGCGTGGACTTCTATTCTTTCAGTGATGGACTTTTTCATCAATTTTATGTTGCCAATAAGCGACGCCCTTATATGTTAAAGTCAAGAATGAACTCTTTACTTATAAACCATGGAAATATAATCGCAGCTGATGAATTTGGTGATTATTATATAAAAAGCGCTGCCTCTGCCGATTGTAAATTTCGTAAACTTACTCATGGTTGCAAAATATATGCGATAAACAAGTTCAAAAATGGTAAGTTGCTTGCTGTTGGTCCTGCGGGACTTTATGTGTTATCGGCTGATGCAAGTCGCATTCTTTATCGGATAAACAAGAAAATAAACATTACTTATAATATAAATATCTATTACAGTAAAAATTCTAATGCTGTATTTGTGGGGAATGGAATTGGACGTAAAAGCCTTGCGTTCAAAGTTGTGGGAGATAAATTTTACGAGGCTCCCATTGCTGTTCCCGATAATCTTATGGATGTTATTGATTATAAAAGCAGTACTGCTTTTGCCGTAGACGGATCTGGATTAGTGTTTGCTAAGAATGGAACGATGACGAAATGTACACCCCAGAACAGTAATATTAGCGGTGATGCTATTTATTCTTTGTTCAAAGATAAAAATGATGACTTATGGGCGGGCTCTTATCGTGCTGGAGTTAATCTCTATTCTGATAAGCAGTCTAAATTCATGATGCTAAGTAGAGCAAATCATGGCATTAGCTATGATATTGTGACAGCCGTCGTTGACGACCGCAACAAAATCTACATAGGACTTGACGGAGGCGGACTCAACATCTATGATAAGACTACGAAGCAGACACGTGTGCTTAACACTTCAAACAGCAATATTGCAGGTAATAATGTGGTTTCGTTGTTAAAGGATAATGAAAATGTGTGGATGGCTATCTACACAAAGGGATTAGTAAAATATTCCATTGCCACTTCACGTTTCCAGTTATTTCGCATGCCTTCAGTCAAGTTGGGTGATGAGAATAATGTGTGGACAATGTGCGATGATGGTTTGGGAAACATCTGGGTGGGAGGACCAAATATCAGTGTGTTTAATAAGAAGACCGGAAAGGCAAAACTCATCAAGTCTCTTATTGGCGTAAATTGTTCGTCTATTCAGCGTGACGGCGATTATGTTTGGATTGGTGCAAGCCATCTCGGAGTTTACAAGGTCGACAGACGCAGCTTTAAAATCATGAAGCATTATTCAGCAAGTTCGGCGATGATGAGGCTGCCAGCCAATGACATAAAATATATTTATGTAGATTCGCGTGCAAGACTGTGGATTGCAATTTCATATTATGGCTTATACTGCATAGATGAAAAGCAGAAGACAATACGTAAATATGATTATAATCAGGGACTTACTGATAATAATGTTGTAGCCATAGAGGAAGATCACAAGGGACAGTTGTGGATGGGAACAGAAAACGGTTTGTTTAGGTTTGATACCAGAACTCAGACTTTTGCAAGATTCGATGTCGACGAAAATATTTCATCTACTTTCACCTATAATTCAAGTCTTTTCAGCGGACACACGATGTTCTTTGGAAGTACAAAGGGGTTGGTCATGTTCAATCCTGCCTTAATTCATTACAGGCAGCTTTATGATAAGGTCAGTCTCACTTCTCTAAATCTGTTGAACAAAGATAATAAGGTCTTTAATCTTTATGGCGACAGTATAAAGAGCATAAATCTTTCTCATGATCAGAATTTCTTTACCATACATTTTTCTGTACCCGAACTTGACTCGCCAAATCGTGTTCATTTCTCATGTCGCCTTAAAGGATTGGAAACATCCTGGCGTGAACTGTCTGGTTCGCGAGAGGTATCATATACGAATGTTCCGCCTGGAACTTATGATTTCTTTGTGCGGTGTATCGACAGTAACGGACATTGGGTAAAGTCAGCTGTGCTCAACATCGTTGTCACACCGCCGTGGTATGAGACAACGTGGGCTATTGGACTTTGGATAATTCTCTTCGTTCTCCTGTTTGTCTCAGCTTTAAAGTTCTATCTTCATGAACTCGATATCAAGCATAATATGCGTATAAGCGAGATTGAGAAAGACACGATGAAAAAGCTCAATGATGCTAAAATGACATTCTATACCAACATCATTCATGAACTGCGTACGCCTGTATTCCTTATTGCAGCACAGATTGAGGAATTGATGGATGTTAAAACGTCAATTGTCAACGTGCCATATTCCTATCTCAAAGCAATGTATCGTAGTTCGATGAAACTGAATAAACTCATCAGCCGCATTATTGATTTCAGAAAGATGGATTCTGATAAACTCAAACTGGCTCTGCAGCGCATGAACGTAGTGGCATTCTGTCAAAACCTTACAGAGGACTATGTGAACCTGTGTGAACAGAAAGACATTTCGTTTACCTTTCAGTGTGATAAGACAGACATCCAGCTTACATTTGATGCTGAAAAACTAGAGATGATTGTTTCAAATTTAGTGTCTAATGCGTTTAAATACACCCAAAAGGGCGGCAATGTAGTCTTCTCAATAGAAGATAGAGATGATGATGTGCAGTTTTCTGTAAAGGATAATGGAATCGGTATCATCGAAAAAATGCGCGACAATATATTCGAAAGCTTCTTCCGTACGGAGCGTGGCGAGAAACAAAGTGAGGGAGACGGCATCGGTTTGTCGGTTGTGAAGAATCTCGTAGAACTTCATGGCGGCAGAATCACTTTGGAAAGCGAGGTGGGAAAAGGTTCTGAATTTATTTTCACAATGCCAAAACGTAAACATTCTGATGATGATTTAATTGATAACGGTCAGTGTGCTTTAGATGCAGACTACAGTCTTGAGCCTGAACCATTTGATACAGCTAAGTCGCCTGGCAATCCTACAGCCACTCATTCTGTGCTTATCATAGATGATGAACCCCAGACCATACAGCTGTTAGAGCGCAATCTTGTTTCCGACTTCAAGGTGTTCACGGCTTGTGATGGAGTAGAGGGTTTAGAGCAAGCTGTCAAAAACCTGCCTGATGTAATTATCTGCGACATAATGATGCCGAAGATGAATGGATTGGAATTTCTTGGAAAGCTGAAAGCCGACAAAAAGCTGTCAAGCATAAAAGTGTTGATATTCACAGCAAAGACTTCCGAAGAAGACATGCTCACCGCTTTTGATAATGGTGCTGATGCTTACGTAACAAAGCCTATTTCGCTCAAGGTCCTCAGAAAAAGAATTGATCGTCTTATTGAGCAGACAGACAATGCCGTGTTGACAAGTTCCATAACCAATAAGACTAACAACTACACCAAGGAGGAACAGATATTCTTGTTAAGGTGTAGGGAAGTCATAGACGACAATCTGAATAACGATGATTTCAGCATTGATTTCCTTGCCGACAAGCTAGCCATGAGTCATTCTTCTCTTTACAAGAAAGTAAAGCAGATGACAGGAATGTCGCTCATCGAGTTTATAAACGATTACAAGATTTATAAAGCTGTGCAGATGTTTAAGCATGGGGCAACCAATATAGAGACCGTCTGTGAGAGTTGTGGATTCAAAGACGTTAAGAATTTCCGAGAGATGTTTAAGCGTAAGATGAAGACCACTCCTAAACTGTTTGTGCAGAGCCTTTAGGGCATCTGTGCGAACACAAAAAAAAACGTTGAAACTCAAATCACGAGCTTCAACGCCTATTATTATTTTTAAAATATTTCTTTAATAAATGGTAACCTCACGGTCTCCATGTATTACCTGTACAATCTATTAACTTTACCTTAAAATCTAATAACTAAACCTAAATTTATTACTACTAACCTAAACAATCTATTAACCTTTTGATGATGCAAAGATAGTGTTATTTTCAGTTGCGTGCAATACTTTCAGGTACATTTAGTGCATAAATACACTTTTTCTTGATGTAAATCAATATATTGTGTTCGCACACAGCTTATTTTTCGTTATTCAGAACCACAATCTGACTTTTATTCTCATTTATGAGAGTTTATTAATAGTTACTCCTTTTAATCGTAAAACTTAAGTTAGCAAACTAATAACATGCCTGATTCCGATTATATCTGTTAAGCTCGCTCAAAATACGGAAGGTTGTAATAACTATGGTAAAGTTCTAGCATCTAGTTACCAATCTTTTTTAAGCTAACTATTTCACACCTCACGGTAAAGATTTTATTGTTATCCCCAAGTTATTATGTAAAAAAATAATAATTGTGTGTAATTTCCAATAAACGTTTTACGTATTCAAAATAAAAGTCTATATTTGTACATAGTCAAATTGACTTTGTATGTATACACTAAAAAAAAAATTATTCTAAATTAGATAAACATGGAAATACTATTTAATATATGTGAGATCGCATTACTCATATTTTTGGCTTATTGCGTGGTAAAGCTCTTTGTGAATATTCTTAGTTCAATAAAGAAGAAAGACAAGAAGTCAATAGCAATCAATTCTATCATATTTATATTAGGCCTATTGTTCTATTTGATAGTAATAAATCCCATTGGACGTGTTTGTATTATATATCAAGAAATAGCCAATGCTATTTAGAGCATCCTAATCTGCTTCTTTTTAAACGAAGAAGTGGGTTAATTTGCAAATATAAAAGATGGATTAAAAGAGACTGTAAACGCCGAAGCTCATTTACGAGTTCGGCGTTACCGTTTCTAAGCCAGTTACTAAAGTGATTGAAATATTAGTCTAATTCCATTCAGATTGGGTTTTCTCAAATCCATTAGTTTAGGCTCTGATTTTTATTCGTTTAAGCTTGCAGTTCCAATAATATTGACTTGTATTATTAATGAACTGCGCACCCGATAAGGGCACATATAGCCGCTGCCATCATAATCAGGTTGGTGATTGTCTTGATGATTTTGTTAAGGTCACCGTTAGTCAATGCTATTCCTCCGACTGATTAGATGTTCCAAGAATACCGAGCAGACTGGTAGCAATGGCAATGACTAGTTTGATGATTATAGATACTTCATTCTTTTTCATGGTTGTGTGTGTTTAAATGGTTAAGAAATTAATTGTTGTTTATGTGATCCTGTTATCAGTAGCGGGACTGTCCGGACAGTCCCTTTTAGCTGTGTTAAGGCTTCACAACTCCACCGTTAGGATCTCCGCCAGCAGGTGCTTTGTTCGTGATTTTGGTGTACTGTCCGTACTCCTTCATCTTTGCCCCTGCGGTAAAGTTCTTGATGCGTTTGTTGGTGGCCCTGTCTACCTTGGTGATAGGTGTGAAGCTTACGCGCACTTTCTTGATGTTTTTCGTTGGATTGAAATCTTTGATGCAATCAGCTCCGATGCATGATATTGCTAGCTTGAAAGTGCCAATTCCGTTGAGCTTTACGCATTTAGAATCTTGCAGTTGGTCGTTCATCACTTCCGACATTTCAGTAAGCACAGCCAGTACATCACTCTTTTTTACTGAGCAGTTGCGCTCAATGATTGCAGCCATTTCGTCTGTTTCTACAGTTGATGTGTGAATCACTCTTGCATAGAACTTATTGTAAGTTTTCAAGTTCTTCTTGTTTTTGTTCATGTAAATTTTGTAGTTCAAAGGCATGATATTGATATTTTTGGTTTACGTTTCGACTTCGGCGGGTAGCGCTAATTCTCTCTTCGGTCATCACCCTGTCTGGATGACGAGTGCAAAGGTAGGGCAAATTATAATTCCAGACAAGCGATTTCAAAGTTTCGTTGTTGAAGGGGCAAAATTCAAAACCTTAAAATATTGATATTGCTAACTTTAC
The DNA here is from genome assembly GCF_017347605.1 of Prevotella herbatica. Lineage (NCBI taxonomy): Bacteria > Pseudomonadati > Bacteroidota > Bacteroidia > Bacteroidales > Prevotellaceae > Prevotella > Prevotella herbatica. The sequence continues at coordinate 2,052,128 of NZ_AP024484.1, forward strand.
AGAGCTAACTATTTTCGTTTAGGGTCTAATTAGCAATGCTTATTCATGTAGCCATACTTGCATGTGGTCGTTTTGGTCAAAGTCATTTTGGTCATTTTGGATTTGCTATAGTGGGGGAAAGCCCCTTATATAAATTATATATTTTAAATATATAATTTATATAAGATATAAAATCCCCCGTATCATGATTTGAAAATGACCAAAATGACTTTGACCAAAACGACCAAAATATGCAAGCGTTAATTAAATATTTGTTGGTAAAAATATTTACATAATAAAGAATGATAGATGTGCGAAAAAAAATAAAATTAGTTTTAATTTGTTATTCTAAGACATTTGCATTACCTTTGTATGAGGTAAACAGTAATAATCATTGCCATGATGCTGTATAATTAAAAACAAGCAAATTAATGTATTTTCAACTGATACAAAATAAAGTAACTAAATGGTTTAAGTCACATGATTGCACCATGCGTCAGCTTATTGACTACATTGTTAGACAAGGCATGATGCGTGATGCTCAGATAGAAGCTGTAAAGACCTATCTGTACCTTAAAATCGAATGTGGTAACCGTCCGCTCTGGCAGTTGTTTACTGAAGGTAAGTTTAATGCCACTCCTGATGACTATGACTCAATGGCGCTTACTACCGAGGCTCGTGAAATCTTGAAAAATGATAAGGCTGCAGAGGCTTTGTTTCAGTATTCTAGACTTACTGATCGCAATGGAAGACAGTTGTCTCCAGTGCTTGAGGAATTCATAAAACAGCATCCTCAAGAGATAGATTACGAGCAGGCTTTCAAAGATGTTTTTTACGGGGTTGACTATCCTGATTTTATCTATAGTTTGCCAATGGGAGCTGGTAAGACTTTTTTGATGGCAACTTTTATATATTTAGACCTTTATCTTGCAATGCAGGAGCCTAACAATAAAGCTTTTGCTCATAACTTTATGATATTTGCTCCTTCAGGACTAAAAAATAGTATTGTGCCTAGCCTTAAACACATTCAGGATTTCGACCCCACGTGGATATTGCCAGACCCAACGGCAAGCCAGATAAGAAAAATTATAAGTTTTGAGGTGCTTGATGAGCAGAAGACTGCTAAGAATAGTAATCTCGTGAAAAATCCTAATGCACAGAAAATTAACAATCATCAGCCGCTTAATGATCTCTTTGGACTGGTAGCTGTGACCAATGCCGAAAAGGTGGTGCTGGACAAAGTGGATAAAGATAGAGGACTGGAACGCAACCTGTACACTGAAAAAGAATGGGACGCGATGAAAAATAGTAATGAGCTACGTGAAATTATCCGACAAATTCCTCATCTCGCAATATTCATTGATGAAGTGCATCATGCCAGTGATGGTGAAATAAAGCTTAGAAAAGTTGTCAGCGATTGGATGAAAAATCCGTCTTTCAACTCGGTTTATGGATTTTCTGGGACTCCATACTTAAAAAGTGCTGAGAAAGTTACCTTGGCAGAAGTATTCGACATCAAAAATACCGATATTTCCAATGTGGTCTATAACTATCCACTTATAAGCGGAATAGGTAACTTTCTAAAAAGGCCTAAAATAAAGACTACAGATAATTCTCAAGAGGCGATAATCACTGACGGTGTTAATGAGTTTTTTGACCTCTATGCAAATACATTATATTGTGATGGAACTTGCGCTAAACTTGCAATCTATTGCAGTAGAATCGAAAATCTAGAGGAAATCGTTTATCCATTAGTTGCTGCTATTGTGAGTAGCCGTGGCATGAATCCACAAGAAACTATATTGAAATATCACGGTGGAAACAAAGACTATTCTGTGCCAGCAGGTTCGGCTACAGATTTTGCCGCCCTTGATACCGATTTCTCGAAATACCGCATCGTATTGTTAGCGCAGATTGGAAAGGAAGGATGGGACTGCAAAAGTCTAACCTCTGTAATTTTGCCACAGAAAGGCGCATGCCCCCAGAATATGGTGCTACAGACTTCGTGCCGCTGCCTAAGACAGGTGGAGCGTGGTAATGAAAGTGAGACGGCTCTTATCTGGCTTAATAAAGATAATGCTGATACTCTCAATAAAGAACTAATTAAACAGCAGAATACGACCATTGATGCTGTGAACAGGGCTGCAGACAATCACAAAAAGAGAGTAGATAGATACATAAGAAAAGACGTGCCACCAATAGACTTCTTTCAACTTAAAATACAATACAATACGCTTGTGGTGGAAGACACTGCAGACACACATTCAAGACTCTCCGATATTGATATTTACAGAGATGCTGCAACACGTGAGATTATTACTCACGAGCAGGATTTGGAAGGAAATATGTTGAATGATGAATTACATGTGTTGACTGAAGAAGACGAATTGCTGCCTATTACCTATCATCAATGGTTGCTGCGTATAACGAAGGAGAGCATGGGAATGCTTAAAATGAGCGAAATAAAAAAATATGACGCCGAATTGAAGCGCATCTTTGATGAGGATTCCACAAAGCAGGAAGACGGAACTTGCACGTTGTTTGAGAATGTAGATCAGAAACGCCTACGCTCAATAATCCGTCAGGCTTTTGTGCCAAAGAGAAGCATTGAAGTCAAGAAAGAAGTGATTCCCGAAAACGCAAGTCTCCTTAAAGTGGACCGTCTGCAAACTCCTCTTTTTATGGATGATGACACTAAATATTATCCTGATCAACCCACTGTGAAGAAAATTGTTGATGCTGATAATGGAACTGGCGACAATGAAGAACTGAAAAAGGTAGAAGTTTTAATTGAGCAGATGAAGCAGATGAATCTACCAGAATGGGAAGAAATGGCAAAGAAGATGAGAAATGATGCTATGAATCGTGACCGTGACCTAGCGGTGAAAGATCAGACTTATCATTATCTGCCTTATCATTTCGATAGTGGATTTGAGATAAAATATTTTTCACAGAAGCTATTAGTGGCAGTGAGAGACAAAGGGCTGGAAGTGTATTTCAACGGTGATGACCAACTTACTGATTTCCGAATAGCATGCTACAGTAAACGTGGCGACGATTGGAGATACATTGGACGATACGTGCCAGACTTTTTGATGATTCAGCGAGACAACGGTGGAAAAATATTCAAGGTACTTATAATTGAGACCAAAGGTGAAGGCTTTGCCGCAAAGTTTAAGGAAAGGCGTAGCTTTATGTCTGAAGAATTCGTGAGGTTGAATAATGACAAGTTTGGTTATCAACGTTTCGATTTTTTGTATGTAGAAGATACATTAAGTAGTGAGCAGCAAACGCAAAGTACGCTATCTAAGATAAATGATTTTTTTAATTTGAAACAACAATAAGCAATGGCAGTTAAATATATTCCATATTTTCCTACGACCCTTGACGGTCAGGCTTTACTAGACAACTTTGTGCGCACTCGCAGAATGTTGCGTTATCGTGAATGCAACAAGGTTGTAGAAAATATTCAGCGTGGGATGCCGCTCTATGAGGTTGAGAAAACTGAGACAGTGGGTAGCAATCCTAGTGACAATATGGTTGTGCGTGGAACGTGCCTTTCTACATGTGCCTATCTTAAAGACAAAGGTACTAAGGTGGATTTGGTTTACATAGATCCTCCTTTTGCCAGTGGTGTCGATTATGCAAAAAAAGTATATTTGAGACGTAATCCTAAGATTGCAGAGGCAATAAAAACTGTCGAAACAGAACTTGATGATGTTGAGCTGAAAAGTTTTAAGGAAAAGTTGTATGGCGATATCTGGGATAAGGAACGATATCTTAATTGGATGTATGAAAACCTTGTGGCAATAAAGAGTGTGATGAGCAACTCCGCAAGTATTTATGTGCATTTGGATAATCATATAGGACATTATGTAAAAATTCTTTTGGATGAAATATTTGGAGAACAGAATTTTAAAAATGAAATTATATGGTATTATGATGATAAATTTGCAACAGGAGGTAGCTCTTTAGATAAAAATCATGATGTGATATATCTTTACACACTTTCAAATTCCTGTGTGGAGAATCCATACATGATACCTAAAGATGAGGTTAGTAAGCGCGCTTTAAGAAAAAAAGTAAATGGGAAAACAATTGATGTAAGAGATGAAAATGGTTCTAAAATTATAGTTGAATATGCTGAGAAGAAGATAGATGATGTCTGGCGGATTCCAAGAACGATTTCAAAAAACAACTATTATGACTATAATACTCAAAAGCCCGAAGAATTATTAAAGAGATGTATAGTGCATTCTAGCGATGAAAACATGCTTGTAGCCGACTTCTTTGGTGGTAGTGGAGTTACGGCAGCTGTAGCCAATAGGCTAGGACGAAGATTTATACACTCTGATGTTGGGGTAAATAGTGTTCAGACTACCCGTGATAGACTTAAAAAGCAGAATGCCGAGTTCAGAATTATGGAGGTGAAAGACGGAATTCAGCTCTATCGCAACCCAGTACAGACTATGGATAAGTTGAAAACTCTGATAAAGGGGCTTCGTAACGAAGATGCACTCGACAAATTCTGGGAAGGAAGCATTGTGAGTCCTAATGATGGGATGATGCCTGTGTATCTACCTAATCTTATGGATTCGTCTACACGATTACTAGACAAGCCGTTGATGAACCGCATACTTCGCGAGGCAATGCCCGATCTGCCTGACGACACTAAAAGAGTGATAGTGTATTATATTGATATTACAGATGAAAAAGAAATAAAAGACTTCATACACGAACAGAACAACACCCTTATTGAGGTAGAACTGAGAGATCTTAAACAGATTCTTGACAATGTGGTCGTTAATGATGAAGCAGAATGGCACGTTGCAGAAGCCAAAGACGGATTTATTGATGTGTGGCGAGTTACAATAGACAGTTTCCAAAGTGACAGAGTGCTAACAAGCATTGCTGAATACAATGCCAAGGGACGAGCTCAGGCTACAAACAAGGGACACGAATACAAGCCGCTCACGATAAGCGATGAAGGACTTGAAACAATAGAGTGGATAAGTGTAGATGAAGAAACTAGCGATATTAATGCACAGTGGCACAGTTCTCACGAGATATTTATTGATAAACTGGGATACGTTACTCGTGACGGAAAAGCGACTAACCAGTTTTGGAAAGGATTTATAGACAGCGATAATAAACCACTGAGAATGAAAATCCGCAATATCTGCGGCGACGAAACCATGTATAGACTGTAAAAATAAAAACAAAATAATTTTACTAGAGTGTTTTTAAAGGCAATGAAGCGCATTGTCTTTAAATTGCCCTTAACTAATAAAAAAACAAAAAGTAATGGCAAAACTACAAATTTTTACGTACGAATTTAACTACATTAATCAGCTAGAAGAAGGAAGTATGTTTAAAGAAATTGAAAACGTTGACGTAAGGAATTCAAGAGCTAGAAAACAAGAAATTCTGAATGATTATCTTCAGTACATGTCAGACAAGAACTTACCCTTTGTGAAGGGGAAAAAACAGTATCAGCAAATTGTGGTGTGGCAGGAAGACGGAATATGGGATTTAAGAATCGCCAACAACAAGAAACAGAAGATTGAACACGAATTCATACAAAAGAGAATACCGGATAACCCAAGTTGTGCCGTACTTATCGATAACCGTAAAGGGGTTCAGACTATTGCTATTCAGAAACTCTCAACGTCGTTCAGTACTCCTAATTCGTTAGCCAAAATTATGATGGAAACTCTTAATCAATACCTTGTGAAAAAACGATTAAGGATAAATATTGCTCCACGCTATGATCCACATGATTTTTGGGATGTAGTGAATAATCATCCATACAAGATAAAAATGGTGCATTTTCAGTTTCCATTTCCTAATCTTCCTGTAATTTCCGACATGATAGGCAACATTATCAACACTGCCGACGACATGAATGGTGCACCGCAATTGAGCTGGCTTGCTAATGAAGATGAAGTGCTTACTCCGCGTCAAGACTCGGATTTACTAAACCGCTGTGTCGAGGCGTGTGCTGCCATCGGCTCTGTGATAAAAGTCAAACTGACTGACGGAACAAATGTTAAATGTGGTGACGGAGGCAGTCAGGAACGTGAAATCAACGATTTTGCACTGAGCCAGGAAGCAGATGAACTGTTTGTTAAAAGATATGAAATGATAATTGCATTTCTCGACAAGATCAACTTAAATAACACGATAGGTAATGTATAAGAGATTTTCTGAGAAGGAGAGCATGGATAGAATGAACAAATATCTTGAAGCGGATAGTATGTTTATGGTAGCTTATTATTTGTTAGCTAAATATACCTCAATGGATGACGAATTGAATCCAGAGGAAATATGGACAGAAGCTCTGAGGGTCGTAAAAAGGTTGATTAACAGTGAACATCCTGATTTTTTGGTCTATAACATAGGATTAAATCTTAATTCACGTTATGCCTCTTTAAAATCATCAGATGGCACTTCATTAATAAAGCGTAGTAAGGAAAAGGCACAATACACTACGCTTCTTGTTCTTTGGTGTGCCTTGATAAAATTGAGCGAAGCTGGGGAGACGGAAGAATGCACCACAATAATGTTAGCAATTATTAGAAACATAAGTACGCATCCCAAATACAAACAATTATCTGATGATTTACACCATCACGAAATGATTAAAGAGCATCAAGGCTTTTTTGCTGATACAAGCAAGAAACTAAGTGATTTGTGTGATTGTAGTCAAGATGAGCAAACTGTTGGAGGTACGTTAATTAATTTGGTTGATTCTGCCGAAAAATTAGGACTTGAAACTATTTTGTCTCTTATCATGGTATATTCTGAATTTCAAAGAGAATGCCAAAGTACTTCAATTGAAGAAGCAATTCATGAAGCGATAGAATATGCATACGGTAGATGTAGTGATTTTTATAAAAATCATCTACCGGCAACTAATCAGACTATAAGCGGCAGCAACGTGTTTAATGGCGATGTAAAAGATCCTAGGTTTATAATACCGAAAGATTGGGATAAAAAAGGTAAACTATTGAATGATTATGGACAAATACCACCAGAAGAACAATAATTGCAATGTTTTCAATGGTCCGGTTTATGGCGGAGTATTCCTTGCTCCTCAGCAAACTGATCATGTGGCAGAAGCGGAAGTTGCTGATGCTGTTGAAATAAAAGAAACGACAGCAAATGTTGAAACTCCACGTCGTGGTAGAAAGGCTGAATTTCTTTTTGAGAAAGATGGTGAGAAAGATGATGCGTTTACAGAAAAATGTGCAAAAGCATTTATTGATTTTCTATCACGTCATCATGTTAAGGATAATAAAACTCTATGCTCAAGCAAGGATAATTATCCCTCAAAGGTGTTTGTTGCATTATACAAATTATTGACAGAGAAAGAAATTTTATCAAGTAATTGCAATGGTAATTCATGTTATGATTTTCTTTATTCTGACTGTAACATGAATAGTAGTGTGACCAAGAAAAGTTATTCTGGATTTATAAAGAAACTCATCGATAACAGCAAACCTGATGTTCTGCTAGTTGATGAAGTGAAAAAATTGATAGAAGAATTAGGCATTAAATAATTTTATTTAGTGCATTTGATTCTAGGCATATAGGGCAATCCGCAGAGGGTTGCCCTATTTCTGTTTTAAGCCGAATGGAATTTAGCTTAAAAGGCTTAAATGGCTTAACAAAAAACTTGCTCTACATTTGCATCCGTCATCCGATACAACGGCAACTTTGCGGGTTGTACTTTTGAAACGCGGGTGCAAATGTAAATTATGGAAAAGAGATTTTTTAAGGTTAAGGCTCTCATGGAAGTGAAAAGCGGAAAGAGCCAGAACGGGAACGATTGGAAAACAAGAGAAGTGGTGCTTGAAGCCGACGAGAAAGTGATGTATCCCGACGTGATTGTGGCAAGCCTATTTGGTGATGCTGTGGATAAATTCGAGTTCAAGGAGAATGCTACTCTATGGGCTGACTTCGCCTTTCGTGCTCATGAATATCAGGGCAGATGGTTTAACGATGTGCGCATAAGTAACTTCGGCGAAGATAACAGAAGCTTTTAATCATTTATTTTTTTTTAAAAAATCTGAGTTGAACGAGCGGGTGTAGAGTGCCCAGGGATAATTGTCGACAGCTTTAACGAGGCTCTGCTCTTCTCGTAAAAATTCAGAAAAATGGAAAATAATCAAAACAATTTCAATGGTAATGTTGAACATGTACAGCTTGGCGGACAGGCTTTTTATGACGAAAGTAAATTCTTTATGTTTTCACCGGACAGCCCAGAAGTGGGAGCGGTGAAGAAATTCAGAAGTAATGGAGTGGGACAGCAGATGGCTGACGGTACATTTGACTTTGTGGCAAAGCCAGCACTTAGACCAAAGAGTACCCTTATTAAAAAGTTGGCTCACGGCAGAATTTCTGCAACTGCCGACGGTGCAATACAGCTCACGCTAAAGGTTTTTAAGAATGAGGGGCTTGACTGCATGGAAACGATAATGAAAGAGGCAAGAGAGGCAACAGTATGAGCGTGTATTTAATATCAATGCGGGGTGGTCACAAGGTGGCTAGCCCCGTTCAATCAAGAGAGGAATACATAAAGTTAAGAGACAGTAGTCAACAGAAAGCAAACTTGCAGTTGGCTCGTGAGGGCAACGACAGTGCAAAACGTAGGCTGATACAGATGAACTATTCGGGGCATTATCCAAATGGCGTTGTTAAGGGTTGTAAACTACCGAGCATGGCTTTTGGTTTTGACCTTGACGATAAGGCTGAATTTGAGAAAGCTGCAAAGATCTTGTTAGAAGATCCTGAAAAATATGGTTTGTTGATGCTTGAACGTAGTGCTAGACAGGGTGGGCATGCGGTGATGAAGCGCGAACGAGGAAAGACAATACTTGAAAACCAAGTGCGCATTGCTCGTATGCTTGACTGCGAAATGGACACGGGTGCGCACGACATTAATCGAGTGTATTTCACTACTACCGCCGACAAGGATAATCTGCTTTATCTGAACGATGAACTGTTTTGTGATAATTATGTAGAAGCCGATGTGAAGACGGAAGCCGTTGCTCTGGAGCAAAGAATAGAAGAACTGCCACCTGAGGCGCATAAGGCAAATAAGCATTGGCATCCAGCCATCCACGTGGAAAAAGAAGTACAGGCGAAAGAATCTATCTTGGAAACAACTTGTGACAGCAAAGTTCAGAATACAGAAATGTCTTATCTTGGCATTCCATATTCTGAGATAATAAACAAATGGTGGGAACTTTACAACGACGGTCACACTCCTGTGAAAAGTAACCGTGATGTGCTTACGTATGAACTGGCAGTGAACTTGCGCCACATCTGTGGTTTTGAGAGAAACACGCTAAACGCAGTGATTCCATGTTACGACGGGTTTGGCGAGGAGCAGAAACTTAAATGCATTGACTCGGCATTGCTTTCAAAACGCACTCAAATGCCAAAGAGAATGCGTGATGTGTTAACGGCTCTTCGTAAAGACAATATGGGCAACGAAGATGTGGTGAATGCCATTGATGAAATGCAGACACGTGACGAAGAATTCTATTACAGACAGTTGCCTAAAGCAATAATGGTGCAAGGGGTGAAGGACTCTGTTGAGGCTGCTGGACATGGACTTACAATGCCCGTGCTCACCGCTATCTGTCCCGCTATTGGTGCTTTGGCTACGGGAGTGAAGCTCGACGTGCACGGTAAAACCAACTCGCTGAACCTTATTTCATATATTGCTGGAGAGTTTGGCTCAGGAAAGGGAAACATTGATCCTATCGTGGAAACATGGATGAAAGAGGAGCGAGAACTCACGAAAATCTACAACAAACAGCACGAAGAATGGAGAGCAAAATACAAGGCTTCTAAAAATAAGAAGGAACAGCCTGTTGAACCCAAATTGCCTAAACGTTGGTTGCCGCTCAACAACACTGTGGCAAATCTAGCCGAGGAATTGCAGAATGTACAGGGGAAACATGCATTCTCGTTTACTCCTGAAGCGGACAACGTGGCTCAGAAGTGGAAATCGGCAATGAGCGACTTCTCTGTGATGATAAGACAGAGCTACGATGGGAGTGCATTCGACCGTGAGGCTCGGTCGGTTGACGCAGTAAACGTACATATTGACAGATTGTTGTGGAACGTTGTGATGTGCGGCACTCCCGATGCATTATACAGAGTGGTGAGCAACTACACCGATGGATTTCAATCAAGAATTGCAATAGCACGCACTCCTGATAATACGTTCTCAAAGCTTGATGACAATCCGCCTAAACTCTCGGAGAAGCAGACTGAACGCATTATTCAGGTGGCACATCTTCTGCCCTTGATGCAGGGCGAAATAGAATTGCCAAAGCTAGAGGAAAAAGGACGACAATGGGTGGAATTGATGAGGCTGGAAACGATGAAGAACGACGACCGAATAATGGCACGACAACGATTCAGAGTATGCGTGACAGCCCAACGTATGATGTGCTGCTTGATGCTCTGTGCAGTGTGCGGACAACTTATAAGGAAGTTTGGATTTGCGAAAGCTGAAATAATGCTTACACAGAAGAAAGATTTGTGGAAACTTATGATAGAGAAAACGCAAACTCCCAAATTGCTTGATGCCTACGATGTGATTGCCGATTCGCTGATTGAGAACAATATGTTTTTCTTCCGTGAAAAGATAGATAATGCAATGAGTTCACGTGATTATCAATGTTCTGTTGGGGGTGTGAGAGTTCACCGTGGAAAGAATGACAGTATATTTGCGCGACTGGCGGATGAGTTTAATTTTGAACAGGCTTTACAACAGTCAATAGCTGTCAAGGGTGGAAACTGTAGTAAAAATTCAGTCATCATGATGTTGAAGAACTGGAAGAGACAAGGAATCGTTTCGCAACAGGAAAATAATAATTATAAGAAGGTTACAAATTAGTCGTTTTGGTCAAAGTCATTTTGGTCATTTTAAATATAAGATATTGAATTATGGATTTGGAATTGAAAAGAATTCGTGTACGACACGATACAACCGACGGTCTGCTACAACTTAGCAATCGTCTGATATGCAACACGGCAGAGTATACTCCTCGTTGCCTTGAAAACGGAAAGTATGAGGTGAAAATACAGTTAGACAATGCTCAAAAGAGAGTGCATCTATTGATCATTAGGTCTAACGGAAGAAAAACTGTTGGAGAGTTTGTTGCCGGTAATGGTGTGTTTAAGCTTAAATCGGGAAGTATTATTGTGGGGGATTACGTTACGTGGGGACTTTGCATCCGTAGCGAACGGCGATTTAATGAACTTACCGAAATGTTTGTTGAGTGCCTAAAGAAAGATGAAAAGATTTTCTTAGAGATTGTCTGATGATAGTTGCGGATGCCGATACTTGTCGTGCATCCGCAATTTTGTATCATTATATAAAAAATGTGTTTTATTTTTCGGAAAATTTTACTACAATTTCCTTATTTGTAGTATTTTTCTACAAGTGGAATAATGTTGTCGGGAACAAGGTCGTGGAGTGACTTGCATTCTGAAACTCGGCGCCTTATATCTGTGCTGCTGACATTATAAAGAGGTGTATCGGCAAGCGTTACGTTTGCAGGGAGAGTGGTTTTGTCTATCGGCGAATTCTTCCTTGGATAAACCACTATGCGGTAGTTGGCGATGATGTCACGATAGTTTTTCCAGCGGTCAAAAACCAACCAGTTGTCGGCTCCTATTATGAGCGTGAACTCTCGATCAGGAAACTCTTGGGTTAGTCTTTGCAGTGTGTTCCACATGTATGAAGGTTTGGAGAGATTGAACTCAAAGTCGCTGGCTTTAAGTGATTTTTCTCCTGACAATGCGGCTTGGGCAAGTTCCAACCTATGGGCATCATCTAAAAGTGATGTTGATGATTTCTTAAACGGATTAAGTGGAGAAACGACAAACCATATCTCGTCTAGTGAAGCCATTTGCAATAACTGGCTAGCAATGGCAATGTGCCCTGTGTGAATGGGATTGAACGACCCTCCGTATATTCCCGTTCGTATCATTTTTTTGCGAATGTTTAAGAAATCAACAACAGCGTTTTTATTCCTCTAGGAAATTCCTTACAAGAGCCAATGTCGCTTTTTCGGCTTCCTCAAGATTATCGTTTACGACAACATTGTCGAATTTTGAAGCGAATGTTAATTCGTATTCGGCTTTGTCAAGACGTTGCTGAATAACCTCTGGTGTATCTGTGCCACGACCGTTGAGTCTTTTGCGCAGTTCCTCAATTGATGGAGGTTGGATGAAAATGCTCATGGCGCGTTTACCATAAAAATCCTTTATATTGCATCCACCCTTTACGTCAACGTCGAAGACAACACTCTGACCATCATTAAGTTGGGTTTCAACCTGTGATTTCAATGTGCCGTAGAATCTGTCTTGATAAACTTCCTCGTATTCAAGAAACTCATTTTTATCAATTTTAGCGCGGAATTCATCTGGCGTGAGGAAGAAATATTCTACACCGTTCTTTTCCGTTCCACGTGGTGGGCGACTTGTGCATGAAATAGAGAAATGCAGTTTGAATTCAGGATGTTCCTTCATCAGCCACTGCACGATCGTACTCTTTCCGCTTCCAGAAGGAGCTGAGAAAATAAGCAGTCCGTTCTTCATATTTAGAAAGCGTTTAAGACTTGCTCCTTAATCTGTTCTAGTTCGTCTTTCATCTTCACTACAACATTCTGCATTTCAGCCTGATTGCTCTTGCTTCCAGTAGTGTTGATTTCACGTCCCATTTCCTGAGCGATGAATCCGAGTTTCTTTCCAACAGCTCCGTCCTCGTTCATAGTCTCACGGAAGTATTTAAGATGGTTGGTCAGTCTTTGCTTCTCCTCGCTGATGTCTAGTTTCTCGATGTAATAAATAAGTTCCTGCTCAAGTCGGTTCTTGTCGTAGTCAACGCTAGGAATCTGCTCAAGTCCCTTGACAATGCTCTGACGAATTTTCTCAACACGGCTTTTCTCGAAAGGCTCAATGCTGAGCAACAGATTTTCAATATTATCAACTTTCTCTGTAAACTTCTTCTGGAGAGCTGCACCTTCCTGCTTTCTGAAAGTAAGTAAGTTGGCAATAGCCTCGTGTATAGCACTGCTTGCGGCAGCCCATTCCTCAATGGAAAGTTTTTCAACGTCATTCTTTGTTGTGACATCAGGCATGCGTAGAAGAGTGTTAAACCAATCCTGTGGGGCTGGAATTCCAGTCTTTTCGGAAATAGCTTTTATCTGCTTGTAATAATTTTCAACAAGTGCGGCATTAATTGGTGCGGCGTCAACAGCATCATCCTTCTCAATCCAAATAGAGAAGTCTATTTTGCCACGTTCCAATTGTTTTGCGACAATCTGACGTATTTCCATCTCCTTTTCTCTGTAGAGCGGAGCGATTCTTGTAGAAAGATCAAGTGTCTTGCTATTTAATGACTTAATTTCAACATTAATCTTTTTTTGATTGTAGGTTACGATAGATTTTCCGTAACCGGTCATTGATTGTATCATACTTGTTTCACGTTAAATTTCTGCAAAAGTAATAATTTTGCGGGAAAAAAGCGTAAATTTGCACTTTATTTAGAATATATTTATTATTATGTCGTGTATATTGAACATTGAAACGAGCACAAACGTGTGCTCTGTAGCAGTTAGTAATGACGCCGAATGCATCTTTAACAAAGAAGATTACAGCGGACCACATCACAATGAACAACTTGGACGCTATGTTGATGAGGCTCTTTCATTTATAGACAGTCACTCATTAAAATTAGACGCTGTGGCTGTAAGTTGTGGTCCAGGTTCTTATACCGGACTGCGAATAGGTACTTCTATGGCAAAAGGAATTTGCTATGGTCGTGATGTGAAGCTGATTGCCATACCGACTTTGGAACTTCTTGCCGTGCCAGTATTATTGAAAGAGCAGGCTGAGGAAGAAAATGCATTACTAGTGCCAATGCTTGACGCACGCCGCATGGAAGTATATGCAGAGGTATTCAATCGCTCACTTGATGAGGTGAGACCAATAAAGGCTGACGTTGTGACAGTTGATACCTATAAAGAATATCTTGAAAAGGGCCCGGTGTATTTCTTCGGAAACGGAGCAGCAAAGTGTATGGAAGAGATTAATAATCCTAACGCACACTTGATCAAAGACGTCGTGCCACTAGCTAAATATATGTTTCCACTGGCAGAAAAGCGCATAGCACAAGGGAAGTTTGAAGACGTTGCATATTTCGTGCCGTTCTATCTGAAAGACTTCGTTGCAAAATTGCCTAAAAAATTATTATGAACATCCAAGGATTAGACTACAACACACAGCGTGAACAGCTTGTCATGCCTGAATACGGGCGTGAGGTGCAGAATATGGTTGACATTTGTGGCAAACTTGATACGAAAGCCATGCGTCAATCGTGTGCGGAAGCCATAGTAACCATCATGGAAAGAATGTTTCCCCAAAATCACGAGGACGTGAACTATAAACAAAAGTTGTGGGACCATCTTGCAATCATGAGTGACTTTAAGTTGGATATTGATTGGCCTTACGACATCAGTCAAGCCAACAAGATTTTAGCAAAGCCGCAGCCTATGGAGTATCCCATGACAAAAATTTCGGTAAGACACTACGGTCACATAATGGCTGAGGTGTTTGAACGATTGAAGACCATGGACCCTGGTGAGGAGCGTGACGCACTTACCAAACTTGCTGCTAACCAGATGAAGTTGAGCCTGATTATGTGGAGTCACGGTTCGTGTGACGACGAGAAGGTGGCTTCTGACTTGGCAAAATATACTGACGGAAAAATTCAGCTTGACCTGAATACATTCGTTTTCAACAAAATTATGGAGAATGAGCCTGTTGGCAATAACCGTAATAACAATAACCGTAATGGTAATGTTAGTAACAACGGTAACAACAATAAGCGCAGAAGAAGATAAAAGCCAATGGAATCATTCATCATAGAAGGTGGACACCGACTGAAAGGAACCATCACTCCACAGGGAGCTAAAAACGAGGCATTGGAAGTTATTTGCGCAATATTGCTAACTTCTGATCCAGTGAGAATAAAGAATATCCCAGAAATACTGGATGTTAAAAATCTCATTCAACTGTTGAAGGATATTGGCGTAAAGGTAACGCACAACGCTGAAAATGATTACACTTTTCAGGCAGCCGAGCTGAATCTTGACTATCTAGAAAGTCAGGAGTTTGTTGATAAATGTTCTTCTTTGCGAGGCAGTGTGCTCATGATAGGTCCAATGCTCGGTAGATTCGGAAAGGCTACCATCGCCAAACCAGGCGGTGACAAGATAGGACGTAGACGACTTGATACTCACTTCCAAGGATTCAAGCATCTTGGTGCAAAGTTTGTGAAAGACACAGAACGTGATGTATTCAAGATTGAAAGCAAAAAACTGAAAGGTTGCTACATGCTGCTTGATGAGGCTTCGGTTACTGGAACGGCAAACATTATCATGGCTGCCGTGATGGCAAAGGGCACAACGACAATATATAATGCGGCATGTGAACCTTATATTCAGCAACTGTGCCACTTGCTTAACGCAATGGGTGCAAATATCAGTGGAATAGCAAGTAATCTGATTACAATTGTCGGTGTAGACAAATTACACGGTGCCGACCATACTATATTACCAGACATGATAGAGGTAGGATCTTTTATCGGAATGGCTGCAATGGTGGGCGACGGAGTAAGAATAAAAAATGTATCGCTGAAAGATCTCGGTATTATCCCTGATGCGTTCAGACGAATTGGAGTGAAGATCGAAACTGAAGGAGACGACCTGATTATTCCACATCAACCACATTATGTTGTTGATTCTTTTATTGACGGAACGATAATGACTCTTGCTGATGCTCCTTGGCCAGGCTTGACGCCAGACCTCATCTCTGTTCTTCTTGTTGTAGCTACACAGGCTCGTGGTTCAGTGCTTATTCATCAGAAAATGTTTGAAAGCCGTCTGTTCTTCGTAGACAAGTTGATTGACATGGGAGCACAGATCATACTTTGCGACCCACACCGTGCTGTTGTGGTAGGTCACGACCATAAATTGGTGTTGCGTGCAGGACGAATGACAAGTCCTGATATCCGTGCGGGTATTGCACTTCTTATTGCAGCAATGAGTGCTGAAGGAACAAGTTGCATTGCCAACATTGCACAGATAGATCGTGGTTACGAGAATATTGAAAATAGACTTAATAAACTTGGTGCCTGCATCAAACGAGTAGATGATTAGACGTGAAGAAGTATATAAAATAGGTAAGCTGGGAAAACCTCACGGAGTGAAAGGCGAAATATCGTTCATGTTTGACGATGATGTCTTTGACCGTGTAGACGCAGATTATCTTATCTTGGACGTAGACGGAATATTGGTTCCTTTCTTTATAGAAGAATACCGTTTCCGCAGCGACGAGATCGCACTTGTGAAATTTGAAGATATTGATACTCAGGATAAAGCTCGTGACCTTACTGGTGACGAAATCTATTTTCCACGAAGTCTTTCTGACGGCGGTGATGAAAATGTTTCCTGGGCAGAAATATTCGGTTTTGAAGTTGTTGATAAAAACACCAATAAGACAATAGGTATAATAAAGTCAGTAGACGACTCAACCATTAACACGCTTTTTGAAATAGAGACGAATGATGGCAAGGATGTTCTTATTCCAGCCAATGAGGATCTAATTCATGAAGCTGACATGGAAAATCGCCGAATAAAGATGTTTATTCCGGAAGGTCTGCTCGACCTGTAACATTCACATTATTATATATTAATGAAGAAACAACAAATATGTATCCTCGGTTCTACGGGAAGTATAGGAACACAGGCGCTTGATGTAATCTCGCAGCATGGAGACTTGTACGAAGTGTACTGTCTCACTGCCAACAACAGTGTTGAGAAACTTTCCGAACAGGCTCATCAATTCAAGCCTGCTGCAGTGGTTATTGCTAACGAGGAGAAATATAAGGAATTGCAAGACCTGCTTGCTGATGAACCTGACATTAAAATTTATGCGGGAAAATCGGCGCTTGAACAGATTGTTGAAGCTGAACCGATAGACATGGTTCTTGCTGCAATGGTAGGGTTTTCGGGATTTCTTCCAACAATAAATGCAATCAAAGCACATAAGAAGATTTGTCTTGCCAACAAGGAAACTCTTGTTGTAGCAGGCGAACTTATATGCAATCTTGCAAAGGAAAACCATGTTCCAATATTGCCGGTAGACAGTGAACACAGTGCAATATTTCAGAGTATTGTTGGTGACGCTGACAATGAAATTGACAAGATATTGCTTACTTGCTCAGGAGGTCCGTTCAGATTATTTTCTGATGAACAGTTGAATACTGTGACCGCAGCTGATGCATTGAAGCATCCTACTTGGAATATGGGAGCAAAAATCACCATAGACTCAGCTTCGCTTATGAACAAAGGCTTTGAGGTGATGGAGGCTAAATGGCTGTTTGGTGTTCCTGCAGAAAGAATCCAAGTGCTGATTCATCCGCAGAGCGTTGTTCACAGTGCTGTGCAGTTTGTTGATGGTGCGGTGAAGGCTCAGTTGGGAGTTCCAGACATGAGACTACCAATACAATACGCATTCTCATTCCCCAAGAGGTTACCATTAAATGGTGAACGTCTTGACCTGTTCAAACAGCAGAAGCTGGAATTCTTTGAACCGGATATAAAGAAGTTTAAATGTCTTGCTCTGGCTTATGATGCAATTAACAAGGGAGGAAACATGCCTTGTATTCTCAATGCAGCCAACGAAATAGCAAATTCTGCATTCAGAAAGGAGCAATGCTCTTTCAAGGGAATGGCAACGATAATAGAGCAGACTATGGCTAAAGCCACATTCGACAAGAATCCTAATCTTGATGTCTATTTGCAGACAGACAAGGAGGCGCGAGCAATAGCAAGCGAAATCATCAAAAATATTAATGAATAACGAATATAATCAGTAATGGAAGTATTTTTAGTAAGATTATTACAGTTTCTGTTGTCAATATCACTTTTGGTTCTGCTTCATGAGGGAGGACACCTGTTCTTCGCAAAACTGTTTGGAATAAGAGTCGAGAAGTTCTATATATTTATGGATCTTGGAATTGGTAAGTGGGGTGGAAGTCTATTCCGTTTCAAACCAAAGAAGAGTGACACTGAATATGGTATGGGTTGGTTACCACTGGGTGGCTACTGCAAAATATCAGGAATGATTGACGAAAGTTTTGACACAGAACAGATGTCTAAGCCTGCCGAGGCTTGGGAATTTCGCTCAAAACCAGCTTGGCAGAGATTGCTTGTTATGATTGGTGGAGTTTCTGTAAACTTCATCCTAGCTCTTTTCATTTATGCAATGTTGATGTTCTCATGGGGTGAGACATACGTTCAGACAAAAGATATGAAGCAAGGCTTCGTGTTTAATGAGGAGGCAAAAAGCTACGGATTCAAGGATCATGATATTCTCCTAGGAACAGAGAACGGAACATTCAAGGATTTCGGTGCTAAAATGTATCGTGAAATATCTAAAGCCAAGCGTGTAGATGTTATGCGTGACGGTAAGAAGGTAAGTATAAACCTCACAGGTGACCTGAATCTGCTGGATATGATAAAGACAACGCCTGCGTTCTGTCTTCCTTATGTTCCTGCAAATGTGGACTCGGTAATGGCTGGAGGTCCTGCGGCTAAGGCTGGAATAAAGAAGGGCGACAAGATTGTTGCACTAAATGGCAAGAAGATAACTTCTTCTAATCAGTTTACCAACGAATTATCAATACTTGACGATGTGCTTGCTGCTGCAAAGACTCATGCTGACAGTGTTAAGGTGCGCACGGTAACTGTAGGTGTTATTGCAAGTGGTGCAGATTCTGCTGTCGCAAAAAAGATGTTGCTTACACCAGACTTGAAACTAGCTGTAGGTTTCCCTGGAATTAATACCCTTTACACTCCTTTCCATAAGAGCTATGGTTTCTTTGAGAGTATTCCTGCTGGAATCAAATATGGTTGGGACATTCTTCATGGTTACGTGAGTGACATGAAATATGTTTTCTCTGCAGACGGAGCTAAGAGCCTTGGAGGTTTTGGAGCAATAGGCAGTATGTTCCCATCTACATGGGATTGGTACGTATTCTGGAAGATGACCGCTTTCTTAAGCATTATTCTTGCTTTCATGAATATTCTCCCAATTCCTGCACTCGACGGTGGACACGTTCTGTTCCTTATATATGAAATTATCACCGGACGAAAGTTAGGTGAAAAGTTTATGATTAGGGCAGAATACATCGGAATATCCATCTTGATATTATTGATGGTGGTCGCCAATCTCAACGACATTTTGCGTTGGCTGGGCTATATGCATTAGAAAAAATCTTATTTTTCAAATAAAGTATTAAACTGTAAGCTTTCAGAATCTGAATGCTTACAGTTTGTTTTGTTTTTAATCCAATGTAGTAACATTCTGTTATTACGTTTGATAATTAAATAAATTATAGTGAACGTTTAGATACACTTAAATGTCATTTTGAAACTTATTTAGTAATTTTGCAATCAGATTGAAAGGCAAACAAGAAAATTACTAAATAAATGCAGCAAGAAACAACCAACGGATTGTATAATGCCAGCAACGAGCACGATGCGTGTGGTGTTGGTATGATAGTTAATATTCATGGCAATAAAAGTCATGATATAGTTGACAGTGCTCTTAAAGTTCTTGAAAACCTACGTCACCGTGGAGCGGAAGGCGCAGATGGGAAGACTGGAGATGGTGCAGGAATATTGCTACAAATTCCTCACGAGTTTATATTGTTACAAGGTATTCCAGTTCCTGAGAAGGGAAAATATGGAACAGGTCTGGTGTTTTTTCCTAAAGAAAAGAAACGTCAGCAGGAGATTCTCTCAATAATGATTGAGGAAATTGAGCGCGAGGGTTTGTCTCTGATGCATTTGAGAAATGTTCCTACTAACCCAGAATGCTTGGGTGAGGCTGCAATTTCTACGGAGCCTGATATCAAGCAGATTTTCGTAACTGGTGTTACTGATGATAAAGTAGAAAGTTTTGAACGTACCTTATATATTATAAGAAAGAAGATTGAAAAACGTGTAGCTGATGAAGACTTCTATATATGCTCATTATCTAATAAGAGTATCGTATATAAGGGTATGTTGTCTAGTTTGCAGCTTCGTCAATACTATCCTGACCTTACAAACAATTACTTCACTAGTGGAATAGCACTTGTACACAGCCGTTTCAGTACCAATACATTCCCAACATGGAGTCTTGCACAGCCATTCAGAATGCTTGCGCACAATGGTGAAATAAATACTATCCGCGGAAACCGTGGATGGATGCAGGCACGTGAATCTGTGTTGTCTTCAAAACTACTTGGAAGTGTAAGCGATATTTCGCCTATAATCCAGCCAGACATGAGCGACTCTGCTAGTCTTGACAATGTATTTGAATTCTTCGTAATGAGTGGCTTGTCATTGCCTCACGCAATGGCTGTAATGGTGCCTGAGAGTTTCAACGATAAGAATCCTATTAGTGAAGACCTGAAGGCATTCTATGAATACCATTCTATATTGATGGAACCTTGGGACGGTCCTGCTGCATTGCTCTTTAGTGATGGTAGATATGCTGGTGGAATGCTAGACCGTAACGGTTTGCGTCCAGCGCGCTACACGATTACGAAGAACGACACAATGGTTGTTGCCAGTGAGGTAGGAGTTATGGACTTTGATCCAAGTGAGATTGCTGAAAAGGGACGTCTGCAACCTGGTAAAATATTGCTTATTGATACCCTTGAGGGTAAAATATATTATGACGGTGAGATAAAGGAACGACTTGCAGTGCAGCATCCTTATCGTCAATGGTTAAACACAAACCGTATTGAACTTGAAAAGATACATAGCGGAAGAAAGATTTCTAATAAAATAGATGATCTTAAAATAAAGGAAATTGAATTCGGATTTGGTGAGGAAGACATCAACGATACAATTATCCCAATGGCAACAAATGGTCAGGAGCCTACTGCATCAATGGGTAATGATACTCCATTGGCTGTATTGTCAGACAAGCCACAGTTGTTCTTTAATTATTTCCGTCAGCAGTTCGCTCAGGTAACCAACCCTGCAATAGATTCTATTCGTGAGAATCTTGTGATGAGTCTTACTGAATACATTGGCAGGGTAGGTTCAGGAATACTTAATCCTGACGAGACAAACTGCAAGATGGTGAGACTATCTCATCCTATTTTGACAAATACACAGTTGGATATTCTTTGTAACATTAGATACAAAGGATTCAACACCATAAAACTTTCAATAACTTTTGATGGTTCAAAGGGGGAAGACGGTTTGCACGAAGCACTTGATGATTTGTGCAGTCGCGCCGAAAAGAGTGTTGATGATGGTTACAACTACATCATACTCACCGACCGTGAATCAGATGATAATAATGTAGCAATGCCTTCATTGCTTGCTGTCAGTGCAGTACACCATTATCTTATAAGTGTTGGAAAGCGTGTGCAGACAGCCCTTATTGTTGAGAGTGGTGATATACGCGAGGTAATGCATGCAGCATTGCTTCTTGGTTATGGAGCTTCTGCGCTGTGCCCTTATATGACTTATGCAATACTTGACGATTTAGTAAAGAACGGAAAGATTCAGGAGAATTATGGTACCGCCGAATCTAACTATATAAAGGCTGTGAAGAAAGGCCTTTTCAAGATAATGGCGAAGATGGGAATAAGTACAATTCGCAGTTATCGTGGCGCAAAGATTTTCGAGAGCATTGGACTTTCTGAGAGCTTGCTTAATACATATTTCGGAACAGAGATAAGTACAATTGGAGGTGTCGGACTTGAAACCATCGCAAAGGATGCAATCGCAATGCACAATGATAGTATTGAGGCTCGCGAGAAAAATACAGAGACTCCTCTTCCAACTCTTGGTCAGTTCCATTGGCGCAAGGACGGAATACAGCATGCATGGAATCCTGAGACAATAGCCACTTTGCAGTTGGCTACAAGAACAGGAAACTATGATACGTTCAAGAAATATACCGCCATTGCTGACAAGAAAGAAAAGCCTATTTTTATACGCGATTTCTTTGATTTCAAGCGTCGCCCTATTCCAATAGAGAAAGTTGAACCTGTTGAAAAGATAGTAAAGCATTTCGTAACAGGAGCAATGAGTTTTGGAGCTTTGTCTAAAGAGGCTCATGAGGCACTTGCGTTGGCAATGAATAAGCTTGGTGCACGAAGCAACACTGGAGAAGGTGGTGAAGACGAAGATCGTTTCCACTCTAAGTTCGACGGAATAAGTCTTAACAGTAAGACAAAGCAGGTTGCCAGTGGACGTTTCGGTGTAACAACAGAATATCTTACGAACGCTGAGGAAATACAGATAAAGGTTGCACAGGGTGCTAAACCAGGTGAAGGTGGTCAGCTTCCAGGCTTTAAGGTTGATGAAATTATAGCAAAGACTCGCCATTCTATTCCTGGTATCAGTCTCATCTCTCCTCCTCCTCATCACGATATTTATAGTATTGAGGACTTGAAACAACTTATCTTCGACTTGAAGAATGTTAATCCTCACGCAGCAATAAGTGTTAAGCTCGTTGCAGAGAGTGGAGTTGGAACTATTGCAGCTGGAGTTGTTAAGGCAAAAGCTGATTTGGTTGTGATCTCTGGTGCAGAAGGTGGAACAGGAGCAAGTCCAGCATCAAGTATGCGTTTTGCCGGAATATCTCCTGAAATTGGACTTTCGGAAACTCAGCAGACTCTTGTGAAAAATGGTTTGCGCTCACTTGTTCGCTTACAGGTGGACGGTCAGTTAAAGACAGGTAGAGATGTTGTCATGATGGCGCTTCTCGGTGCAGAGGAATTCAGCTTTGGAACATCAGTCCTTATCACCCTTGGTTGTGTGATGATGCGTAAGTGTAATAAGAATACTTGTCCTATGGGTGTTGCAACTCAGGATCCAAAACTTCGTGCACACTTCCGTGGAAGTTATAAGTATGTAGTAAACTACTTCACATTCTTAGCTCAAGAAATAAGAGAATATCTTGCAGAAATGGGCTACACAAGTCTTAATGATATTGTTGGTCATACAGAACTTCTCGTGCCTCTTGCCACAGACAATGCAAAATTGGCTACTTTAGATTTCACACGTTTATTGCATAAGGAAACTGGAGATAGCAGCATGTATTGCACAAAGAGTCAGGAGCATGACCTTGAAGGAATTCTAGACAAGCAAATTATAAAAGGTTCTAAGAAAGCTATCGAAACTAATGGTGAGGTAGACCTAGACTTCGCAATAAAGAATACAGACCGTGCTGTTGGTACAATGCTCAGCGGATATATAGAAAAATATAAGTCAGACCTACGTGAGAAAGGTAACAACAAGGTTGTAGAACCAACTATCAACGTAAAGTTTAAAGGTGCAGCTGGTCAGAGCTTTGGAGCATTCCTTGTTAATGGAGTTGATTTCAAACTAGAAGGTGAAACCAATGACTACTTCGCAAAGGGTTTGAGTGGAGGTCGTATTTCTATCCTTCCTCCTATTCGTTCAAACTTCAATGCAGAGGATAATATCATTGCTGGTAATACAGGACTTTATGGAGCTACAAGCGGAGAACTTTACATCAATGGTAAGGTAGGTGAACGTTTCGGAGTAAGAAACTCTGGTGCGATATCTGTAATCGAAGGTGCCGGCGACCACTGCTGTGAATATATGACAGGTGGACGTATTGTAGTGCTTGGTGAGACAGGTCGCAACTTCGCAGCCGGAATGAGTGGTGGTGTCGCTTATGTTTGGGATAAAAATCACAACTTCGATTACTTCTGTAACATGGATATGGTTGAGATTAACCTAGTTGAGGAAAGCAGTTACCGCAAGGAACTTCATGAACTCATACGTCAGCATTACCTCTATACAGGATCTAAGTTGGCAAGAACAATGCTTGATGACTGGAGCAAATACGTAGAAGACTTTATTCAGGTTGTTCCTATTGAATATAAGCGAGTCTTGCAGGAAGAGCAAGTTAAGAAACTTCAACAGAAAATTGCAGATATGCAAAGAGACTATTAACGGTAAGAAAGTAAGAATATTAAGATATGGGAAATCCAAAAGCATTTCTATCCGTGCCACGTAAAGAGGCAGGATATAGACCAATCCACGATAGAATCCATGACTATGGTGAAGTGGAACAAACACTTAACAGTAACGACCGCCGAACACAAGCTTCACGCTGTATGGACTGCGGTGTCCCATTCTGTCATTGGGCTTGTCCATTAGGTAACAAACCACCAGAGTGGAATGATGCCTTGTTCAAAGGCGATTGGCAGCTTGCATATGAATTGCTGACCACAGATAATGACTTTCCTGAGTTTACAGGACGTATTTGTCCTGCATTGTGCGAGAAGGCCTGCGTGTTGAATCTTATGGACCACAATCCTACGACAAACCGCGAAGATGAGTGTGCAATTATTGAGCATGCATTCTCTGAAGACTACGTGCAGCCACGCATCCCAAGTCGCAACGGAAAGACGGTGGCTGTGATTGGTGGAGGTCCTGCTGGACTTGCTGCTTCAACACGACTGAATCAGCTTGGTTACAAGGTCACAGTTTTTGAAGCTTGTGAGAGTGCTGGTGGATTGCTTAGATATGGTATTCCTAACTTTAAGCTGAACAAAGCTATCATAGATCGTAGAATTGCTCTTCTTGAAGCTGAAGGTATAGAATTTAAGTACAATCAGAATATAGACTCAACAAAATTGCCTAAGGGTTATGATGCTTATGTTGTTGCCACAGGTACACCAACGGCTCGTGATTTAAGTATTCCTGGGCGCGAACTCAATGGTGTTTACTTAGCCCTTGAAATGCTTTCACAACAAAATAGAGTCCTTGCAGGAATGCAGTTCAAAAATAATGAACTAGTAAATGCTAAGGGTAAAGATGTTCTTGTGATTGGTGGTGGTGATACTGGTAGTGACTGTATTGGAACAGCTAACAGACAAGGTGCTAAAAGTGTAACACAGATAGAGATTATGCCTAAGCCTCCTGTTGGACCTGAAGATCCAAATAGTCCATGGCCTAATTGGCCTCGCACAATGAAGACAACATCAAGTCATGAGGAAGGATGCACACGTCGTTGGAATATTAACTCATTGGAATTCCTCGGTAAAGATGGAAAACTTACAGGAGTAAAAGTACAGGAAATAACATGGGAACCCAACCCTGAAGGAGGGCGTCCAATAATGAAGCCTGTTGGAAAACCTGAGATAATAAAGGCTGACATGGTATTGCTGGCAATGGGATTCTTAAAGCCACAGCATCCGCAGTTCCAAGACAATGTTTTCGTTGTTGGAGATGCTGCCAATGGTGCAAGTCTTGTTGTAAGAGCTCTTGCCAGTGGCAGAGATATTGCAGAAGAAATAGACCGCAAGTTGTCACACTAATGTAACATTTGTTTAAAGCGGTTGTAATATATTGTTTCTACCTTTGCGGCAAATAAAATTAATTCGTTGCAAAGGTGGTAACAATATATTTTTGTATTGTCGTATTTCTGCTAAGTTTAGCAGTATTCGACCTCTTCGTTGGAGTGAGCAATGATGCTGTAAACTTTTTACAGTCAGCAATAGGTGCTAAAGTTGCTAAGTTCAGGACAGTACTTATCATAGCGTCATTTGGCGTTGTGGTAGGAGCAATAATGTCTTCGGGTATGATGGATGTTGCTCGCCATGGAATTATTATGCCTAGTCAATATTCATTTGAAGAGGTAATGACAATATTTCTTGCAGTAATGGTCACTGACGTAATCATTCTTGATGTTTTTAATACACTCGGAATGCCTACGTCTACTACGGTTTCGCTAGTGTTTGAACTTCTTGGCGGAGCATTTGTAATAGCTACGATAAAGATGATTTCAGACGGAAATCTAGGCTATGGAATGCTTCTCAATAGCGATAAAGCTCTGAGTGTGATAATAGCTATTTTTGTCTCTGTGGTAATAGCTTTTATATTTGGTGTAATTGTAATGTGGCTTTCGCGACTGATGTTTACATTCAACTACAAACACCAGTCGCAAATATTGACTGTGGTATTTGGAGGAATAGCTTTCACTGCTCTTTCATATTTTATTTTTCTGAAAGGAGTCGGAAAAAGCCCGTATCTAAGTGCCTCAGTAAGCAATTATATCAGTGCCAACACGGGAATGCTGATCGTATATACATTCGTAGTTTCAACTATTATTATGCAGATAATGCATTGGTTGGGATGTAATATATTCAAGTTCGTTGTATTAATGGGAACGTTTGCTCTTGCAATGGCTTTTGCTG
This sequence comes from Prevotella herbatica, assembly GCF_017347605.1. Lineage (NCBI taxonomy): Bacteria > Pseudomonadati > Bacteroidota > Bacteroidia > Bacteroidales > Prevotellaceae > Prevotella > Prevotella herbatica. The sequence goes on from NZ_AP024484.1 coordinate 2,078,448, forward strand.
GTAACGACCTTGTGAATTTCATCGGAGTACCGCTTGCTGGACTTGATTCATTCAATGATTTCGTGGCAAATGCCAATGGAGCCTCGGCAAGTTCTTTTCACATGGGCTCACTAATGGCTAGTGCAAAAACTCCTCCACTATACCTACTTGCTGCTGGAGTCATAATGATTATAGCAATGGCTAAATCAAAGAAGGCACACAATGTGATAAAGACTTCTGTAGATTTGAGTCGACAAGACGAGGGTGACGAGATGTTTGGAAGTTCCAAAGCAGCAAGGTCAATAGTTCGATTTACGCAAAATTCAAATAATTTTATATTAAAGGCTTTACCAGTATGCGTTACTAAATGGGTAGATAGTAGATTCAATAAGCGAGACGTGATTCTTGAAAACGAAAATGCAGCCTTTGACATTGTGAGGGCGGCAGTTAATCTTGTGCTTGCATCAATGCTAATAACTATAGGTACAAATTATAAGTTGCCGCTTTCAACGACTTATGTGACATTTATGGTTGCAATGGGATCAAGCCTTGCTGACAGAGCGTGGAGTAGGGAAAGTGCTGTGTTTAGAGTAACTGGTGTTATAAGTGTTATCGGTGGATGGTTTATCACTGCAGGATTGGCTTTTATTGCATGTGCTTTTGTCTGTGTGGCAATGTATTATGGTGGAATAATAGCCAAGGTTGTATTTATGGTTGCCGTGATAATAACTCTTATTCGCTCAAATCGCAATTTCTCACGCAAGTCAAAAGAGACCGAGGATGAGGATAACGCCTTCCGTTTGATGATGCGTTCAAATGATCCTGAAATAGTGTGGGATTTACTTCGCAACCATGTTAGCCGCACACAGAGCTATGTAAATAGATTTGCATTAAGCCAATACAATAAAATAGTTGAGGGACTAGCAGAAGAGAATGTACGTGAATTGGGTAAATGTACTAAACAATTAAAAACAGAGCAGCAAACATTAAAGAAATATAGGCGACAGGAAATGCTTGCATTAAAGAAATTACCTTTTGATATTGCTATTGAGCGCAACACGTGGTTTCATCTTGGAGCTAATTCTGATCAACAGTTTATTTACAGCCTTCGTCGTATGCTTGAACCTATAAAGGAACATGTAGACAATAACTTCAATCCACTTCCTGCAGGATACATTACTGAATATATCAATATAAGTCATAAGGTAAACGATTTGATGAAACAATCAGAAGCTCAGATATCTACAGGTAGATATGATAACTATCGTGTTATTCTGTCAGAGGCTGATACACTTAAAAATCAGTTGTCGGCACTTCGTAAAATCCATATTGACAGAATACAATGTAGCGACGACGACAGTGAAATGCAAATTAATATGGTTTATCTTAATTTGCTTCAGGAAACTCAGGAATTCATGAGTGCAATGAGGCATCAACTTAGAGCCGCGAAAAAGTTTATTGACAATTAGAACGGCATTCGTATTAATAAAATATTGTATTCCGTAAAATAAAACACCCGTTTATCAATGTGATGATAATCACGTAGATAAACGGGTGATAATATTTATTAGGGAATTATTATTACTTAACCATCTTCTTTGCAGTAGACTTTTTACAAGCTGTGCCTTTGCAAGCCTTTGTGGTTTTTTTACAAGCCTTTGAATTCTTATTGCAACACTGTTTTGCGTCAGCAGCATTTTTGCAACAAGCTTTTCCACCTTTGCAGGCTTTGTCAGCATCAGCCTTGTTAGCCTTTGCACACTGTTCAACTTTATTGCATTTCTTTTCTGCCTGCTTTACATTCTGAGCATTGGCGAAACTGATGGCAGCTACCATAAGAACTGCACTTAAAACGATTTTCTTCATAGTTTAATAATTTTAGTTATATAAAATTTATAATTGCAAATATAGTGTTATCCTGTCATAAAAAGAAATATTTTATCTGATTATAACATTTTTCACTTTATTTTTGTATTATTCCACGCATGACAAACCACAAGTGCATGAGCGTAGTAGTGATAAATCCATAATGTCTACACATTATATGATAACGTTCCTTAAGTGATGCCTTATGATTCTGAATGCTCATACCTCCATCAAGATAGTTCACCACGACGGTATTTACATACCTTAAAGGTAGGTTGTGACGTTTGGCATCCTTCATAACTCTAATGCACCAGTCTATATCAGCCGATAACTTGTAATGCAGGTCGTAATTATTGCGCTTTGCAATATCTGTACGTGCATAAAATGCCTGGTGGCATACTAACATGCCATGCAAGAATGACCGCCAGTTGAGGTGGGATGGGGGAGATAAACGGCGATGGCGCAAAAATGTTCCGTTGTCATCCACTATATCTGTATTACCATAAAGTACTCCTGGTAACTCCTCACCTTCACCAACCACACTAGCAATAGTCTCCAATGTGGATGAAGACGGAAATACGTCACCGGCATTTAAAAAGACTAAATAATTCCCAGTTGCCTTATTTATACCCTTGTTCATGGCATCATATAAACCTTTATCGGACTCAGAAGTAAATATAATGCGGTGTCTTGTATTTTGTATATTATCAGACTTGGCGATATATTCTTTAATCATTGTCACAGTATTATCACGTGACGCTCCATCAAGGATTAGGTGTTCCACATTCTGGTATGATTGCATCAAAACACTGTCAAGAGTTCTTTGAAGGACAGAAGAAGCATTATAGGTACATGTTATAACCGAAAATGTTATCATATATTATATTTTTTAAATGCCATTGCATGATTATATACTTCAATGTATCTCATTGCTACAGAATGCTGTGAATAGTTCATCCCAACTTTATTAACAGCATTAGCACTCAGTTCGTCATAATTAGCTTCATTAAGAATCCAATTAATACCATTTGCTAAATCTTGTGTATCTTTGAATTTTGCAACATATCCATTTTTTTGATGATCAATCATTTCTGGTATTCCACCTACCTTAAAACCAATACATGGCACTCCGCATGCCATCGCTTCCATAATTGTGTTCGGTAGGTTATCCTCTAAAGATGGAAGAACGAAAATATCTGAAGAATTATAAATGTCGATAATTCTTTTCACATCATTTATATATCCTAATGGGTATGTTGCAAGAGGTAAACGCTCTACTATTTCTTCAGAATGTCCGCCCAATATAGCCACACATGTATTCTCTTTATATTCAGGATTGGCATTAACTAATTTATTAAGAGCTTCAACAAAATATTCCATACCCTTGCGCTCGTCAGTAACCTTTTGTGATACAAAAAGTATGATACGTTTATTTGCCGGGAGACCTGCATTTAAACGAGAATTGCTTTTATCTTTTTTATAAAATAATCTTGTATCTATTGGATTTGGAATGCTAGTCACATGCTGTCCAACTAATAGTTCACTTCGTTTTGCTTGTCCTTCCAGCCACATACTGCATGTCACGAAATGAATATTGCTGTTTGTATATATTTTCTTTTTCCTATTCCAAATCTTATAAGCTAAATCCTTGTTTGACCCATTTCCAGGTAGCAGTCTGCAATTTTTGCATCCAGAGTTGAAAGCTTTGCATCCACGTGCATAATGGCATATAGCTGTAGCAGGCCATAAATCGTGCATTGTCCATACAATAGGTTTACCGGATTTTATGATTTTGCGTATGTTCTTAAGTGAAAGCATACCTTGATTAATCCAAGAAAGATGTATAACGTCGGCTTCCTTAAATTCACGGAGTGAAGTAATATCTATTCCTGAATTTGCAATATCTATATCAAAAAGATGCTTACGTGAAAAATGAAGATGCCAGAATATGCACCAACGCTCCCAAAGAAAATGTCTTTGATTGAGGCATTTATGAGGCAGACCGGCAATCGTTATTTCTTCACTCAGCTTATCTCTTACAAGCATTTTTGCCTTGACACCATTATTATTTAGAGCGTTCATAAGACGGTTGGCCGCAACAGCTGCTCCGCCTGTACTTTCGCTTGTATTTACAATAAGTACTCTCATCGCATGTGATTATTATTCATAAATAATTATACATGCAAAGATAAGATAAGTAGAGGTAAGAACAAAATAAAAATAAGAATATTCTAATTTCCTTGCAACTTTTTTTTAGTTATTGCGTCTAAACAAAAGAAACTAATAAAATAGAGATGAAAAAGTTATTTTTACTAGCCATGATCACTCTGCTCTTTAGCGGAAATATGATGGCACAAAAGACTACTATCAGTGGTACATTGAAAGATTCTATTCAGAATGCTACTGAACCTTATGCTACAATACGAGTTTATAAGGCCGGAAGCTTACAGAAGCCAATAGCAATGTCGTTGACTGATGGTGACGGAAAAATTAAGCAGGTTGTTGATGGTAAGGGAGCATTTGTTATTACATTTAATTCAGTAGGTAAAAAACTTGTAAGACGTGAATTCACAATAAATGGTGAGCCAACTGTAGATTTGGGTAATGTATACACATCTGACGATTCAAAAGCATTGAAAGGGGTCGAGATTGTAGCCCAGAAACCTGTCGTTAAAATGGAAACCGACAAGATGACTTATAATGTTCAGGAAGATGTCGACTCGAAAAGTATGACTCTTCTAGATTTGATGCGCAAAGTTCCGATGGTTACTGTAGACGGTCAGGATAATATAACTGTGAATGGCTCAAAGTCATTCAAGATCCTTGTAGACGGTAAGGAAAATCCAATGTTCCAAGCAAATGCATCACAAATATTTAAGTCTATACCAGCTTCAATGGTAAAAAATGTTGAGGTTGTTACAAATCCAGGTGCAAAATATGATGCTGAGGGTACTGCTGGTATATTGAACATCAAGTTTAATCATGATTCAGGCCAAAAACAAAATATGGATGGATATAGTGGTAATTTGAGTGCAACTGTTGGCAACAAGAGTGATCGCACGTCTGCATATATTGGTGGGCAGCAAGGAAAACTCACATATAGTGCAAATGCAACTGTGGGCTATCAGGATATGAAAGATATAAATGTCAACTTAGAACAAACAAAGATTGTCAACGGTCAGAATTCAGTTATGAAATACAATCAGAAATCCGACCAGAGAGTGCCGTTTGAAATGGGAAATCTTAACTTAGGATATGAACTAGATTCCCTAAGTAGCATTAATGCCGGAATAGGACTTACATCTTTTGAATCCAAAATTAATGGAACTCCTTTCACTTCTATGGAAGGTGGAATCTATGGAAGCGGACATTCATATAGCAACAAAATGAGCACAAAAGAATCTAGCGTAGGATTTAATGGGAACATTGACTATCAGCGATTCTTCGATAGGGAGCATAAATCTTCTATAACTTTGAGTTATCTGTTTAGTAACACTCCTTCAACGGAGAAAAGCTCACGTAACCAATACGAACCAAAACAAGAAACTGGCGACATGTATTCAGACATGGAAACCAACGGACGCACACATACTTTGCAGGTAGACCTAGTGAATGCCTTATCAAAGAATACAACTCTCAATACCGGAGTAAAATATATCTATAGGCATAATAAGTCTGATTCAAAATATTATGACTATAAGGGTGATGAGCAGGTGTTGAATGCTGATAACAGTGTGAAATACAATAACGATCAGTCTATTCTTGCTGGATATGCAGAATATGTGGCTACAATGAATAAATTCAGTACAAAGGCTGGACTGAGATACGAACATACTTGGGAAAATATTAAATATCCAGAACAAACAGGAAAGAACTTCAAGAAAGACTATGGATGTCTTGTACCTTCATTTACATTAAGTTATGCGATGACTCCGATGAGTAATCTTGGCTTAAACTATTCAATGCACATACTCCGTCCTGGAATTTCTTATCTTAACCCATATGTTGATCGTTCAGACCCTACATATATATCATATGGTAATCCAAATCTTGACGTTGAAAAATCACATTATTTAAGTTTGGTTTACAATATGTATAGTGCTAAATTAATGATGAACATGACTCTTGGACAGAACTTCTGCAACAACCAAATTGCTGAATATTCTTTTGTTGACAAAGACAACGTGCTCAATACTACAAGAAGAAACAACACGAAGAACAGGTGGACAAACTTTAATATGTTTGCCCGTTGGACAATAAGTAAGACTTCAAGTCTTATGATGAACGGTTCGGTAGATTATGGAGATATGCGCTCGAAGGAACTGAATTGCAGCAACAACGGATGGCAGGGCAGTATTTATGCTAGTCTTGAGCAGGTTTTGCCACTTAAGATCAAATGGAGTCTAGGTTTATATGCTAAGACACGTGACTACAATATTCAGGGTTACAGTGGTGGAATGCAGTTCCTAAACACTTCGTTTACAAAACAGTTGTTCAAAGACAGACTTTCACTAAGCGTACAATATGTTAATCCTATGAGAAGTAAACTTAAGATGACTTCATATAGTGCAGGTGCTGACTTCATTAATAGAACTCAATATTCAATTCCTCTTCACATGATATCTTTCACTGCATCTTGGAAGTTTGGTAACAGCAATAAGCAATATGGGCAACACAAGAGCAACATAACTAATGATTTTGATGAAAAGGACAAGAAAGGTGCTGGCTCAGGAATGGGTGGAGTTGGTCAAGGTGTAGGAATGTAAAATGTAGTATGCCATAACTATAACCGACAAAAGGTGCGACGTCATTTTGATATCGCACCTTTGTCTTTGTTTGTCATTATGGCAAGTAATAGTGTTTGTTATTTACATATTTAGTATTTAATAACAAAAAAGGCAGTACAACAGTTTGTAAGTATCAGGAAATAAAGTACCTTTGCATTATAACGGTATTTGGCATAATAAATTTGTTATGCTTTTTGAGAAAATAAATCATTATGTCTGTAATTAGATTTTTAAAGAATTGGACTCTGCCGATAGCTATTGTTATAGGAATAATAGTGTACTTTACGTTTCATTTCATTCCTTATTTGTCTCTAATAGCAGAATGGCATGCTCCATACAATAAAAATGCATTACCCGTTTTTATGTTCCTAATATTATTTGTAACCTTCTACAAGGTTGAATTTAGAAAACTTCTTCTGTTACGTGGCACTTGTTATCAGTTGGTCCCATCTGTTATGTTTCGTGGCAGAATATCATCAACAGTGTAGAGATATGGATGTTGCGAAGATATGGAATAGAAAAAGTTTCAAGATAAAATCTATCAATCAATAAAAACAATAAAATCTATGAATTTTAAGAATCTACTGCTGTCATTCCTGCTTCTAGGCAGTGCTACGATGGTAACAGCGCAAAACAAAGTGAAAGGTGATTACGGTTATCTTTATTGTCACATGAGTGACTTGGGAGAATGGACTGCATTTGCTGTAAGTCGCGATGGTGTAAACTATCAGGACATAATTGGTGGTAAACCTATTTTCGACTCGAAGAAACTTGCACGTATTGAGGGAGGTACTCGTGATGCATATATTACACGTACGTCTGACGGAAAATCATATATTATGGTAACTACGGATATGTGCGTGGCAAAAAGTCACAAATGGGATAACTATGGTATTGACCTCTTAAAGAGCAATGATCTTATTCACTGGACCAGTGTTACATTTGACTACAGAAAGGGACAGCAAATATTTTGTGATTCAGCAACAGCAAAAAGCACTTATAAAGATTGGTCTACTATAAATCGTGTATGGGCTCCTCAGATATTCTGGGATCCTAATTATACATGGGACAATGGCGAAAAAGGTGGATACATGATTTATTACTCAATGTTGAATAGACCTGAAGAGGGATATGACAGAATGTATTACAGCTACGCTGATAAAACTTTCACAAAGCTTACTACTCCTAAGCTACTTTTTGATTGGGGCTATGCAACTATTGATGCTGATATCAATTATTTGCCTTCAGATGGTAAGTACCATATGCTCATTAAAAAAGAAGGTGGAAAGCCTGGTATATATACCGCAACTTCTAGTAAGTTGACTTCAGGATGGGGTGAACCTGTTGAAGATGATTATGTCAGCTTTGAAGGTAACAAAAAGACAGAAGGTAGCAGTGCATTCCAACCAATAGGTAGTGATGAGTGGCGTGTAGCTTATGTAGAATACAGTAGTCGTCCACATCGTTATCGTATTTGCAAGGCTGATAAGAATATGCGCAATTTCCATGATCCTGTTGATATAAATGGTGTAACTGGACCGCAGCACGGAAGTTTTATGCGTATAACCAAGCAAGAATACAATAGGCTTCTGAATTTAAATAAGCTTGATGAAAAGAAATAATATCTAATTTGTAATATTGATATACGTAAAAAAGTGGTTCATCCGTCAACTCGGTTGAACCATTTTTGCGTTTGGTCTATTTTTGTTTATAATATTTTTATATGGAGAGGGAACACTTCTCATGGCACTGCATGTTTGTTGCGGTATTACATTATAAACAAAGGCTTGTGACATTATGACATTAAAAACTTTTTCTGGTAGAGTTCAAGCTCATTGTGTAGGATGTTCTTTCTTAATTGACAATGAACTATAAATAATCCCTCGCCCCAAACAAAGAGGGCGAGGGACTTGCATATATGTTGATAATCTAAGGTTTTAGAGTGAATCCAAAAAGTAAATAAGCTTTCTGCGTACTTGGATTAGCTGTTATTCCAGCGAAAATTGGAATTGTGAAACTGTCGCTCACGCGAATGTCTTTTGTTGCTTTTAAAGATACATTGGTAACTGCAAAGCCATTAGCTTTAGCATAGAAACTAGTTGCATAAGGTACTGCTCCTATTGTGGCATTCCAGTTAAGACCACCCAGCGCAAATGGAATATTAGCTTCAGCATAAGATGAGTATGCTCGTTTTCCATCCTTGTTTATTCCGTCGTTACCTGCAAAATTAGTATACCAGTTTAGTGAGAACTTTCCGAAATCATAACCTACATTTCCCTCAAAAACATGTGATGTGTTGTGAGCAGAATAACTGAAATATTTGTCAATAGGAGTATTAAACCAATAGTCGGTTATTCCAACGTGGAATTTTCCAATTGTATAGGCTGCCGTTATATCAAACTCTTTAGTGTCGTCTTTGTCACTTAATCCAACGTTTCCCCATCCTGAAAGTGACAAACTTTTGTAGTTTAAGCCTAATGTAGGTTGCAAAGAAACATCTCCCAGATCCTGTCCACGCCAGATATACTGGTTAACAACATCTGCACTTACAGTTCCGCTAACGTTATCCTGAGCGTTTGCTGGTGTAGCGAAGGCAATCATTCCGATAACCATTGCTGATAATACTTTATTTACCATAAATAATCTTTTTTAGTTGTAACTAATTTATTAATACTAATAGATATTAAGTCATTTCTTTTTTGTTATGTGAAGAATATGAAGACCATGAGTGTTGTTTCTAATATAGGACAAAATGCCCCACACTATTATGGTCAATGATTCGATGCTGATGATACCAAATGCCAGAGCATTTAAAAATCCAAATTCACGATTGTAAAATTCGTGATTAATGGACAGAAGTAACATCTATATAGTTGTTTGCCGATATACTTAAATATTGTGTTGTCATAACTTAAAATTTTGTGTTTGTGTGTTGTGTCGTCTCTATTACTTTTCTTTTTCTGCATTATATATGGCTAGGTCTCCACGTTCTCCTGTTCGTATTCTCACGGTATCGTCAACAGGTATAATGAATATTCGTCCGTCTCCAATCTTTCCAGTCCATGCTGCTTTTCTTACAGCTTCAATAGTGCGCTCAACTTTTTTCTCCCTGACTACTATATTCAGCAATATGCGTTCAATACTGCTAGTGTCATGCATCACGCCTTGGCTAATATGCTCTTGCCTCCTTTTTCCCTCGCCCCTTACATCATAGTAAGAAAACCATTCAATGTCGGCTGCAAACAAAGCTTCCTTGACGTCTTCAAATTTTGTCTTGCGGATAACCGCTTCAATCTTCTTCATAACCCTCATATTAAATTAATGTATATATATTATTAGTATCAACGCCTTGATTTGTCATCCTGTAAACTTTATCTGCAAATTTAAGACAAAGTGTAACTAAAAAGTTCAAATACCGATACAAAGTGAAATTAAAAATTACTAATAATCGCATTATTAACAAAACTGCATACGTATGATTACAATCCGAAAGAAAAATGAATATAAATGCTTTCGAATTATAACTTATATTAAAAAACAACATTATTTTGATACCAAACTATTGTTTATTTTGTCAAAACGTATTAAATTTGCAAACGTAACAAGACAAAACGTAAGTTTTATAAATAAGAAAGTAACAAAATGGCAAATACTATCCATTTCACCAAAATGCATGGAGCAGGAAACGATTATATATATGTCAATACTCTTATTGATATGATACCTGATCCTGCTAAGGCTTCAATAGAGTGGAGTAAGCCTCATTTTGGAATAGGCAGCGATGGCTTGGTTCTTATAGGAAGACCATCAGAAGATAGTGTTGCTGACTTTTCAATGCACATTTATAATGCAGATGGCTCTGAAGCCATGATGTGCGGCAACGCTAGCAGATGTATAGGGAAGTATCTATATGAAAAAGGTTTTACCAAAAATACGAGAATTAAATTAGAAACACTTTCTGGCGTGAAAGTTCTTAACCTGCATCTAAATGATGAAAATAAGGTTGGGAGTGTAACTGTAGACATGCTTGAGCCTATGATGACTATGACAGAGCAGTTTACAGGTAAGCACCCTTCTCTTTCGTCAATACCAGGCGCAAAAGAAGGTGTTTTCGTTTCTATGGGAAATCCACATTATGTGATATTTGTTGATGATATCAAAGATATTGATATAGCTGAATATGGTAAGATTCTAGAGAGAGATGATGCCTTCCCCCAGCGGTGCAATATTGAATTTGCACAACTGGTGGGCAAGGATAAACTAAGAACCAGGGTTTGGGAACGTGGAAGCGGTATCACATGGGCTTGTGGAACAGGTGCTTGTGCAACAGCTACGGCGGCTGTGATTTCAGGATTGACAGACCGTAAGGTTGAAATTATAATGGATGGAGGAACTTTGAATATAGAATGGAACGAGGATGACGGACATATATATATGACAGGTCCGGCAGAATTTGTTTTCGAAGGTGAAATTCAAATCCCATAACAGAAGGTAACAAACTTATACAACACAATAAAAAATTATGGCATTAATAAACGAACATTTTTTAAAATTGCCAGGCAATTATCTGTTTGCAGACATTGCCAAGAAGGTAAATGCTTACAAGGTATCACATCCCAAACAAAAGGTTATTAGCCTAGGTATTGGTGATGTCACTCAGCCTCTTTGTCCGGCTGTTATTGAAGCTATGCACAAAGCCACTGACGAAATGGCTAAGAAGGCTAGTTTCAGAGGATACGGTCCTGAAAGAGGATACGATTTCTTGCGTGAGGCAATTATCAAGAATGATTTTCTCCCTCGTGGAATACATCTTGATATGAATGAGATCTTTGTAAACGATGGCGCCAAGAGCGATACTGGAAATTTCCAGGAAATCTTACGCTGGGACAACAATATCGGAGTTACAGATCCTGTTTATCCAGTCTACATAGATTCGAATGTGATGATTGGACGTGCTGGAGTTTTCGAGAATGGTGCATGGAGTAATGTAACATACATACCTTGTACTGCTGACAATAACTTCATACCACAAATTCCTGATCACCGTGTAGATATGATCTACCTGTGCTATCCTAACAATCCTACGGGAACAGTTCTAACAAAAGAGGAACTTCGAAAATGGGTTAACTATGCAATCCACAATGATTCAATAATTCTTTACGATGCTGCTTATCAGGCTTATATTCGTGATGAGTCTATTCCTCACTCTATTTATGAGATACGGGGTGCTAGAAAGGTTGCAGTGGAATTCCATAGTTATTCAAAGACAGCAGGATTTACAGGAATAAGATGTGGATATACCATCGTACCTAAAGAACTTACCGCTTCTGCTCTTGATGGAACAGCGCGTGCTAGTCTTAACCAGATTTGGGATCGTCGCCAATGCACTAAGTTCAATGGCACAAGTTATATCAGTCAGCGAGCTGCTGAGGCTATTTACACTCCTGAAGGTCGTAAGCAAGTTAAAGAAGTTATAGACTATTATATGGAGAATGCCGATATAATGCGCGACAGTCTCACACGACTAGGATACAAAGTCTTTGGCGGAATAAATGCTCCTTATCTTTGGGTAAAGACTCCAGATGGAATAGATAGTTGGAAATTCTTTGAACAGTTACTTTATGGAGCAAGTGTAGTCTGCACTCCAGGTGTTGGTTTTGGACCAAGTGGAGAAGGTTATATCCGTTTCACGGCATTCGGTGATCGTGAAGACTGCAGGGAAGCTATGAAGCGTATAGCTGAATGGACTTTAAAATAAAGAAATATATAATCACACAAACACTGAATTTATATATACACGTATGACAAATCTAAGATTCGAAGCCGTAGCTGAAGCTTCACGTAAGAAGCCACTAGAAGTGGCAACACCTGCCGAACGACCATCTGAGTTTTTCGGAAAGAAGGTTTTCAATCGTCAGAAAATGTATAAATATCTACCTGCTGACATTTATGCCAAGCTTGTAGATGTTATCGACAACGGCGCACGCCTTGATCGCTCTATTGCCAATGAGGTTGCAAAGGGCATGAAGCAGTGGGCTGACGATAATGAAGTCACTCATTACACTCACTGGTTCCAGCCTCTTACAGAAGGTACTGCCGAGAAGCATGATGCCTTTATAGAGCATGATGGAAAAGGTGGAATGATAGAAGAGTTCTCTGGAAAACTTCTTGCCCAGCAGGAACCTGATGCTTCTTCTTTCCCTTCTGGCGGTATCAGAAATACTTTTGAAGCTCGTGGTTATAGTGCATGGGATCCTACATCACCAGTGTTTATTATGGACGACACACTTTGTATACCTACTATATTTATATCATACACAGGTGAGGCTCTTGACTATAAGGCTCCTTTGCTCCGTGCTTTACGTGCTGTAAGTACTGCAGCATCTGAGGTTTGTCACTATTTCGACCCAGAAGTAAAGAAGGTTACAAGTAACCTTGGATGGGAACAGGAATATTTCCTTGTAGACGAGAACTTATACGCTGCTCGTCCTGATCTTATGTTGACTGGCAGAACCCTAATGGGACATGATTCTGCGAAGAATCAGCAGATGGACGACCATTATTTCGGAACTATTCCTGAGCGTGTACAGAATTTTATGAAAGACCTTGAAATACAGGCTTTGGAACTTGGTATTCCTTGCAAAACACGCCATAATGAAGTTGCTCCAAATCAGTTTGAACTCGCTCCAATCTTCGAAGAAACTAACCTAGCAGTAGACCATAACATGTTGTTGATGAGCTTAATGAAGAAAATAGCTCATAAGCACGGATTCCGTGTATTGCTCCACGAAAAACCTTTTGATGGTATCAACGGTAGTGGTAAGCACAACAACTGGAGTCTAAGTACAGACACAGGTGTGCTTCTTCATGGTCCTGGCAAAACTCCTATCGACAACTTAAGATTTGTTGTATTCATTGTTGAGACTTTGGTAGGTGTTTATCGTCACAACGGACTTCTTAAGGCAAGTATCATGAGTGCTACAAATGCTCATCGTCTTGGTGCTAACGAAGCTCCTCCTGCTATTATTTCTAGTTTCTTGGGCAAGCAGCTTAGTGATTTGCTTGAGCATATTGAGAAGTCTGACAAGAAAGATTTGTTTGATGTTGCAGGTAAGAAGGGTGTTAAGCTAGATATCCCTGAGATTCCAGAGATTATTATTGATAATACCGACCGTAACCGTACATCACCATTCGCATTCACTGGTAACCGTTTTGAGTTCCGTGCTGTTGGTAGTGAGGCAAACTGTGCAAGTGCAATGATTGTACTTAACACTGCTGTTGCCGAAGCTTTGACAGATTTCAAGAAGCGTGTAGATGCACTTATCGCTAAGGGCGAAGACAAGATTGCTGCTATCATCGACATCGTTCGTGAAGACATCGTTGCTTCAAAGCCTATCCATTTTGATGGAAACGGATATAGTGACGAGTGGGTAGTAGAAGCTGCAAAGCGTGGATTGGATTGCGAAAAGTCTTGTCCTGTAATCTTCGAGCGCTATCTTGACAAGGACAGCATCAAGATGTTTGAGGACATGAATGTGATGCAGGAGAACGAACTCGAAGCCCGCAATGAGGTTAAATGGGAAACCTATACAAAGAAAATTCAGATTGAGGCTCGCGTAATGGGCGACCTTAGCATGAACCATATCATTCCTGTAGCTACTCACTATCAGAGTCAGCTTGCAAAGAATGTAGAAAACATGATTACCATCTTTGGTAAAGAGAAAGGTACAACTCTTTCTTCACGTAATATGAAGATTATTGAGGAGATTGCTACCCGTACTAAAAAGATCGAGGCTGGTGTCGAGGATTTGGTAAATGCAAGAAAGGTTGCCAATAAAATTGAGAGCGAATACGATAAAGCCATCGCTTACCACGACACAGTGGAACCAAAGATGGAAGAAATTCGTTACGAAATAGATAAGTTGGAACTAGTAGTTGCCGATGAACTTTGGACTCTTCCAAAATATAGGGAACTACTCTTCATCAGATAAAACACCAATCTATTTCTTTATTGGTTGTTTAAGTTTGCTGCGGGATGTGATCGTGAGATTACATCCCGTTTTTTATTAATATTTCCTTAATTGACGATATCTTATTTCATATATCTTATCAAACATCTGCTCCCATAGGTTAAGTTCCTTGTCATCAGCAGATTTTATACTCAGTCCGTATAGCTTAGTACCGGTGTTGCGGTAATTCTTTAGTTTTGCTATGTAATCCTTTCCAACCATAGGAATAAGAAAATCGCTGACAAGCAGAATGTCTGCGTTGACATAATGATTTTGTTCATCATCAAGTAGATTGAATGTTGCATCAAGCAATTTCCTGGCACTTGTTCCTCCACCAATAAAAGGTACGTGCCCTTTGGCAAATTTTTCTTCGTCTGCATCCTTAAATCCAAGGTTCATCATTCGTTTCCGTTGTCTTCGTGCCATAAGATCAATTGGTCTTATAGAAACACTGAAATCAATAAGAAAACAATCTCTCCTTAATTCTTCGGCAGTATCTTCAAGTAAAGCCAACAGTGATGCCGTGATGCGTTGCGGAGTTCCATACATACTAGCTGAAGTATCAAGGCATACAATCATTGGACCGCGTCTGCTTGCGTGAGTAAAACCAAGTTTACGCGATGGCTTACTCATCTCGCTCTTATATCTAAATGTCTGTAATCGTTTGGTCAGAAATTTGTAGATGAACATGTCACCCATTGCGTCGTCACAATATTGTGCAAGTTCAAGAGGCAGTAACGAGTTTAAATCATTGCCCACGGTTATTCCTTCAATATCGCTTCCGCTTGAATGCTCCATTTTCATAGCCGTTCCAGATGATATTGTTAGTCTGTCACGACCGTTTGAGTCTGCTGTACGTCCCATGTAAGCAGCGATTTCCTTTATTTCTGGGTATTTGTCCTGAATCTTCACAACGTTAAGTCGTCTTTCAAATTCTGTTTCAGTCCATTGTCCATCCATCATGTCCCAAGCCTGTATAGCTTGCTGTTCAATTATATTGTGAGATTGCATGTAGTTTCCAACCTGTCTCATAACAATGTCCAATCCTTTTTTGAAATCGTCTTTCCGTTTTACGATATGTTCTTTACTTTCGTTTTCAATATGTCTGTCAAGTGTAAGCTGCCATTCGTTAACCAACTTTTCCCAGTTCGCTTTTTCTTTGCATCCATCGCCTGAAAGTATACGAAGCATGAAATCCTTGTCGAATCCAAATCCAGGATGCCTTGCCGAAATATCATCAATAAGGTTTTGCAGTGCCTTACTGTCGTTTCTTTTAGCTTCAGACCATTTCAGCACTTTAATCATGTTATTTCGCTCAGTCCACGCTCGCTGGTTTTGAAAATCCTCGTAATGAGTGCATTCGGCAATGAATTTCCCTACGGCAGAATAAAATATCTTTGCACTCAGTCTGCTCGTCTGAATCATGGTTCTATATTTAGCTTCGCCCATCAGTTTGAGTAGAAAGTCCATTAACGGATCTTTCTTTATAACCCATGGCTTACCCTCAATTGCATCAGACGGAATAGAAGGTACATTTCCAGAATGACAATAATCATTTAGAAGTTTTAAATATAGGGAGTTCATCTTTTAATACGTTATTTTCTCTATATCCTGTCGGGTAAAAGCTATTTCTTTGTAGAAATCGGCAAGATACAATTTTATTTCGCGTCTGTCTTCATCATTAATAAACATGTTATTTTCAAGTTCCTTTTGCATGTCGTTAAGATTGTCAGCAAGCGAATCTATTTCTTTCGAGTAGTCCCTGTATTCTTTAGTATCTTCAGCAATTGGAGCTGTTTTCTCATCGTTCATATCGGTCTTTTCAATTTCAAACTTCAAACCGTCAATATAAACGTTGTCATTATCACGTGCTAAGCTTATAGGTCGACTACCTAATGGAACTTTACTACCATCATAGACCTTTATAACTGTAATCTTTTCGTTTCTTGGATCTTGGAACATTAATCCTTCCTCTCCGTCCTCACCAACTTCGGGTAATTGCCTGAAGTCAGCCATTACGATAAACGAATGTCCTGTTTCATGTTTGGCAAGTCGATAGTAATAGTCGCTGTAAGTTTTCTTGTCTGCGTCTCTTTGTCTCTGTCTCGCAGTACTTCTTCCAGCTCTTTGCTGCAAACTGCTGTTTCTTATCTCATCCTCCAAATTTTGTTTTAGTTTGGCAAATCTTAATGCGCATGGTGCGAATATAGCCCTGATGACGATTCTTCTCACAGCATCACGCTCGTCAGGTTCTTGCCAGAGACAATGATACATAGGTAGTAGATCGCAAGTCACAACAGACTTTCTGTCGTGCATGAATGCAGATGTGCGCACAAGTCGTGCAATCTTCTTCCATCTTCTGTCGCTGATATATATGTCGCGACGTTCTTCAGCTCCGTCTACTTCAACGGTTCTTAGTGCTTTTCTAATGTCTTTTATGCAATCCATAGCCTGAATGCTTATATCCACTTGTTCAATATCCTTTGACCATTGGGCATATTCGTCATTAGAAATTTTTATTTCATTGTCAGTAAAGTCTTCATCGTCATCACCTCCCATCATCATTAAAGTGAAGTTTGCTTCTTCTCTTATAGCACAACTTTCAATTCTAATGATAAATCTATCCCACAGAGCCTCCAGCCCCTCGCCACGTGCAGGCAATTCGTTGCTAGCAGCTACAAGAAGTTTAAGTGGTAATTTGATCTCGTTTCTTCCATTACGGAAAAGTTTCTCGTTGATAACTGTAAGCAATGAGTTTTGAATAGCTGGTCCAGCTTTCCATATTTCATCAAGAAACACGACGTCGCAACTTGGCAGATATCCATCTGTAGAACGTTCATATATATCATTGTTCTTTAGTTGCGAAATCGATACAGGACCGAATAGTTCGTCAGGAGTTGAAAATCTGGACATAAGATATTCAAATGAGCGTGCATTTCTGAAGGCACTTTTTAATCTACGTGCCACCATACTCTTTGCCACTCCCGGAGGACCGAGAAGGATGATACTCTCACCGGCTATTGCAGCGAGTAGAGATAGACTAATTTCAGAGTCTTTCTCATATATATTCTTGTTCATCTCATTAATGAGACTCAGCATTCTTTGTTTCATTTCCATACTTGAGTATAAAGTTAATCAGTTTTTCCGTCATTTAATAAAACGTATTGAATCTTATAAACTTTTTTAACGGCGTAACTTCTACAAATATTTAACTCAATGAATATATAATTCTTTTATATGTCAATTATCTTTTACTTGTGGTATTAAATAGAAAAAGACGTTGCTCCATTTGAAACAACGTCTTTTAAATTATAGATAGATGTGATATTAATTACTTCTTTGTAATCTCATATTTAGCAAATCCGTCAGCCCATGCATAAAGTTTGATGTCATAAGTACCATCTTCGGTAATCTTAATGTTAGCACCGCTTTGTGTAAGGTTATCTGTTGTTCCACCCCAGTTTATATCCCATGCGTAATTAGCACGGAACTTCAATTCACCAGACTTTAATGTTACACCACTAATTTCCCAAGCACGATCAGCTACGTTGTAGGTCATAACTGCATCTCCTTTAGGATTAGCGTCTGAAGGCCAACCATTAGGTGTCGCATCACCAACAAGGCCGATTACTGTGATTGGCGTGAAGGTCATCTTCTTTGTAGATAAAGTAAGGTCTACTTTATAATAACCATCAGCATCACCGGTAGGTAGACTAATATTGGCAGCTTGTGTATCTGTAGAGAAGTCAGCACCATAGTTCGTTCCATCCCAGTTGGCTTCAGAACTGAATTTGAATCCTTTGTTGTTTAGATACATGAAACCACTGAAATTGTCACCATCAGTACTTCCTAAATAATCAATCTGTTTCCAACCGTTGGCGTCACCGGCCATATACATGATAGGCTTAGATACAGTGTAAGTCCATGTATTTGCATTAAAAGTAACAATCCATGTACCGGCACCTTGGATTGTTGGTGTCTGTACGTTTTTCCAGCTAAGGTAGTTGAATGTAGAAGCATCGCCATTAGTAGCACAACCAAATGCGACAGGATTTACGTTATCCCAAGTTGTTCCATCACCAACATATCCTGAACCACCGAAGAACTTGAACCAGTTCGTATCGCTTGTTGTTTTTACTGCAGCAGTATAGATATGTGAACCATCTTTTGTTTCTTTCAGCCAAACGGGCTTATTCGGAGTCCAACCATTATCATTGACATTTCCTAGCATGAAATAACCCTTTGCGTCAACGTCTGGAGTCTTTATAGGTGTTTCATTCTGAGTTACTGAGCCACTAATAGCAACAGCCTCTCCAGATGTAAGCACTGCTGATGTTGTAGCTGTAACGTTCAAAGCTCTCTTTTCATATTTCTGACTTTTCAAAGATTCTTTTGCTATTTCATCAAGTTGAGCTGTAGCAACGCGAACAGTTGTACCATGTAATGCATAAGGAATAACAAGCCCGTTGACAGTAACACCCTTAACTATAACATTAGCTACGTTAGTATTAGAACTTGTAACGGCGATAATGTCCAATGAGTCTTGAACTTTGTCTGCATTCATGTCAATATCTACTCCTGATCCAGTGAAGTTTAGACCATAAGCGGCAGCGGTAGCTTCCTGATCATTTTTCTGGAGACTAGCCCAGTCACCGAAATCTTGGTTACAAGAACTCAAGGCAACGGCTGACAAAAGCAATCCGCCATATATAAATAAATTCTTCATATTGAATTATCTTTTATTTGGTTATCAATTTCTCCCCACCTCAACGGTAGGGAGAGTTTTGTCCTATTTTAAGCTAGCTTTACCAGTGTCAAAGCTGAAGTATAACTTCTGACCAACTTTAGCTTGAATAGAGTAGTCTGCACCCAATGTTTCCAACCAGTTATTTGGAATATCCTCTACACGGTAGTGGATATTACCAGTTGAAATTTGCATAGTAAACTCTGTGCACCACCAATCTGCACCAGGAACGCTTACGCAAGCGCGAACTTCTCCAGCAGCAGTAAATGGCTGTGAAACCCATTGCCCTGTTTGATCAGCTGGAGCTGTACAAGGTATAGATTGGTCGAAACCACCAACCGTAGTACCAGTGATATTAACAACAGCTTTATCAATGATCAGGTCATACTGAATCTTTGCACCCTTGATCTTGTCTACAAACTTCAATACATACCAGCCTGCGTTAGCAAACGTAATATTGTCACCAGAGCCAGCTGATACACCAGCAGCATTGTTAGTATCTGTAATGGTGTTTATTGCAGATGCACCATTCCAATCATTTTCTTTAGTACCGAATTTGAATACTCCATTAGCAGGCATGTAGATAACTGTATAGAATTGACCAGCTGAATTAAATACTGGACTCATCTTTTGCCAAGTCTTCCAAGATTCTCCGATGCTTCCACCTACAACATACATATCTGTAGGAAGAGAAATATCCGGAGCCTTATAATTAGCTAATACATTAGGCAGTTTTACAACGTTTGAGTACACAACGCTGTTGCTGATAGTTGATACAGAAGCCTTTGCTCTAATATACATAGGACGAACCTGATTATCATAGCTGTCTGTGTTCTTCACACTTTCATAAAGAGCTATTATTTGTTCATTCAACTCAGAAGCTTTTATACTCATTGTTGTTGAAGCGAATGGTGTAGGCAATTCTATATAATTTGCAACTTTTCCATCTTTAGCATCAGTGAAAGTAGAATCCATTGAAACTTGCATCGCATAGCTTGTTGGCAATGGGAAACCACCATAATCAGGTTGGTTAGCTGTAAATGTTATTGAGCTTGAATTAATCAAGTCATAAACATTGTTGTTTGCATTAGCCGGTACATTTAGCGTGAATGATGCCGGCAAAGTAAATGTTGGGTTGTCGTCACGATCACTATTACAGGATGTGAAAAGCAGTCCACCCATTAACAATGTAACCAATATATTTAATTTTTTCATAATATATACTTTTTATATTAATTTCCTTTTAGAACAATCAACGTTGTCGATATGTTCAAATCGATTAATAACCAGGGTTCTGCTTTAAGTTCTCACTATTGGCATTCATGTCAGATGCAGGTATTGCGAAGATGTTGTAGTGAGCATCGAATGACTTTCCATTCTCTTCTCCACCTTCCCATTGCCATTTATATGCACTTTGACCACCGTATTTGTTGAATCTGATAAGAGTTGTACGGCGCATGGCTTCGAAACCGAATTCACGACTCCATTCACTGCATAGTACGTCTAAGTCAGCAGAAGTTAAGGTCTTTGCATGTGCACGTGTACGAAGAGCGTTTAACTTTGCAACACCGTCTGGTGTACAGCTACCTCCATTAATTCTTGCGTCTGCTTCTGCATATATTAAATAAGCTTCTGCCATACGTAACATAGGGAAGTCTGTATCAACAAACTGAGTATGATGAACTTGAGAACCATCTGAGTGAACATTCAGAAACTTTACGTATGCATAACCGCTTCCGAAAGAAGATTCATCTTCGATAGATGGTTTGCGCTTCCATGTATAGAATAAAGCGCGATCATCTCCAGCCTTTTTAGCTACTCTTGGAGGTAAAGAATCCTGTGCGGCATCATTATTAGGGAAGAACTGTTGGGTGAATTGCAAACGGCAACGGTTACCACCCCAGTTTTCTGTTGTTCCTGTAGAGAACTGTTTCAGCATATCACCATTTGTAGTTGAAGCAATGATGAACAAGCAACCGCCCCAAGTCTGTGTTGTGATACCATCATGGATTGCAGGAAGGATAATTTCATTCTGTGCTCCGTTTGTATCATTATCACCCATGAAGAGTTTCTGGTATGCAGTGTATCCATTACTATCGCTAGTAAGTAAGCTGAAGCTTTTGTCACCGAGAACCTTTTGAGCATAAGTCTTGGCATCATTCCAGCGCTCTGTACCAGTATAAACCTTTGCATTTATGTAGATACGGGCTAACAGAAGATTTGCTGCAGCCTTTGACGCACGACCATAAGAAACAGGGGCATCTGAAAGTACATCGGCATTATCATTCGCATTTTCACCAAGTACAGCTTTCAATTCACTTTCTACGAATGTGAATGCTTCAAGGCGTGTAGCCTGTTTTGGTTTTGGATTGTCCATCGTTGTTGCCATAGGAGGATTTCCATATAAGTCCATCATATAATAGTAATATAATGCTCTCATAAAGCGAACCTCAGCACGTTCAACATGTGTTGTTGCATCTGTACTAGACGAAGTTTGTGTTAGGAAGAAGTTAGAAACAGTAACACCGAACATTAAGCGATAATACAGGGCCTGCAACATAGGATGAGAGTCACCCCAAGTGTTGTGGTTGTATTCAGGAAGTCCTTGGTCACCCCATGTACACTCTGCCTCGTCTGTTGTAAGTTCATTTGCATTCCAGATTTGACGAATCATGTTTGATGCACCTTCATCAACATCCTGAATATCTCTATTTCCGTCAGGGCCTGTCTGACCAGTAAGTACCATATTGGCATAAACCTTATTGAATATGGCATTTTGGTCGAATTTTGATACCTGCTGTGGATTTATATTTTCAACATCTAAGTCACCTGTACAAGAAGATAATCCTGTAAGAGAGAGAGCAATAGCTGCTGCAGGTAATATATTTTTAAATCTTAGTTTCATAATATATATGTCTTTAAATTACTTAGAAGTTAAGAGTAACACCAGCGATAGCCTGGAATGGACGTGGGTATATATTGTTGTCTACACCGTTAGCAACTTCAGGATCAATTCCTTTGTACTTAGTTATTGTAAAGACGTTTTGAACGGTTGCATATGCACGACCAGAGATCTTTGCACCAAATAAAGTCTGGAAACTATAACCTAATGTTATATTGTCCATTTTCAGGAAACTAGCGTTTTGAACGAAGTAATCAGAGTAAACCTGATTTGTTTCAGGAGTTGTGATACCAATAGCAACAGCGTCTGTAAGGCGGTTTCCTAAATAAGCCAACTGATAAACAGAACCTTTACCAACATTCATTGAAGCTGCAAGATTATGATTGTATACATAATTTCCAAGACTAGCACGCATTGTGAAACCTAAATCCCAGTTCTTATATAGGAACTTGTTTCCGAATCCCATTGTAACGTCTGGAGTTGGCTTATAGTAATAATATTTATCTGCATCATTTATTACGCCATCATTATTGCGATCTACGAAAGTATTGGTAATAGGTTTGCCATTAGCGTCATAAACCTGTTGATAAACGTGGAATGCGTTTACAGAATGACCAACAGCGTTTGCTTCTACATTACCGCCTGTACCGATAGATATGCCACCATCTCTTGAATCTACATAGTAGTTACTTCCGCTACCAGTAAGCAATTCATCAACCTTATTTTTGTTATATGTAACGTTGTAGTTCATCTCCCAAGAGAAATCTTTTGTGACAATAGGACGAACTGTTGTTGCGAATTCAATACCACTATTGTGTAATGAACCAACATTTGATGTCATCTTGTTACCAAAGTTACCACCAGCAGAAACGAATACAGTGTTAATCAAGTCTTTGGTCTTGCGATAGTAATAATCAACGCTGAATCCCAAACGATTATTGAGTAAACTCAAGTCAAGACCTGCATTCCATGTCGTTGTCTTTTCCCAAGTAAGGTTTGGATTGTAAACGTCTGGACGATATGTTGTGCCGTCACCCAAAAGAGGGTAGTATGCGTGAGCTATGTTAGGTGTGTATGTTGCGATATAAGTGTAATCGCCAATTCCTTCTTGCTGACCTGTAATACCCCAACCTAAACGGAGCTTCAAGTCATTAATAGCCTTAACATCGCGCAACCAAGCCTCGTCATTTATACGCCAAGCCACTGCTACTGATGGGAACAAACCCCAGCGATTGTTCTTGTTGAAACGAGAAGAACCATCATCACGGAGAGTGAAAGTCATCATATAGCGGTTTAACAACGTATAATTCATACGTCCGAAGAAAGAGACAAGATAGTTCTCTGTTTTCATTAGGGTTATATCACCATGCTCTGCTGATTTCTCATTGAATTTCTGACCTGACAATGTATTAGTACT
Organism: Prevotella herbatica; assembly: GCF_017347605.1. Taxonomy (NCBI): domain Bacteria; kingdom Pseudomonadati; phylum Bacteroidota; class Bacteroidia; order Bacteroidales; family Prevotellaceae; genus Prevotella; species Prevotella herbatica. Next base: position 2,102,152 of record NZ_AP024484.1, read on the forward strand.
AGGATATGTTCCCCAATTTGCATAGTCTGTCTGGTTGTGAAAGTGCTGCCACTCATATCCCCCCATAATGTCAAAATGATGGTCTGGTGTGTCTTTTGTTCCATTGCCAAGCCAGTCATGACTATATTGTGCATACATGGAAAGTTGCAGATTATATGATTTCTGCTTAGTCCAGCCATAATAACCGTAATAGTTATTATCCTTAGAGTAAGGACTCCATGTTGTCGTCTGCTTACCGTTAGAAACATCCATACCTGCATTTACGTGTAGTTGCAAGTCCTCAAAACCTTGGACTTTATAGTTACCTTCTATGTTACCAATCAAAGTTCTAGAAATTGAATGGTCGTCTTTCTGATTTAGAGTAGCTACTGGATTACCTGTAGCATTACGGTTACTAGTTTGAGTCCAAGATGCATCACCAAATTCAGCTTTTGTATACCACTGTGTATAACCACCGAAGTAATTATTGTAGATACTGTTATCAGCTCTTACAGGTTTAGTTGGATCCATATAAAGTGCAGCTCCGATAGCACCACCGTCAGCATACTTATTTTTTGCTATCATTCCTTTAGCATTGATATTGAAAGTCAAATGATCATTTAGGAAAGATGGTGCTAAATTGAAACTTGCAGTGTAACGCTCGAAGTTAGATGTCTTTACAATACCTTGACTGTTTGTGTAACCCATAGATACACGGTATGGCATATTTCCAGCGCCACCGCTCACGGTTACATTATGATCAGTAGACAATGCTGTACGATAAATTTGGTCTTGCCAATTTGTGTTAGCAAAGTGTTGGTTTCCATCGTTATCATACCATCCAAGAGCCTTGTAAGCATCACTGTTCTCACCATATAGATTCTTAATAAAATCTGTATATGTAGGACCGTCCATAACTTTAAGAGTCTTCTTCTTTGTTGAAACCGAAACGTTTCCAGAATAGCTTACTTGTGGTTTTTGTCCTTTGCGTCCCTTCTTGGTTGTAATAATGATGACACCATTAGATGCACGAGAACCATAGATTGCAGTTGCCGAAGCGTCTTTCAATACGGTGAAACTCTCAATATCATTTGGGTTAACCATAGACAAAGGGTTAGAAAGTCCCTTTACACCATAAGAATCCATTGCGAGACCATCAATAACAATCAATGGGTCGTTAGAAGCATTAAGAGATGAACCTCCGCGAACACGGATTGTTGCGCCACTACCAGGAACACCTCCATTAGAAGTGACATTTACGCCGGCAATTTTGCCTTGCATCATATCTGTGGCATTAGTCTGTAGACCATGGTTCATTGCGTCTGGTTTAATAGCTGTTACTGAACCAGTAAGGTCGTTCTTCTTTGCCGTACCGTAACCGATAACAACTACTTCATTTAAAGTTTTGTTATCGTCTTTAAGAGTTATTACTAGATTGTCGGATGCTGTCACTTTTTTAGATGACATTCCTACATAAGAAATAGTAATCTCTGTACCTTTAGGAACATTGATAGAGTAGTTACCATCGAAATCTGTTACACCTACGGCTTTACCGTTTGCTGTAATAGTTGCACCGATGATAGGTTCTCCGGTAGCATCTTTTACCTGCCCCTTAACAGCTCCAGACTGTGCAAAGGCGGTTGCTGAAAGGAATAAACTAGCAGCGATAGCTAGATTCCTTAAAGGCAATTTGAATTTTACCTGCTTCATCATTTACTTTGATTTTTAAGTTAACGTTAATATATTATTTATTGTTTTTTTGTTTTTAGGCAATACCGTAAAAATAACAAGTACATCAAGTTATTAGGTTGTCGTTTCATGGTGATATGGCATAGTTATGTCATGGCTCACGATGCAAAAGTAATTTTCTTAACGATACTTTGTACTTTTTTTGAGTTAAAAACGTTATTTATATTGTGCAAACGTTTGCGCAAACTTTTGCTAATTAAAGATAGTGTAAAAAAACAGCTTTTGAATGATTTGCATATCTTTGCATGAGATACAGCTGCATTCGACAAAACCTTCAAACAAATTTGATGATTCTGCTCTCTTTTTGCAGTGTCTTTGCATAATGTTCGATAATAAATTGTTGGATCCCCCTAAAGGAGTGCATCATAAAATTTAAGTTAGAACCATGAAAGAATCTACACCTATAACAATGAAAGATATCGCCAGAGAACTTGGTGTTTCCGTGGCTACAGTTTCCCGTGCTCTTAAAGATAGTCCGAGAATAAGTGAAAAGAGACGAGAATTGATAAAGAATTATGCTCGTGAGCATAATTTCTATCCTAACTTTATTGCCGAGACTTTGCGCAACAGTCGTGTAAAGCCTGTGAAAATTATAGGAGTAATAGTACCACAGTTTACGCATTTTTATTTTTCTTCTATTCTAAGTGGTATTGAGGAAGAGGCTTCTGCACGTGGATATCGCATCATGGTTGCGCAAAGCAATGAAAAATATGAGCGTGAGGTAGATATATGTAAGTCATTCTTTGAGAACAAAGTGTGTGGTGTGATAGTTTCGCAAGCTAAAGATACAGCTAAGTATGATCATTTTCAGAGTCTGATAGATCATGGCGTCCCTTTGGTATTTTATGATAGAATATGTACGGGCGTAGATTGCAGTCGCGTTGTTGTTGATGATTATATGGGGGCTTACACAGCTGTGAATCATCTTATTGATACAGGTTGCAAGAGAATTGCATTCTACGGATTTTCAATGAGACTCGAAATTACCAAGAATAGATATAATGGTTATCGTGACGCATTGCTCAACAACGGATTGCAGCTTGATTCACGTTTTGTGAAGTATTGTGATAATAGGGCTGATGCCGAAGCTATTACTCCCGAGATATTGAGTATGGAAGACCATCCTGATGCTTTCTTTGCAGTAAATGACGATACAGCTATTGGAGTACTATACACAGCCAAGCGTATGGGCTTTCATATTCCTGATGATATTAGTATATGTGGATTTACAAATGGACAGCGTGCAATAGCCTGTGACCCGATGCTAACCACTGTAGAACAGCGTGGTGTTGTTGTTGGTGAGGAGGCTGCCAATATATTAATAGGACAGGTAGAGGGCTTGATACCTTCCGACAAAGTTGAGAAGAGAATCGTGAGGACTAGTCTTATTATACGCGGAACAACAAGATAATGTAACTAATTAATAAAAACATCTCAGTTAGAGAATATAAGATTTAAACTATGAAACAAAAACCTAATATGGGAATCATGGGGCTTTGGAATTTAAGCTTTGGATTCTTTGGCGTACAGATTGCCTATGCTCTTCAGAGTGCTAATATTTCTAGAATCTTTGCCACTCTTGGTGCTGATCCTCATAACCTTAGTTATTTCTGGATACTCCCTCCGTTGATGGGCATCTTAGTTCAGCCTATTGTGGGAACTTTGAGTGATAAGACATGGTGTAGATTTGGTCGTCGTATACCTTACTTATTTATTGGTGCAACAGTTGCCGTATTGGTGATGTGTCTGTTACCTAATGCTGGTTCGCTAGGTTTGTCAGTAGGTGCGGGAATGATTTTCGGACTTATCTCGCTGATGTTTCTTGATACTAATATCAATATGGCAATGCAGCCGTTTAAGATGCTTGTTGGTGATATGGTTAACGAGAAGCAGAAGGCTTTGGCTTATAGTTTACAAAGTTTCTTGTGCAATGCTGGTAGTGTTGTCGGTTTTGTGTTTCCGTTCTTCTTTACTGCTTTGGGTATAGCCAATACTGCTAGTCCTGGCGTTGTCCCAGATTCCGTTATCTGGTCTTTCTATTTAGGTGCTGCCGTACTTATACTTTGTGTAATATACACTACGGTAAAAGTTAAGGAGTGGAATCCTAAGGAATATGCTGAATATAATGAAGCTACAGAGGAAACCTCTTCGCATGCCAGTGGTAACTGGATAACTCTTTTGACGAATGCACCTGCTACATTCTGGAGAGTTGGATTAGTTCAGTTCTTCTGTTGGGCTGCTTTCATGTATATGTGGACTTATACTAATGGCGCTATTGCGGATACCTGTTGGCATGTGAATATGCTTGATCCTCATGCCACGTCTACTGAAGCTTATCAGATAGCAGGTAACTGGGTTGGCGTGTTATATGCTGTTCAGGCTTTAGGCAGTGTTGTCTGGGCGATGTTGCTACCTCAGTTTAAGAATCGTAAATTGGGCTATTCCATAAGTCTTGTTCTTGGCGGTATCGGTTTTGCGCTTATTCCTTTCATCCCTAATCCGTATGTGCAGTTTATTGCATTTATTCTTATAGGTTGTGCATGGGCAGCAATGCTTGCCATGCCATTTACTTTTGTTACAAATGCCTTGCAGGGCTATGGTCACATGGGAGCATACCTTGGACTTTTCAACGGTACAATATGTGTACCTCAGATAATAGCTGCTCTTTTGGGCGGAACAATTCTTTCACTCCTAGGCTCTAATCAGAGTAATATGATGATTTTTGCAGGAGCTTGTCTTGTTGTCGGAGCACTCTGTGTGTTTGCAATTAAGGATAAAGATTAATAATATAATAATTAAAATCTCCCAATCTTAATATAGATTGGGAGATTTTCTTTTTCCATGCGTGCAAACGATTGCACTATTAAATGGCGAATTTGTGCAAATCCATTAAACCGAGTTAGCTTTTAATTGTTATCTTTACAAAAAAATTACTACACGCCGTATGAAAATAAGTTTTAATATAGACTATGAGACTGTCTTTGGCGAAGAAATTTTGCTGAATGTTGTTGAAAGAGTCAAAAATGTGAAAGATAAACTTTCTCAATTCAGAATGAACAATGTTCATGGTAAGCATTGGTGGTACGACCTAAACAAGTCTGCTTCCTCACAGAATTCTGTCATCGACTATTTCTATAGTATTGATTGTGATGGAAATGAAAAGCGTCATGAATGGCTCACGCAACCTCATCGTCTTGAGATAAGTGCTGATAAAGGAAAGTCATATAAGGTTTTCGATCATTGGATTGATATCCCAGAGGATTCTTATTTATACAGTTCTGCTTTTACTGAGTGTGTAAACAAGCGTAAACTTTCAACTCCCTTACCTTCTAATTTTTCAAGAACTCTTCGTCTTATCGTGAGAGCTCCGCAGTTACGTGACAATAAAAGTCTTGCGGTTGTCGGAAAGGATACTTCCCTCGGTGCATGGGATGTCTTCAAGGCAATACCAATGTGCGAGCATAATTATAATGAATGGGTTGTAGATATAGATGCTTCGACATTAAAGTATAATAAACTTGAATTTAAATTCGCTGCCATTGATAACGATGATAATCAGAATACACTTTGGGAAACAGGATTAAATCGTGAAATAAACTTGGTTGATATTGCTGATGGTGATGTTGCAGTGTATTATCTTGATCAAGCTTTCTTTGAGATTCCTGATCTTAAGTTAGCTGGAACCCTTGTTCCTGTATTCTCGTTGCGTTCTGATGCTAGTTTCGGTATAGGTGATTTCGGTGATTTAAAAAAAGCAATCGACTGGATCGCAGCTACAAATCAACGTGTGCTTCAGGTCCTACCAATTAACGATACAACGATCACTCATACTTGGACTGACTCATATCCATATAGTTGTATAAGTATTTTTGCTCTTCATCCGCAATATGCCGATCTCACTTTGCTCCCTAAAATTAAGGATGCGCAAAAGTCTTCTGAATTTGAATCTTTACGTATTCAGCTTAATTCACTTGCACAGATAGACTATGAGAAGGTAAACGATGCTAAGCTAAAATATCTTCAGGAAATATATCTTCAAGAAGGCAAACATATATTCAATAGTGCTGAATTCAAGAAATTCTTTGCTGAAGCCGAATCATGGCTTGTCCCTTATGCACAGTATTGCTGTTTGAGAGATAAATATGCAACAGCAGACTTCTCTAAATGGAACGGTCATTCTGCGTGGAATGAGAATGATCGCAAGGCTCTGTCTACACCTGGAAGTAAGGAATATAAAGAGGTTGAATTTTTCTATTTTGTTCAATACATCCTCAACTCACAGATGGAGTCTGTTCACAAATATGCACGTTCTAAGGGGGTAGTCCTCAAGGGTGATATTCCTATCGGTGTAAACCGCAATGGATGTGATGTTTGGATGGAACCAAAATACTTCAATCTTAATGGACAGGCTGGTGCTCCTCCTGATGATTTTTCAGTAAACGGTCAGAATTGGGGATTCCCAACATATAACTGGGATGAGATGATCAAGGACGATTGTGCATGGTGGGTACATAGATTCCAAAACATGAATAAGTTTTTTGATGCCTATCGCATCGACCATGTGCTTGGTTTTTTCCGTATATGGGAAATACCCGTCGATGCTGTTCATGGACTGCTCGGACAGTTCTCTCCAGCTTTGGGTTTGACTCGCGAGGAAATTGAGGCTTATGGACTGCATTTTAATGAGGAACATTTTACGAAACCATTTATCAGTGATTGGATTCTTGATCGTGTATTCAAGGAACATGCTGGTGAGGTAAAGGATAAATACCTTAACCATTCTCATGATGATATTTGGGTAATGAAACCAGAATATGATACTCAGCGTAAAGTTGAGGCTGCTTTTGAAGGTAAAACTTCTGATATAGATACATGGGTTAGAGATGGACTTTATTCATTGATAAGTAATGTCTTGTTTGTCCGTGACCACAAAGATTATAATAAATTCCATCCTAGAATCAGTGCTCAGTTTGATTTCACTTATGAGGCACTATATGATGGCGATAAGGAGATTTTCAACCGTATATATAATGATTACTTTTATCGCCGTAACAATCAGTTTTGGTATCGTGAGGCAATAAAGAAACTTCCTAAACTTGTTCAGGCAACACGTATGCTTGTGTGTGCTGAGGATTTAGGTATGGTTCCAGACTGTGTGCCTTGGGTGATGAACGAATTGAAAATATTAAGTCTCGAACTACAAAGTATGCCTAAGGATCCTCATGTGAGATTCGGACATCTCAGCCGTAACCCTTACCGCTCAGTATGTACAATCTCAAGTCACGACATGCCGACGCTTCGTCAGTGGTGGGATGAGGATATTGAACGCACTCAGGCTTATTATAATTCGATGCTCTATCGTGGTGGTGCAGCTCCGCATCCACTTCCTGGTTGGTTGGCTCGCGATATTATAAGCCGTCACCTCACTTCACCTAGTATGCTTTGTATTTTATCTATTCAGGACTGGTTGTCAATAGACGAGAAACTTCGTCTTGCAGACCAGAATGCTGAGCGCATAAACATCCCAGCTAACCCAAAACATTACTGGCGTTATCGCATGCATGTGAAAATAGAAGACTTGATAAATAACATAGATTTCAAGGAAAATATTACAGAACTAATAAATCAATCAGGAAGAAAATAAACAATTACTGCATCTCCATACCATTTGCTTGGAAAGGAGATGCTTAATAAATTTACGTTTAAAATGAAAAAAATACAACTATTCTTTATCGCTTTGATGTTGCCGATGTTAGCTGCCGCACAGACAATAAAGTCTCCTGACGGCAAAGTGAGCTTAACGTTTTCACTTACCGGCAATGGTGTGCCTACATATTCGATGACATACAAGAACAAAGCTGTAATCAAACCAAGTCACTTAGGACTTGAACTAGCTAAAAACAAGCATGCCTCTAAAGGCTTTAAGGAGACTGACCTAATGGATGGCTTTACAGTTGCCGACACAAAAACTTCAACATTCGACGAGACTTGGAAACCTGTATGGGGGGAAACTTCAACCATTCGCAATAATTATAATGAAATGGCTGTAACTCTTAATCAGGAATCAAGCAACCGTAATATCATAATCCGCTTCCGCGTTTATGATTATGGTATGGGACTTCGTTATGAGTTCCCACAACAAAAAGACTTGAACTATTTTATAATCAAGGACGAACATACCCAGTTTGCTATGACTGGGGATCATAAGGCTTGGTGGTTACCGGGTGACTATGATACACAGGAATATGAGACAGTTACTTCTAAGCTTTCTCAAATTCGAGGACTAATGAAGTCTGCTGTTACAGAGAACTCTTCTCAGACTACATTCTCACCAACTGGAGTGCAGACCGCTTTACAGATGAAGACCGATGACGGACTCTATATCAATATACATGAGGCTGCATGTGTTGACTATTCTACAATGAGCCTGAACCTTGACGACAAGAATATGGTGTTTGAGTCTTGGCTCACTCCTGATGCCGAAGGTATGAAGGGCTATATGCAGACACCTTGTAAATCGCCTTGGAGAACAGTTATGGTGAGCGATGATGCCCGTGACATGCTTTCTTGCAAACTCACACTTAATCTTAACGAACCATGTGCTCTTTCTGATGTTTCTTGGATTCATCCAGTAAAGTATTGCGGTGTATGGTGGGAGATGATTGTTGGTCGAAACTCATGGAGTTATACTAATGATTTGCCTTCTGTACGTCTTGGAGTAACTGATTACTCTAAATGTAAGCCAAATGGAACTCACGGAGCTAATAATGCTGAAGTTAAGAAATATATTGATTTCGCAGCAAAGAATGGACTTAACGAGGTCCTAGTTGAAGGTTGGAACGAAGGTTGGGAAGACTGGGCTGGAAACTCTAAGTTTGATGTTTTCGACTTTGTCACTCCTTATCCTGATTTCGATATCAAAATGCTTAATGACTACGCTCATTCAAAGGGCGTGAAACTACTTATGCACCACGAAACTTCTTCATCGGCTATCAACTATGAGCGCCACATGGAAGATGCTTTCAATTTGATGAATAAATATGGATACGACGCAGTGAAGACGGGTTATGTAGGAGATATTATCCCACGTGGTGAACACCATTACGGACAGTTTATGAACAATCATTATCTTTATAATGTAAAGATGGCTGCAAAGCATCATATCATGGTTAATGCCCACGAGGCTACACGTCCTACCGGACTTTGCCGCACATATCCTAACCTTGTTGGTAACGAGAGTGCAAGAGGTACAGAGTATGAGGCTTTTGGTGGAAGCAATCCTGATCATACTGTAGTATTGCCGTTTACTCGTTTGCAGGGTGGTCCAATGGACTATACACCTGGCATCTTCGAAACTCAGTTGAAGACTTGGTCAAAGAATACTTCTTATGTGCATACCACATTGTGCGGTCAGCTAGCTCTATACCTTGTAATGTATAGTCCGTTGCAGATGGCTGCCGACCTTCCTGAACATTATGAGAAGTATGATGATGCTTTCCAGTTTATACGTGATGTAGCGGTAGATTGGTCTGATAGTAAATATCTAGAGGCTGAACCTGGTGATTACATTACTGTAGCGCGTAAAGCTAAGGGAACAGATAATTGGTTTATCGGTGGCAAGTGTGACGAGAATGGTCATAAGAGTACCATCAAACTTGATTTCCTTGAAAAGGGAAAGAAGTATGCTTGCACCGTATATGCAGATGCAAAGAATGCCGACTATGAGAAGAATCCAAAGGCTTATGTTATCACAAAGAAAGCTGTAAAGAAAGGTGACGTGCTGAAAATTGATGAGGCACGTGGTGGCGGATTTGCAGTTAGCGTTATTAAGCTTTAATGTTTATATTATGAATATAAAATCCTTATATATGACAGCATTGTCAGCTTTGCTATTTCAGTTTGCTCAAGCACAGGATGTCTTTAATGAGATGTCTTACAGTCCTGAGCAGACTGTTTTTAGTCTGAACTCACCTAGTAAGGGTGTTGTTCGCATATACGACAATGGTATTTCAGGCAAGTTGCTCAAGACCATAAGGATGAAGAGCGATGGCGCTGATAAGTGGAAAGTAATTATAAAAGGCAATCTCAAGGGAAAGTTCTATACGTTTGATATAGGCAAAGGGGAGACTCCTGGCGTTTTTGCAAAGGCTGTTGGGGTTAATGGCAGACGTGGAGCAATCCTTAACATGCTTGATACTAATCCTGATAACTGGGATGCCGATGTGCGACCGTTGATAAAATCACCTGCCGACTTGGTTATTTATGAAATGCATTGGCGTGATTATTCTGTTGATGCGTCTTCTGGGATAATCAATAAGGGTAAGTTTCTTTCTTTAACCGAACCGAAGGCGATAGAACATCTTAAGCAATTGGGTATTAATGCCGTTCATATTTTGCCTTCTTTCGATTATGCATCTGTTGACGAGACACACCTTGACAGTGCACAATATAACTGGGGGTATGATCCTGTAAACTATAATGTGCCCGATGGTGGATATTCCACAGATCCTTATTCTCCGGTAAAGCGTATCTATGAGTTTAAACGCATGGTGCAGGCTTTGCATAATGCTGGGATAAGAGTTATCCTTGATGTTGTGTATAATCACACATTCGATCTCAAAAACAGCAACTTTGAAAAGACGTATCCAGGATATTACTATCGCTATAATGCTGATGGAACACCGTCTAACGGTTCTGGATGTGGAAATGAGACGGCTTCAGAAAAGCCTCTCATGCGTAGTTTCATGCTTGAGAGTGTAAAATATTGGATTAATGAATATCATATTGATGGTTTCCGTTTCGATCTCATGGGGGTACATGACATTGAGACGATGAATGAGATACGCGCAGAGGTAAATAGCATTGATCCTACAATATTTATATATGGAGAAGGTTGGAGTGCCGGTAATTGTGCATATCCTGTAGAGAAACTAGCAGTAAAGGCAAACATATTAGAAATGCCTGGAATAGCTGCTTTCAGTGATGATATGCGCGATGCTCTTCGTGGTCCTTTTAACGACGATCATAAAGGTGCATTTCTTGCTGGCATTTCAGGAGAGGAAGAAAGCTTGAAATTTGGTATCGTTGGTGGTATCATGCATCCACAGGTTGATATGCAAAAGGTAAACTATGACAAGAAACCTTGGGCCTTGCAGCCAACACAACAGATTAGCTATGTGAGTTGCCACGATGATATGTGTCTTGTTGACCGTCTAAAGAGTTCTGTGCCGAATGCTGATGCAGATCAGATTATACGTCTTGACGAGTTAGCTCAGACTGCAGTATTCCTTTCTCAGGGTGTCCCGTTCATGCTCAGTGGTGAAGAGATGTTGCGCGATAAAAAAGGTGTGCATAATTCTTTTAGTTCGCCAGACACTATAAATAGTCTAGACTGGAACAATATGGATAAGTATCCACAGGTGTTTGAATATTATAAGAACTTGATACAGCTTAGGAAGAATCATCCTGCTTTTCGTCTCGGAGATGCCGATTTGGTCAGAGAAAAACTTCAGTTCCTTCCTATTCAACCATGTATGGTAGGTTTTATATTAAAAGACAATGCCGGTGGTGATAAATGGAAAAATATCATTGTACTGCTCAATGGTAATAACTCGCCATGTGACGTTGATGTTCCGCAGGATGAGTATACCGTTGTCGGTTGTGACGGAGTGATTAATGAAAATGGATTAGGACAGCTTGCTGGCGGTAAAGTTACTGTAGATGCACAGTCTGCCTTGATAATGTATAATAAATAAATACCAATGAAGCAATTTATATTCAGTATCAGTTTATTATTGTCTGCAATGACAATGAATGGTGCAGTTAAGGTTAGCAAGGTCGAACCAGCAAACTGGTTTGTTGGGATGAAAAATCCTTCCCTTCAGTTAATGGTTTATGGTAAGGACATTAAGAATGCCGATGTAAAGGTTAACTACAATGGAGTAAAGGTTGACAGCGTGGTGCGTCTTGATTCACCAAACTATCTCTTAGTTTATCTTAATGTTGGCGGGGCAAAGGCTGGTGAAATGCCTTTGAAGTTTTTTACAGGCAAGTCTTCTGTCACAATTAAGTATCAGTTGAAGAATAGGGCAATGGAAGGTGACAAGCGTTATGGCTTCTCTAATTCCGATGTACTTTATATGCTCATGCCAGACCGTTTTGCTTCTGGTAAGAATATCAGTAAGCCTTTGAAGGGCATGAATAAATATGTTGTAGATCGAACTATGCCTAGTCTTCGTCATGGAGGCGATATAGCTGGAATACGTCAGCATCTTGATTATTTCAATCAACTTGGTGTTACGGCGTTGTGGTTTACTCCTGTATTGGAAAATAATTCTCCAGATAATAATGGTTTCAGTACTTATCACGGTTATGCCACAACTGATTATTATCGTGTAGATCCAAGATTTGGAACAAACGACGAGTACAAAGCTCTTATTGATGATGCCCATAAGCATGGGCTGAAAGTCGTAATGGATATGATTTTCAATCATTGTGGATTTGAACATCCTTGGGTTGCCGATATTCCTTCTGCCGACTGGTTTAATACCCCGGATTGGTTAAAAGAAAAGAAACTTGATGGTCGAAATCCTATGACAGGTTTCGGGGCAAAGGATGGTAAGTCAAAATATCTTCAGACAAGTTATAAGCTAACTCCTGTATTAGATCCTTATGCAAGCAAAATTGATTTGCATGAGACTGTAGATGGTTGGTTTGTGCCAAGCATGCCTGATCTTAATCAGCACAATCCGCATGTAATCAAATACCTAATTCAAAATAGTGAATGGTGGATAGAAACTGTTGGTATAGACGGAATCCGCATGGATACGTACCCTTATGCTGATAGAAATGCGATGTCGTTATGGATGAAGACAATTGATAACGAATATCCCAACTTTAATACTGTTGGTGAAACTTGGGTAACTGAACCTGCTTATACTGCTGCGTGGCAGAAAGATTCAAAGTTATCTACTGTCAATAGTTATTTGAAGACGGTAATGGACTTTAGTTTCTATGATAAGATTAATCAGGCAAAGAACGAAGAGACTGATGATTGGTGGAAGGGACTTAATCGTATCTATGGTAGTTTCTGTTACGATTATCTTTATCAGAATCCATCAAATGTTATGGCTTTTATTGAAAATCACGATACTGATAGATTCCTTGGTAATGGTAAAGACACGCTTGCTCTAAAACAGGCATTATCTATATTGCTCACAGTTAACCGTATTCCTCAACTCTATTATGGAACAGAAGTGCTGATGAACGGTACTAAGGAAAAAACGGATGGTAATGTGAGAAAGGATTTCCCTGGAGGTTTTGCTGGTGATTCTCATAATGCCTTTACAGCAGAGGGTAGGAGTATGGATGAAAATGCCATGTTTAATTGGGTAAGCAAACTGCTGCATTGGCGTCAGAATAATGAAGTTGTTACCAAAGGAAAGCAGATTCAGTTTGTTCCTTTCAAGGGCGTTTATGTCATAGCACGTCAGTATGGAGGTAAGACAGTTCTTACAATTCTTAATGGTACAACAAATGATGTTTTAATGCCTGTATCTCGTTATGCTGAGGTTATTGGTAGCAACAGTTCTGCAAAGGATGTCGTGACTGGAAATAGCGTTGATATATCAAAAGATATAAAATTACAGCCTCGCCAGTCTATGATTATTGAATTTTAGTTCAGTCTAGTCTATTATAAAGAAGCCTTAACTCCTTGATATTGTTATATTGGAGTTAAGGCTTTTTGTTAATGTCTTTTTGCTGTGCAGCTTTTTATTGTTGTCAGTCATATTATCACCTTATGCTTTTCATTTTTTAGCTACGTAGCTACGTCATCTCCTGAACCGGCTTTATACAAAGGGAAGGAGAACGTTTGTACTAGGAAAGTTAGCTACGTCAGGCTACGTTCAAGCTACGTCAATATCAGGTGTTTTGATATAGAATTGAAGTCTTAGCCCAAAAACATAGGTGAATTTCAATATGACATTCTTTCTGAGATATATATTTAAACGCTTATATATATTATGTACGTACGTGCGTACTAGGACTTTTTAAAATATAAGTGTCTAAGTGTCGAATGTCTGACTATCAATATGTTAGCTGTGATTTAAGTGTCGGTGAAGTGTCGGTAAGGTGTCGGCGCATTTCTGATTTTTACCGACACTTCACCGACACCTTGCCGACACTTGTTCTTAACATAACTTCCTGATGATCAAGGACTCGACACTTCGACGCTTTTTTTTAGAAAACTGTATGTAGGAAGAATGAAACCTAGAAGACTGACGGCAGACCATTAATACCCATCCATCAAACCGTTTCTACGATCAAACGTTTCTATTGTATCGTTATAACGTTTTCATTCCTACGACATAACGTTTGCATTCCATCGATCAAACGTTTCCGTTATATCGTTAAAACGTTTCCATTCCATCGTTAAAACGTTTTCTTTTTCCGGTTCAAAAGTAATCCCGAATAATTCCATCTTTTCCGTTTCATCGTTGAAACGCCATCCCATGCCGTAGCTCGAACGTAGCCTGCCGTAGCTGTATTTCTGTAAAATATTACGTAACTTGCTAAACAACAGTAAGTTAATCCGTTTACGTAGCTTCGTAGCTAGAAAAAACGAATTTTCACAGGTAGGAATCCCCTTTGTTTAGCTATTTGTCTGGCATAACTATAAGCATTAAGAGTTCCTTTTATATATAATAATGTGTATATATTTTGAAATACATGATTCTGTCAACAAAACGGAAATAATGAAATATAATTGAAACTTTTTCATAAAAAGATTTGGAGGTTCGGATAAAAACCTATACTTTTGCATTCGCTTTTGAGAACAACGCTTCTCTTACAGCAAAAGAAAGAGTTCTTTGAAAAGATTTACATAGACAGAAAAGTAGTACAAGAAGCGAGTGCTGGGATTTATTTCGGTACTCGGGTAAAAAGAAACAAACCGTCACCGGACTTAGGTTCGGTTTCGAAAAAATCAGGTTTTAGACTACAATAATTTAGGAGATTCGTTCTGAACAGATTACAGACATTCTAGAAATAGAATATATAATATTTTACAATGGAGAGTTTGATCCTGGCTCAGGATGAACGCTAGCTACAGGCTTAACACATGCAAGTCGAGGGGTAACGAGAGGAAAGCTTGCTTTCCTTGTCGACGACCGGCGCACGGGTGAGTAACGCGTATCCAACCTGCCCACAACTAGGGAATAACCTTGCGAAAGTAAGACTAATGCTCTATAATTTCCTTTGACGGCATCTGATTAGGAATAAAGATTTATCGGTTATGGATGGGGATGCGTCTGATTAGCTTGTTGGCGGGGTAACGGCCCACCAAGGCAACGATCAGTAGGGGTTCTGAGAGGAAGGTCCCCCACATTGGAACTGAGACACGGTCCAAACTCCTACGGGAGGCAGCAGTGAGGAATATTGGTCAATGGGCGAAAGCCTGAACCAGCCAAGTAGCGTGCAGGATGACGGCCCTATGGGTTGTAAACTGCTTTTATACAGGGATAAAGTTAGCCACGTGTGGTTATTTGCAGGTACTGTATGAATAAGGACCGGCTAATTCCGTGCCAGCAGCCGCGGTAATACGGAAGGTCCAGGCGTTATCCGGATTTATTGGGTTTAAAGGGAGCGTAGGCCGTCTGTTAAGCGTGTTGTGAAATGTAGATGCTCAACATCTGAATTGCAGCGCGAACTGGCAGACTTGAGTGTGCGCAACGTAGGCGGAATTCGTGGTGTAGCGGTGAAATGCTTAGATATCACGAAGAACTCCGATTGCGAAGGCAGCTTACGGGAGCACAACTGACGCTGAAGCTCGAAAGTGCGGGTATCGAACAGGATTAGATACCCTGGTAGTCCGCACGGTAAACGATGGATGCCCGCTGTTGACCCACCTGGGCCAGCGGCCAAGCGAAAGCATTAAGCATCCCACCTGGGGAGTACGCCGGCAACGGTGAAACTCAAAGGAATTGACGGGGGCCCGCACAAGCGGAGGAACATGTGGTTTAATTCGATGATACGCGAGGAACCTTACCCGGGCTTGAATTGCAGAGGAAAGATCCAGAGATGGTGATGCCCTTCGGGGCCTCTGTGAAGGTGCTGCATGGTTGTCGTCAGCTCGTGCCGTGAGGTGTCGGCTTAAGTGCCATAACGAGCGCAACCCCTTTCTTTAGTTGCCATCAGGTGATGCTGGGCACTCTGGAGATACTGCCACCGTAAGGTGTGAGGAAGGTGGGGATGACGTCAAATCAGCACGGCCCTTACGTCCGGGGCTACACACGTGTTACAATGGCCGGTACAGAGAGACGGTTGCTTGCAAAAGTAATCCAATCCTTAAAGCCGGTCCCAGTTCGGACTGGGGTCTGCAACCCGACCCCACGAAGCTGGATTCGCTAGTAATCGCGCATCAGCCATGGCGCGGTGAATACGTTCCCGGGCCTTGTACACACCGCCCGTCAAGCCATGAAAGCCGGGGGTGCCTGAAGTCCGTGACCGCAAGGAACGGCCTAGGGCAAAACTGGTAATTGGGGCTAAGTCGTAACAAGGTAGCCGTACCGGAAGGTGCGGCTGGAACACCTCCTTTCTGGAGACGATTTTCCAACAATGGATTATATATAAGGATAGAACAAGAGTTTGGTTCTTTTCCTTCTTGTACTCACTGAACTGTTTATAGATATAAGAGAAATAAGGAAGCTGGGCAGCAAAAAGCCCACGTAGCTTGAATGAACCAGCTGGAAGATATAGTCCTATAGCTCAGTTGGTTAGAGCGCCACACTGATAATGTGGAGGTCGGCAGTTCAAGTCTGCCTGGGACTACTCCTTACAATCCCTCGGGGGATTAGCTCAGCTGGCTAGAGCACCTGCTTTGCAAGCAGGGGGTCAACGGTTCGAATCCGTTATTCTCCACACATGGAACATACTTTTGATTAAGTATATGCATTCCAGATAGATCTTTGACATATTGACACAAGCAAAACTGTAAAGTAATAAAGTTCAAACTTTGAAATCAAGAAAATCGCAAGATTTAAGGATTTCACTTAACAGCTGAAAGTATGAGCAACCTCATGACATTAATGTCATGTTGGCGAAAGAAAGTAAGAAAGGGCGTATGGTGGATGCCTAGGCTCACAGAGACGATGAAGGACGTGATAAGCTGCGATAAGCTTCGGGTAGGTGCAAATAGCCGCTGATCCGAGGATTTCCGAATGGGACAACCCGTCTGTCTGAAGGACAGTCACTCACGCCAGTCGTGAGGGTTAACCCGGGGAACTGAAACATCTTAGTACCCGGAGGAAGAGAAAATAAATAATGATTCCCCTAGTAGTGGCGAGCGAACGGGGACCAGCCCAAACCGGTGATGTGGCAACGCACCGCCGGGGTTGTAGGACCACGTGATTGTATGGAGACAATGAACAGAATGAACTGGAAAGTTCAGCCATAGCGGGTGATAGCCCCTTATGTGAAGTTGAATCCGGCATAGTGGTATCCTGAGTAACGCGGAGCACGAGGAATTCTGCGCGAATCTGCCGGGACCATCCGGTAAGGCTAAATACTCCTGTGAGACCGATAGTGAACCAGTACCGTGAGGGAAAGGTGAAAAGAACTTCGATAAGAAGAGTGAAATAGTTCCTGAAACCATACGCCTACAAGCGGTCGGAGCTGAGCAATCAGTGACGGCGTGCCTTTTGCATAATGAACCTACGAGTTACCATCTCTGGCAAGGTTAAGGGGTTAAGCCCCGCAACCGCAGTGAAAGCGAGCCTGAACAGGGCGTTCAGTCAGAGGGGGTAGACGCGAAACCAAGTGATCTACACTTGACCAGGATGAAGTTCCGGTAACACGGAATGGAGGTCCGCACCAATAAGCGTTGAAAAGCTTCTGGATGAGTTGAGTGTAGGAGTGAAAGGCCAATCAAACTTGGAGATAGCTCGTACTCCCCGAAAGGCATTTAGGTGCCGCGTGTATTGATCCTCATGAGAGGTAGAGCGACCGATAGGTCAAGAGGGCTTCACCGCCTATCGAGACCTGACGAACTCCGAATGCTCATGAGCGGCAGATATGCAGTAAGGGGACGGGTGCTAAGGTCCGTTCCCGAGAGGAGAAGAATC